>JBBKWR010000318.1:0-6629 GCA_037969055.1 Flavobacteriaceae bacterium | reverse complement strand
GTAGGGCTGTTCGTCGCCATCTTAGCGGGCACGGTGGGGATAGGCGTGGCCGCTGAACTCACCAATATTGGAACCTTGTTCGCCTTTGTACTCGTAGCCATTGGGATATGGATCTTAAGGATCAAACAACCGGATTCTCCCCGCAAGTTCAAAACGCCCGCTTTTAAAGTGGTATGCTCCCTTTGTGTGTTGATCTGTTTTGCCCTGATGCTTGCCTTGCCCTATCTCACTTGGATTCGCTTCGTAATCTGGATGGCCGTGGGAGGAATAATCTACTTTTTATACGGCTACAGGCGGAGCAAACTTAGTGGCAGGTCCTAAATGTATAGGTTCGATTTTTATTTCTTAGGGATGAGGTTGCGCAACACGGTAGAAAAAAAGGGAATCAAAGTTATAATGACGAGCATTAAAAAGATTAAGCCATAATTATTTTTTACCCACACAATTTCCCCTAAATAAAAACCAGCCAAGAGGAATGAAGAAATCCATAAAACTGCGCCAATGGTCGTGTATTTTAAAAAAAGTATGCTTTCCATTTTAACCAAACCGGCAACAAAGGGCACATAGGTCCTGATTATTGGAAAAAAACGGCCCAATATTATGGCACGGTTGCCATGCTTTTTATAGTAGGTTACCGTTTTCGGAAGATGTTTTATCAAAAAGCGTTTGACAAAATAGTTGTTGCTGCTTCGGAGTCTGGTCCCAAGAAAATGGCCAACATTATAATTGATTAGGTTGCCCAAGATGGCTGCTATTACCAATATAATCAAGAGGACATTAATGTCTAGTTCCGTGGTAGCCGAAATAACCCCTGCTGAGAATAAAAGTCCGTCCCCGGGAAGAAATGGGAAAAAAATCAATCCTGTTTCCAGCATGATGACCATAAAAATAACAAAGTAAGCCTTGGTTACGTTCTCGGCGACCAAAGCCAACAGGGCATCATCGGTATGCAATATTAAATCGAGTAGCTTATCCATTCGGTACCAGGTCTAGGGTAAAGGATTCAGGCAAATTGTTTCGGTTGTTGTAACCCATACCAAAATTTTTGATGTTATGGATTTGTGTTTGGGCTTAAGGCGATGATGGTTATAAGGTTGTTCTCCCATTTGTTATAGGCTCGTTGGCCGGAAATTTCAGGATGGTCAATAGTAGACATTAGGGTAAGGGCTTCACCATAATACCCTTGTAAAAAACGATACTGCCCGGATCATGGCCTTGTAGTGCAAAAGTGCCAGATTTTAACACCCTATATACGCCATTCCCTTCACGCTTCGGATGCTCGGGTTCGGTATAGTCTACCACTACCGTATCGTTGATCTTTATAATAATGCGTTTGCCTTCCACTTTTACATATTCGGTATACCATTCATTGTCTTTCGCATAATTTTCTATGACATCCTGGATCGAGTACAGGCTGCCGGTGCGCCGCCAGTCTTCTTGGCTATTGTTCACCTGCACCTCATAGCCATAGGTGGGCCAATCGTTTTCCTGATAACGGGTATGGATGTAAATACCAGAATTGGCCCCTGGTTTGGTCATCACGCTGGCACGGAATTCAAAATTTTTAAAATCATGGTTCCCTACCTCCCCTTCATAAAACAGATGGGCCTTGGGGCCGGCAACTTTTATGGCACCGTTTTCTACAGAAAAAGTACTGGCATTTTCACCGACCTTCCACCCGGTCAGATCTTTACCATTGAACAAGGAAATCCATCCGTCGTTCGTGCTTTCCTGAGCGGTGGCCATTCCCAATACCCCTAGAGAAAAAACCAATAACATGGGGATTCGAAGTATATTTTTCATGATGCACTACCTTTTGGAAATTATACCTACAATGTATAAAAAATAAACAAGAGAACTCCTAAATAGATCCATAATGCAGATAAGCAAGTGAATTTTGTTCGTACCTTTTCAATAATGTCCCGATAGGAAATACCCTTTTGGGCAAGTTGGGTGCTTTTTTGTATTTTGGAGGAGGTGGTTTTTCTGGTAGCCGGGAAAAAGGGCTTCCCTTAAAAAACGGTGAAGCCTCCACCATAGATTAAGTTAATTGAGACAAGATGAGAACCCTAACTATTTTGGTCACGGCACTAACCTTACTACCCCATATGACCGGTTCGAAAAAAGCCAATACGATAGATGGGTTGCATTATTATACTGGAGAACCAGTTTCCATTGCCCTTGAAAATGAAAAAATTGCGGGCATCGTTGAAATGTCATCGTCCTCGGAAATCGATAAAACATACACTGGCCCAGGGCTTGTCGATATCCAAATAAACGGCTATATGGGGGTTGATTTTTCGGGCCCTGATCTAAGCGTGGAGAAGATGAGAAAGGCGACCATAGCCCTTTGGAAAGCAGGGGTCACGTCGTATTTTCCAACCATCATCAGCAATGATGTGGCAAGGATGAAAGAAAATTTTGCCATCTTGGCCTTGGCCAGGGAAGATCCGGAAATTGGTAGGTCCATTCCTGGATTTCATTTGGAAGGCCCATACATTTCGCCGGTCCAGGGCTTTCGGGGCGCCCATTTGGAAAAATATATCAAAACGCCGGATTGGGAGGAATTCCAGGAGATCCAAAAAGCGGCCAAGGGCGGTATCAAGATCATTACCCTTGCCCCGGAAGTGGAAGGGGCCATCCCTTTTATCCGTAAATGTGTCGCCAACGGAGTCGTCGTTGCGCTCGGACATCATAATGGTTCAGCTGTGCAAATTGCAAACGCAGTTGATGCTGGGGCGAAGATCGCCACCCATTTGGGAAACGGATGTGCCAATGAGATCAACCGCCACCACAACCCGATATGGCCGCAATTGTCGGACGACCGTATTACCCCCACCATCATTGCAGATGGGTTTCATTTGACGAAGGAAGAGGTGAGGAGCTTCTATAAGGTCAAGGGCGCCGACCGCACTATATTGGTATCGGATGCCTTGGATCTTGCTGGCCTGGCCCCAGGAGAATATGTTCGTGGGGAAAGGACTTTACTGCTGACCCCAGATGTGGTTAAATTGCCGAAGGAGGACGTCTTGGCAGGGGCCGCTTCCCCCATAAGCAAATGTATCGGGGTAGTGATGGGGTTTACGGATTGCTCGCTTGGGCAGGCCATTCAAATGGCCAGCACGAATCCGGCAAAAATGCTTTTTTTGAACGATCGGGGCATATTGGAAGTGGGCAAGCGGGCCGATATAATCCAATTTACCATGGAGGACGGCGTGATGCGCATCCTGCGTACCTATGTGGCGGGTAAATTGGTGTATTCCCTAAAGTGAGATTGCCAGACGTATATTTATAAATATTGGTTTGAAAGTGAATATGTTATAATCTAAGGGCGAGAATAGCAGTTTTTAATGAAGAACAATAAGGTGGTGAAAAGAGCGCTCATCGCGCTAAGTGCCGTAGGACCGGGCCTATTCCTGATAGGGTATAATATAGGAACCGGGAGCGTGACGACCATGGCAAAAACAGGTGCCGAATATGGTATGGGCCTGTTTTGGGCATTAGTGCTTTCCTGTATTTTTACCTATGTGTTAATGGTCACCTACGGGAAAGTAACCTTGGTGACGGGGAAGACCGCCCTATACAATTTTAAAAGTGAATTCAAATGGGGATGGATCCTCTCCCTCTATATCATCACGGCCTTGATAATTGGGGAACTGCTGGCCCTTATGGGGGTCATGGGAATTGTGGCCGACCTGGTCCAGGAAGGCATTCGCCTCGTATTTGATGGCATGATTATGGGACGGGGCTGGATCATCTTGCTTTTTGCCATACTGTTATTGCTGGTCCTCTGGTTCGGACGCTATAAGGCCTTCGAAAAGATTTTGACCGTAATGGTAATGCTCATGGGCCTGTCTTTTCTTGGGGTACTTTTCATGGTAAAACCTAGTTTTTCGGCCATAGTGGAAGGTTTGGTCCCAAGTATTCCCGATACCCCGGGGTCATTGGGCCTCATAGCCGCCATTACGGGCACCACTTGTTCGGCTGCTGTTTTTATTATGAGGAGCACGGTGGTGGCGGAAAAAAATTGGGGGATAGGCGACCTTAAGAAAGAAAAAACGGATGCGTTCGTCTCGGCCTCGGTCATGTTATTGTTGAGCGCAGTTATCATGGCTGTGGCCGCGGGAACCCTACATGTTTCAGGGGTTAAATTGGAAAATACAGTGGAAATGATTGGCCTTTTTGAGCCCTTGGGCGGCAAGGTGGCGGCCCTAATGCTTATTATCGGGATCGCGGCGGCAGGCCTCTCCACCATCTTCCCCATTGTTTTAATCGCCCCATGGCTCCTTGCGGACTACCGGGGCACGCCTAGGAACATTCATTCTGTCCAATCTAGGGTGCTCATTTTTGCGGGCATGCTCTTTGCCTTTGGCACGATCTTTATTGAGGAACGGCCGGTGGCACTGATGATTTTTTCCCAGGCTTTTCAGGCCTGTATATTGCCCGCAGTGGCCATTCCAATTTTTGTTTTGGTGAACAAGGCGCAATTGATGCACCAATATCGGGCCGATATGAAGTTAAATATTGGAATCATTGCCGTTATCTTGTTTTCCTTGTTGACGGCATGGTTCGCACTAATGGATTTCTTTTGATGCCCCGGAAAGTATGTGGGCCCAAAGTAAGGGTATATATAACGGAGGCGTACCATGTTCAGAGATCTACTAATTATATAAAATATAGATGATGCAAAGTATATTGGAATTCAAAACGCCAAAAGTTTGGGTCTATGACGAACCTGTGGAAATGGGTAGGGCCGCCGCCGATCATGTGGCTGGTAAGTTAAAGGCCGCAATATCGGAAAAAGGGTTTGCGAACCTTATTTTGGCGACCGGCACTTCCCAATTCCAATTCTTGGAGGCTCTGAAAGATAAAGTGTTGGACTGGCAGAAAATCACGGTCTTTCATTTGGATGAATATTTGGGAATTTCAGCGGCGCACCCGGCTAGTTTCAGAAAGTATTTAAAAGATCGGATTTTAACGACAGTGAAGCCCAAGCAAGTCTATTTTTTAAACGGAAGCGCTTCGGACATAGAAAAGGAAATGGCCTACTATGGGCAGAAACTAAAGGAACATCCTATCGATATTGCCTGTATAGGTATTGGTGAAAATGGCCATATCGCTTTTAACGATCCACCAGTTGCCGATTTTGAGGACCCCAAGTGGGTAAAGCTGGTGACCTTGGATGCGGCCTGTAGAAACCAACAATTGGGGGAAGGCTGGTTTTCATCGCTAGGGGAGGTTCCCAAACAGGCCCTCACCCTAACCATTCCCGCTATCATGCACTGCAAGTCAATAAGCTGTGTGGTGCCCGATTCGAGAAAGGCGGAGGCCGTTTATAATGCCCTTTATGGTACAATCAGCGAAAATTGTCCTGCTTCTGTGCTGCGTACCCATGCGGACACAGTATTGTTTCTTGATAAAGCCTCCGCAGAAAAAATTATATAATGGGTACCCAGGATCGGTTCCTAAGGTGAGCATGATCCATAGTAAAGATTTTTAATTTTTGCGGCGACCCAACTACTGTCCAATGTCCCGTACCGAAAAACCCACCAGTTCATTCGCCTCAAATTCTAGGGCGAGTTCAATGGGGTTACAACAGACCTCACAATCTTCCACATAGGTTTGCTTAGGGATCGATGGATCCAAGAGCATTGAAATTTCCGCCCAGCAGTAGGGGCATTGAAAGAAATGTTCGTACATGGTCAATAGGGCTTGGAATCTTGCCTTCCATTTTTAATTTCGAAAATCATGCTATTTGGCGCTGCCTGTTTCAATATGTATTAATTTTTGTGCTTTGGAAGATCGGTACAGGGCGCTTATGAATGCCACGGGAATCCGTGCTTCGGTCCCGCTTACCATTGGGGGACGGTCTTTCACAATGGCCTCGATCATATCCAAAATAACAATTTTATGGTTTTGGTGTCCGATATTGGCAGGATCTGAAGCCCCACTGGCGGTAACGGACTTTGTAATCCATACAGGGGCATCGGCACCCATGATGTTCCATTGGATAATTTTGCCGCCTTCCATCAGAATACTGCCCTTTTCCCCAAAAAGCTCCAATCTTTCAGGATAGCCCGGATATAAAGAAGTGCCGGCCGTAATCGTGCCAAGGGCACCATTAGCGAACGAGACGGTGGCCACTCCTACATCTTCCCCTTCAATGTCATGCACCCTCGTACCCACTTTTCCGAAGACCCAGGCTACCGGGCCCATGATATTCAGCAAAAGATCGATGGTATGGATGCCCTGATTGATAAAGGCGGCCCCCCCGTCCCAACGATGGGTGCCCCGCCATGGGTTGTCGGCATAATACGACTTGGAGCGGTACCAGTTGATGTGGGCATTTCCCATGATCAACTTGCCCAGTTTTCCTTGCTGGATGGCTTCATAAACAGCAGTATAGTCTTTACTGCACCTATTCTGAAATACGACCCCTAATTTTGTCCCATACTTTTCGCAGGTAGCAATGGCCTTATCTATTTTTGGCAATGTGACCTCTATCGGTTTTTCGCAAAGCACGTGCTTGCCGGCCATGGCCGATAGTTCAATCGCTTCTCCATGACGGCCGCTCTCATTGCATACACAGACCAAATCGATGCCCGGTTGTCGCAAGAATTCATGGATGT
>JBBKWR010000317.1:0-5682 GCA_037969055.1 Flavobacteriaceae bacterium | reverse complement strand
CGGGCAAGTTTTTTGGAATTTACTTTATTAGCTTGATGGCCGGGAGCCTTCTCGCCGTATTTTTCCATAAGAATGAGCCCCACTATAGTGCAGTGGGTGCCAGTGGCGCGGTAACGGGGGTTTTGTATGCGGCCATCCTGCTAAGGCCCGACATGCAATTGGGCATTATGTTCATTCCCATTCCATTGCCTGCCTATGTCATCGGGATCGGATACTTGTTGTATTCTATCTATGGGATGAAAAACCGTTTGGGCAATATTGGTCATACCGCCCACTTTGGGGGTGCCATCGGGGGTTATGTCTCGGTACTGCTGTTTAAACCTGATTTGATCTTCACCGATACATTAATGGTCATCCTATTGGCTGTACCCATTCTTATCTTATTTGTCCTGGAAAAATTGGGTAAAATATAACCTAATGCACCAAAAGAACCCTAAATAACAGGAACCACGTACATCTTTCAAAGTAGCGCTTCATCGAAAATATTGAAGGAATTTATACCAATTGACATAATTTTACGTTTCGTTAGAACCCAAATCTAATGTATAACCTACTTTTCTATGAAAAAAGCGTCCCTCATTGCTTTTATTGTTGCAGGCACCTTTATATCCTGTAGCGATCAAACTACCGTTTATAGTGATCCCCATGACGATGTGCTACTCGAAGGCAATCAATCCCTACTCGATAACAGCATAAAATTTGATAACGCAGGGGTCCTTGATATTTTTGAAGAGGATAAAACCACCGCAAAATTTTCCAAGAATATGCCAGAAGGCCAAGCAGGGGATTACCCGCTGACCTTGGTGGCCCAAGTTTCCCCTCCAACCTATAACGGGACACTACTTACTGCATCGCACGTTGATGTGGATGGTGACTTTGCTTATGTTGCATACAATACTTCCGGTGATACTTATTTAGGGGCAATCGATATTGTGAATGTATCCGACCCTAATAACCCTCAGGTTACCGCAAGATTATATTACGAAAACGCCGACATCAACTCCATAAAATATGACAATGGATTTGTATATGCCGTTGGTGGTCTGGATGCCGAAAAATCCCTCATGGCGACCGCCAATTCGTTTGTTGCCAAAATAATATCTATCGCAGGCACCCTAAATACCACCGCAGGCATCGAATATGTCTATCAGCAAGGATTTAATGCCACGGACGTAAAAGTCTCGGGCAACAATTTGATAGTTACCAGCGGCAAAGACGGCACCGTCACTATATATGACAAAACGAGCCTGGCCATTCTACAGGAAGCACCATTTACAGACTTGCGCTCAATTGCACTGCAAGATAACGTAATAGCCGTATTGGATGGCAGCAAGGGGGTAAGCCTCTTAGATCAAACCCTTCAGTTAACCAAGGATATCCCAATCGTTTCCGACTTCGGGATCTACGCCAAACGTACGATTGATTTCTACCAAGATAAGATCATTGTTTCAGAAGGCACTAAAGGGGCCGGGGTTTACGATGTCAATACGGGCAATTTATTAGAGTATGTGCCAATTTTGATCGATCCTGCAGGTGTTGAGAGCACTGATAAGGTTACCAATGCAGTGGCCAATAATGAGGGCGTATTGTTGATGGCGAATGGAGGTGCCGGACTTTGTCTTTCTGAAGAAAGTGCAAACAATACCAAGCTAGTCGGAATCATCCAATTGGAAGGCTCTATCAATTTTGTAGCCTCCAAGGGCGATTATGTTTTTGCGGCTTCCGGAAAATCCGGATTGCAAATTATTAAAATGAACAAGCCCACTGCAAGTTTGGCCGCCCTATGTGCCACTAGTCCAATTTATTCAGGCAGTTCCAATCTAGTAGTTGCAGTTGGGGAGGACATGGCCTTTAGTGGGTCAAAACGATTTAATAATGTAGATATAGAAGGTACCATTTTGCTTTGCGGTTCCTGGACTGTGAAAGAGGCTGTGAATATTAATGGTCTTTTGGAAATGAACGGAACTTTTGTGGTGGCCAATAATAGTAAAAAAAGAAATGTGACCCTAGGCAAGAACGCCACTTTGCGCGTCGAAGGGAATTTAACCATCTATGGTGATTTGATCCTCAATGATGGCGCTACCTTGGAGTTTATAGGCCCTGGCTCAGTCGTTAACATTTTTGGCTCCGTAATAAGTAATGGTGCCACAACCATTACCGGAACATTCCAAGACGTTCAGAATAAATTTTAATAGGGATGATTAAATTAAAAAAGCCCCACTGGAAATTCAGTGGGGCTTTTTTAATTTTCTAATCGTGCTATTGCAGCAGCTCCGCCACTTTGGCCTCCAGATCTGGGCCCCTAAGGTTTTTGGCTACTATGACCCCGTTTGCGTCCAATAGAAAAGCGGCGGGTATGGCATCTACATTGTATAATTTGGCAATCGCATCGTCAAAATAAGCAAGATTGGAGACTTGATTCCAAATCAGTCCGTCATCGTTGATGGCCTTTTTCCAATCTTCTTCCTTTTTATCCAAGGATACCCCTATAATGTTTAGACCCTTATCATGGTATTTTTTATATACTGCTACCACATTGGGGTTTTCGGCACGGCAGGGCCGACACCAGGCCGCCCAAAAATCAATTAGTGTTACCTTGCCCATTACATCGCTAAGGGCCAATTCCTTACCAGTGGGGTCTGGAGCAGAAAAATTAGGGGCTTTGGCGCCAACGTTGGTGCTTTTCTCTTTCTCCATCCTACCTTCGACTTCTATTATACGCTCTTGGATGTTCTTAGCCGCCTTGGTTTCCTTTATTTCTGGGGTAAGTGCTTCATAAAGCTTTTTCGCCTCGTCCACCGGCACAGCGCCGGTGGCTAGTGACCTTTCGATCAACATTGCTGATATCAGTCCGTTCGGATTGTTTTTAATATATTCGGCCTCAAAGGTCTCGTACTCTACCTTTAGCTCGTTCATCTCCTCCCGAAGTGCGGTCAAGCTAGCCTCATTTTGACCAACTGTTGCCTTTTCCATATCTTTTTGAATGGACATGGCACGTTTGGTTATGAACTGGGATTTTTCAATGTAATCGGCAAAAATATCGTTTTGCGTCGTACCCTTTATTGTGGCCATCGCCAAGCTATCCTTTTGGGCGGAAACCTCAATATCGCCATTCTCTACAACTACCCCAACATACCCCATCAATTTATCAATAAATATATAGTGAAGTTCAGGGGTCCCTGCGGTGCCCTTAAATACGAACTTGCCATTTTCAATTTTAGTGGTATCTACATCTACTGGCTGATTGTTTTCGCCAGTTTTTTTCAAAAACACCAAAGTGCCATTTTCAATATCCCCGCTCATGGTGCCATTAATGGTATAACCATCTTGTTTGTGATTACAGGCGACAACCGCGATAATCATGGCCAAAGCCAATAAAATTTTTCTCATTTCTTTTGTTTTTCGAGCACAAATGTAGTGAACTACCCAATATAAAAAAAGCCCTTGCCATAGGTAGGGCAAGGGCATCAATTCTTATTCCGTTGCTAATTAAAATTGGTAACGGACCCCTAAGGCGATATCAAAGTTAAAGTTATTGGAGAAGTCGTTATATCCCAGCAACCCCAATTCGGGCCTAAAATCCAAAGAAAGGAGCAATGGAAAATCAAAATTGTATTCAACGCCAATATCTCCGGCGGCAAACACAAAAAGGCCACCATTGGGTTCGTAGGGGGAATTGTTCTTAAAAGTAGGGGCAAAATCAACGCTGCCCAATCCGCCTCCAAAGCCATAGTACCACTGGAACCTATTTTCTATTGTACGTACCCATTGATATACTCCGGCAAGCTTAAATGCGTCATAGGCCCTACTATCGCGCCATCCGAGATCCAATTCGAGCCTGTTATACCTGCCAATTGATTTTTGATAGGAAACTTCGGCCCCAAAACCATCGCTATCCCCAAGCCTTAAGCCGATCGCGTGGTTTGATATTTCCTGTGCCCCGGCCGTCGCCGTCGCCAATAAAAAGATAATTGCAATTGTTTTTAAGATTTTCATATTAAAGTGTTTTTGGTTCTTAATTAAAAATAAAGGTGGCATTGCCAGCTCCAATCAATAAAAACTTAATTTAGCCCACAAAATTGTTCAGCGTTGGATAAAAATTCGATAAAAGATCTTAAGGAAACATTGGAAGGAGAATTTCTGGACGATAATCTCTCCACAGCCCTATATGCGACAGATGCCTCAGTTTACCGTAAAATGCCTATGGCGGTAGCATATCCCAAGACTATTGGCGACCTCAAAATGCTTATTGCGTTCGCCAATAGCCATCATATTGGACTCATACCAAGAACTGCTGGGACCTCCTTGGCCGGACAGTGCGTGGGCGACGGAATCGTGGTCGACGTTTCAAAACATTTTACACAGATTATTCATTTGGACGAGGCCCGAAAGCAAGTAACTATTCAACCTGGAGTGATCCGTGATGAACTCAACTTGTTTTTGGCGCCCTACGGCTTGTTCTTTGGCCCCAATACTTCCACGGCCAATCGATGTATGATGGGAGGGATGGTAGGAAATAATTCGTCCGGTACCACCTCTATCAAATACGGGGTGACCCGAGATAAGATTGTCTCGCTCAAAACCATACTTGCGGACGGCAGTGAAGCTGAATTCAAAGCATTTACCAAAGAGGGTTTTCATAAAAAAATAGCCTCTAAAACATTTGAAGCATCTATTTATAAAAATATATATAAAGAGCTATCCAATAAAGAGATACAACAAGAAATTAAAGATCAATTCCCAAAACCTTCAATTCACAGGCGCAATACGGGATACGCCATCGACGAACTCTTAAAGAGCGACCTGTTCGGGGGTGATGACGATGCCATAAACCTTTGCAAATTACTCTGTGGGAGCGAAGGTACCTTGGCCTTCACCACCGAGATCACCTTACAATTAAACGATCTACCGCCCAAAATTTCGGCCATGGTGGTCACCCACTACAACTCATTGGAGGACTGCCTGAGTGATGTGGTGCCAGTGATGCGACACAGCTTGCACACTTGCGAGATGATGGACAAGGTTATCTTGGACTGTACCAAAAACAATCGGGAACAACTTCAAAATCGTTTTTTTGTGGAAGGTGACCCGGCGGCCCTCTTGATGTTGGAGGTGAAAGCAGATACCTTGGAAGATTTGGAACGCCAACTTGCACAATTGGTAAAAACAATCGCCAGGTCTGCCCTGAGCTATGCGAACCCGATTTTACGGGGGGATGATATCAATAAGGCGCTGGAACTCCGAAAGGCCGGCCTTGGGCTCCTCGGCAATATTGTCGGTGATCGCAAAGCGGTGGCCTGTATAGAAGACACCGCGGTAGCCTTGGAAGATTTGAAGCCTTTTATAGGGGAGTTTACCGCGATCATGAAGGCTTATGGCCAAGACGCCGTCTATTACGCACATGCTGGGGCGGGCGAATTGCATTTAAGACCCATCCTAAACCTAAAGAAGTCGAAGGATGTGGTGCTGTTTAGACAGATTACCACCGATGTTGCCAATTTGACCAAAAAATATAGAGGATCTTTTAGCGGCGAGCATGGCGATGGTATTGTAAGGGCAGAGTTTATTCCGTTGATGATCGGAGAAAAGAACTATGATCTTTTAAAACGGATCAAGTCTTATTTTGATCCCACCAACATTTTCAATCCAGGAAAAATTGTGGATGCCTATCCCATGGATGCC
>JBBKWR010000316.1:0-3189 GCA_037969055.1 Flavobacteriaceae bacterium | reverse complement strand
AAATCTTTCGATGCGACCGGCTGGTGTTGGCTATGATCCATCTCCCCCGACATTTTTTGTCCTTCCATTTTATCCATGGTCATCCCCTTTTTATTCTTGATAGGTATCGCACCAGATATTTCGGGATACATCACTGTATTCATATCCATTTGCTGCAAGCTCATGTCCATTCCCATATCATCCATGCTGCCATCCATGTTCATCATGCCGTTCATCATTTTCATACCTTCAAAATACTTGAGTTTGGGAAGTCGCGATGTCAATTGTTTAATCCCGTCCCCTATAAAAATGGACGCCGAACCAGTACGGTCCTCAGGGGTTGCCAAAAATTCAAAGCTGGTGTCTTCGGCCGGTAGGGTTACGATTACGTCGTACGTTTCTGAAACGCCTATGATCAAACGGTCTACTTCAACAGGTTCCACGTCGTTACCGTCATTGCCGACCACGGTCATTTTCCCACCGGCATAGGTCAGCCAAAAATAGGAAGAGGCACCGGCATTGGAAATGCGCAAGCGCACCCTGTCCCCTCCTTTGAACTGGCGGTATTGTATATCGTTCGCTCCATTGATCAAAAAGCGCTCATAATAAACATCACTGACATCCATGGCCAGCATACGTTTCCATTCATTGGTCAGCTTGGTTTTGAAATGCCCCGCCTTGATCGCTTCGGCATAACTTTGTGTGGTCCCTTTTTTAATGGCGAACCAGTCGCTTGCATTGTGCAGCATTCGGTGCACATTGTCCGGATCCAAATCGGTCCATTCGCTCAATACCACCGATAGGGCAGGTAGGTCATCGATCCCTTTTCTAAAATTGGGATCATTCTGTTTTTTCTTCATGACAAAAGACCCGTACATCCCGATCTGCTCCTGCATCCCGGAATGACTGTGGTACCAATGTGTACCACTCTGAATTATGGGAAAGGTGTATTTGTGTGTCGTGTTTGGTAGAATTGGCATTTGGGTGAGAAATGGTACGCCATCTTCCCTATTGGGCAAAAAGACCCCATGCCAGTGTAAAGAAGTGGTTTCTTTCAGTTCGTTGTGGACATAGATCTCCGCAATGTCCCCTTCGGTAAAAGTGAGGGTGGGCATGGGTATCTGGCCGTTCACCGCGATGGCTCGCTTTTCCTTTCCGGAAAAATTTACAAGGGTATCGCGCACATATAGGTCATAGCGCACCACATTTTGCGCCAGGAGTGTAGAGGCCGACAATCCGATCAAGAGCAGCAAACACAAATACCTTGTAATTGGAACTCCGAGTGTCATAGGCGTATTCTTCATTTTTATAGTTTTGATCTAGTACCCATTAAATCTTTATACTTCTTAGGCGCAATGCGTTGGCGATTACAGAGACCGAGCTGAAACTCATGGCTAGGGCCGCAATCATGGGTGACAAAAGCAATCCAAAAACGGGGAATAAAACCCCTGCGGCAATGGGCACCCCAATAACATTATAGATAAATGCGAAAAAGAGGTTCTGTTTGATGTTTCTGACTACCCCGTGGCTTAATTTATAAGCCTTGACAATTCCATTCAAGTCTCCTTTGACTAGCGTAATAGACGCACTTTCGATGGCTACGTCGGTACCCGTGCCCATGGCGATCCCAACGTCCGATTGCGCCAAGGCGGGTGCGTCGTTTATGCCGTCACCGGCCATAGCCACAACTTTACCTTGTACCTGCAATGCCTTAATTTCCTTGAGTTTATCCTCTGGAAGACATTCAGCTTTGTAGGAAGTAAGGTGCAATTGATCGGCCACTGCTTTTGCGGTTCGCTTGTTGTCCCCAGTAAGCATGATCACATCGATGCCATTTTTTTGTAATTCTTCGATTGCCTTTTTACTGGTTTCCTTTAGGGCATCAAATATCGTAACATAGCCGATGGCTTTATTGTTGACCGCAATATAGGAAACGGTTTTGCCCATTTCCTGTTCCGCTTCTACTGCCAGTCGCACGGAATCCGGAATGGAAACGGAAATTTGTTCCAAGAGTTTATCATTGCCAAGGGCTACTTCATCGGATCCAACGATACCCTTTACCCCTTTCCCTGCGACGGCCTCAAATCGATCAACTGTTAATAATGTGCTATTTTGGGCTTTGGCAAATTGCACAATTGCCGTGGCCAATGGATGTTCGCTCGATTGGTTCAAAGTACCTATCAATAGCAATGCCTTCTTTTCATCCCCGTCAGGAACGACCACCTTCTCCACTGAGGGCTTACCTTCTGTTATGGTCCCTGTTTTATCGATGATCAAAGTGTCTACTTTGTTCATACGCTCCAAAGCAGTAGCGTTTTTGATCAGGACACCAGACTCCGCCCCCCTACCCACGCCTACCATCACCGACATGGGCGTGGCTAGGCCCAAAGCGCATGGGCAGGCGATGATCAGCACTGCAATGGCATTGACAAAAGCAAAGACATAGGCAGGTTCTGGCCCGTACACGGCCCATACTATAAACGTAATGGCAGCGACCAAAATAACGATGGGAACGAAGTATTTTGAAATCTTGTCGGCCAATTGTTGTATGGGCGCTTTAGAGCGACTGGCAGAATCCACCATGTGGATAATTTGTGAAAGCAGCGTTTCCGAACCTACCTTTTCGGCCAACATGATAAAAGAACCCATAGCATTTATGGTGCCCGAAGTAACGGCATCCCCTTTATTTTTATCGACAGGTATGGGTTCGCCGCTGATCATCGATTCGTCAATTTGGCTTTGTCCTTCGAGGATGGTCCCATCGACAGGAATTTTTTCACCCGGTTTCACCCGTAAATGATCGCCCTTTTTGATTTGATCTATTGCGATGGACTTGTCTGCCCCGTCGACCACTAAGGTGGCCGTAGCAGGCACTAGGTTTAACAGGGCCTTGATGGCCCCATTGGTTTTACTATGTGCCTTGGCCTCGAGCATTTGCCCCATGAGGACCAAAGTCAAGATTACGGTTGCCGCTTCAAAATAGACAAATACGGTGCCATGATGGGTTTTGAATTCGTCAGGAAAAATGGATGGGAATAGCATGGCAAATACACTAAAAAGCCAAGCAATGCCGGAACCAATACCTATCAGGGTGAACATATTCAGGTTCATCGTGCGCAACGAGGTCCAGGCCCGTTCGAAGAACATCCAAGTCGCATAAAAGACTACTGGTATGGAGAGTACGAACTGTACCCAATTCCATATTTTTTG
>JBBKWR010000315.1:0-2571 GCA_037969055.1 Flavobacteriaceae bacterium | reverse complement strand
GGGAATTTTGAGGTTTTCCTGAACAGTTTTGATGATATTGATCAAAAGAACAATGAAGTTTATGGCAAGACACTTTCAAATCTCGATACCCGATCAATTAAGGATAAATACATGAAAATTTTTGAATGGATCAGCCTCTTTGATTTCAACATTGCTATTATCATTGGCATTATGATCATTGTTGGGGGCATCAATATGATCACGGCACTCTTGGTACTTATCCTGGAGCGCACCCCGATGATCGGTATCCTAAAAGCTTTGGGTTCGTCTAATTGGAGTATCCGAAAGGTGTTCCTGTACAATGCTGCCTATTTGATCGGGGTTGGCCTCTTTTGGGGGAACCTGTTTGGTTTGGGGTTGTTGCTGATACAGCAAAAATTTAGGCTATTTAAGTTCCCCAATCCAGAAGAATATTATATTGACTATATACCGGTATATATCGATTATCCCATGGTAATCGTATTGAACATTGGCGTATTGCTGTTATGTCTTATGATGTTATTGGTCCCCTCTTATATCATCACAAAGATCACGCCTGTACAGGCGATCAATTTTGAATAAAAAAATAGTTATAATTCATTTGCATGGAATGGATGCAAACGAATATTACCCGATTGGAACGCAAAGGCAAACAGGTGATTTAAATAGTAATAAATAAAAGCCCCAAACCTAGAAATAGTAAACAATGAAATACGCCAAAAATATTCTGGAAACCATTGGTCATACCCCAATGGTAAAGATCAACCGCTTAACGGCCGAACTCCCATGTTTGGTATTGGCCAAATACGAGACCTTTAATCCAGGGAATTCTGTTAAAGATCGTATGGCTGTGCAGATCATAGAGGACGCGGAAGCAGCTGGCATCATAAAACCGGGAGATACCATTATTGAAGGTACCTCAGGAAATACAGGAATGGGACTTGCATTGGTTGCCACCGTAAAAGGATATAAGCTCATCTGCGTTATGAGCGATAAGCAGTCGAAAGAAAAGATGGACATTTTAAAGGCCATGGGCAGTGATGTGCATGTCTGCCCCACAGATGTGGCTCCAGAGGATCCGAGGAGCTACTACTCAACTGCAAAGCGTTTGGCCAAGGAAACCCCGAACTCTTGGTATGTGAACCAGTACGACAATCCGTCGAACTGCAAGGCCCACTTTTTAGGGACGGGACCAGAAATATGGAATCAGACCGATGGGAAGGTTACCCATTTCGTGGTAGGGGTGGGCACTGGCGGTACCATTTCCGGAGTAGGTTCCTATTTAAAATTGAAAAATCCAAATATTAAGATCTGGGGCGTCGATACCTACGGTTCGGTTTTTAAGAAATACCATGAAACGGGCATCTTTGATAAAAATGAAATCTACCCTTATATCACCGAGGGCATCGGTGAGGACATCCTTCCAAAAAATGTTAGGTTCGAGATCATTGACGGGTTTACCAAAGTTACCGATAAAGACGCAGCGGTGTATACACAAAGATTGGCCAGGAAAGAAGCCATGTTCTTAGGGAATTCTGCAGGGGCCGCCATTAAAGGGGTGTTACAACTGAAGGAGCATTTTACAAAAGATGATGTTGTCGTGGTGCTGTTCCATGATCATGGCAGTCGCTATGTCGGCAAGATGTTCAACGAAGATTGGATGCGCGAAAAGGGGTTTATCGATTAGTTTTGTAACTTAGGTCAAAAATAATGTCTATGACGCAAAGACGCTGTTATAACTGGTCTTTCTTCCGGTTGTTAATTTTTGCCTTTGTTCTTGGTTTAACCCTCTCCTGTAACAAAAATACTTCCTCTTCACGCTCAAATAATGTTCCCGTATTTGATGCCAAGGGCGAAATGCCTGTTTTTTCCATAACTACCGAAGAGGCCATTGTCGATGAGCCAAAGACCAATGGCCAGTTGCTGGTCAAACAAGAAGATAACGAATTGTATGATGGCAAAATCGCGATAGAAATAAGAGGGGAATCTTCACAATTTTATAATAAAAAATCATATGGATTTGAGACCAGAGATGAAACCAATGGAGAGGTAAACGTATCGCTATTAGGTTTTCCGGAAGAAGAGGATTGGATCCTTTACGGACCGTATGCTGATAAGTCGTTGATCAGGAACTTGTTGATCTATGATCTGTCGAGGGAAATGGGCCGCTATGCCAGCCGGACAGAATTGGTGGAGGTCGAACTCAACAATGTTTACAAAGGGGTTTATGTCTTTATGGAACAGCTGAAAAGGGATGACAATCGCATTAATGTGTCTAAACTAAAGAACGATGAAGTAACAGGGGAAGATCTCACGGGAGGTTACATTTTAAAGATAGATAAGCTTTCCGGTTCCGATCAATCAGGTTCCTTTACCCCACAGAATTCATTTATTTCCCAATTTCCTCCTCCCATGGCCATGATGGGCCAGACCATCAACTTCCTTTATGAATATCCTGATGCGGCGGATATCGCTCCAGCACAAAAACAGTATATAACCAATTATGTCACTGCGTTCGAGACCGCGCTTGCTTCCGAAAATTTTAAGGACCCACAGCTCGGTTATGCAAACTACATCGATGTGGACAGTTTT
>JBBKWR010000314.1:0-3318 GCA_037969055.1 Flavobacteriaceae bacterium | reverse complement strand
TTGCCCTTTCAGGGATCGGTTTTAAAAGGATTTGGGGAAATTGTTGACGCTGGAAAAATTATCAACATTGATCTAAAGCAAAGTCTGGAGGACCAGGAACGCGCTTATCAGAGCAGACTTAGAACGTATATCAACAAGTCTAGAAGACTTTGTACCGTTAAAAAAGCCAAAACAAAGGAGGAAATAGAGAAGTTCATAGACATGTATTATGAAAACATGCGGCGGGTAAATGCGAAAAAGCATTATTTCTTTGAAAAAAAATATTTCTATGATTTATTAAAGAGCACCCATTTTAAGGCCGAGATTTTATTGGCCATCCATAATGAAACCAATAAAATTATTGGGGGCGCTATGTTTATAATAACAAGCAATATTGTACAATATCATCTTTCCGGAACGCTCGAGGAATACTTGTACTTAAACCCCGTCAAATTGATGATAGATGAAATGAGAATAATCGCCTCAAATGAAAACTATGCTTATTTTAATCTTGGGGGTGGGGTCGGTAGTCAGGAAGACTCTTTATTTAGGTTTAAGGCAAATTTTTCAAAAGATTTTAAAGTATTTAAAGTATGGAAGTACATCGCAAACAAAAGTATTTATGATGAATTGGTAACAAGAAAACTACAAAACCCTTGTGAAGCCTATCAGGAACACTGCAATAAATTCTTTCCTTGTTACCGATGTGACCATTAAATAAATTGACCAAGCAAAATCAAAATGAAAAACAATCCGTTTACATCGGATATCTTTACTTCTACTTGGTTAAAACATTTTAGAAAAGGGAAATCAGGAATTTCTTTTGATCTTTTCCCCGACCTTGGTTTTGTAAAGCATCGATTTTTGCCCCTCTATATCAATATTGGCAAAACACTTACCAAAGGGGTTAATTATAGTTTAGTGTCCAATACATCCCATGAATATCGCGACAAAGTTTTTTTAATTTATGATGTACCGACCTATTTCGAAATAGCCAATAATTCCTTCGGTAAATTAAAACTACATAGAATTAAACAGTACCCAGGTTATTTGATAAAACTTCATGAATATACCTCTTTCTCCGAGTATATGAACCACGCTTTTAATAGAAAGAGCAGGTACAAATTAAGAAGTTATAAAAATCAGTTGCTCGCTTCCTTTGATATTCATGATAACGTATATTTTGGTGAAATCTCTAAAAGTGAATATGATTCGATTTTTGAACAATTTAGAACGCTTCTAGAAAAGCGGTATACCGAGAAGCAGGTTTCAAACAACAACCTTGAAATAAAGGAATGGTCGTTTTATAAAGATGTAGTTTATCCCATGATATTAGCCAAAAAAGCCGCTTTGTATGTGGTAAATGACAGTGAAAAGCCGATTGGGATCATGTTAAATTATATTGCTGAAGACACACTCATTGTGGCCATAACAGTTTTTGATATTGACTATTCGAAATATAACGTGGGCACCGTGAATATTATGGGTTTAATCGAATGGTCAATTAAACAAAATATTAAAGCAATTGACTTCTCAAAAGGCCATTACGATTATAAAAAGCGTTGGGGCAGTGAGGAATATGCGTTCGAATATCATATTCTATACGATTCAAGCTCCTTTTATGCAACCTGTATCGCAATTTCCATGAAATATTTTTTTAAACTGAAGCAGTATTTACGGGATAAAAATTTAAATGAACTATTACATAAGGCTACCTTCTTCCTAAAAAAAAAATCAATTCAATAAACAGGCTTGGCACATTTAATTCCAGCCCTTATGATGCCAAATTCGATCTCATGTAACTTTTAGGTATTTTAAATTTAAATTATGATTTTTAGTGATTCCAATTTTATACTTCAATTATGTTTCGATAAACATATCCCAAGTTATTACCATAACATAGTGGTCAATACGTTATCCGGGCATAAAATTGAAGGTACCCACGAACAGGTAAAGCAAGGTGAATCGACGAAAATAAGTGTTCTTTATGATATTCCAAATTATCTGGAGGTAACGCCTTTGGCGACAAAACCCGTCGTTGATATTAAGAAGGTTGCCATGTATGAAGGTTACTTGATCGATCTGAATAAATTTAAGGGTGTAGATGAGCTAGTAAGTCAAACCTTAAGCAGAAATCCAAGGAAAAACTTAATTTCCAAACATAAAAAGCTAGAACTGAACCATCAGATCCGCTATGAATATTATTATGGACACATAGATAAAAATCAGTATGACGACCTATTTACGGTTTGTTATACCTTAATGGAAGCCCGTTTTAAGCAAAAGAAAATATTCAATAGGTACTTGTTGGATTGGAGTTATTATCATAAAGTCTTTTATCCCAAAATATTGGCTAAGGAAGCCTCAATTTGTGTCATATACGATCAGACAAAACCAATTACAATTACCTTAAATTTTCATCAGGCCGATATCGTATTTAGTTTCATTCAAATTTATGATGTTGATTATTATAAATATAGTCTGGGCGATATCGCAATGTACAAGAATATTCAATGGTGCTATAAAAACGATTTTAGCATTTGGGATCTCTCAAAAGGGGCTACCGATAATAAAGTACGTTGGAGTAATCATACTTATCGCTTCTACTGCCACTTAATCTTTAATAGGAAATCAGTTGTGTCAAAAATGCTAGTTAATTTACAAACCCAGAAACTTAAAATAAAGCAATTTTTGAGGGATAAGGGGATTATAGGTGGACTATTTCAACTCGATAGGGTATACTATTATACCAACATGAAAAAATTAAAAAATGGAAAAACTTTTAAATTATAATATTAAAAATTGCCATTAATTTTTATGGCACCAAAGCATTATTGTAATGATTACAGTATGGGCCCCAACTTAAATATGTTGTGATCCTTTCTTTTTATTTTATACAATGAATAAAAAGTGAATTATTGACAATCCTATGAATTAGTGATAAAAAAACCAAATCGTAATTGGCTACTGTTAGATGACATCGAACCAAAAAAATACCATTAATTTCTTCAAACTTTTTTATGAACAAGGAAAGATTCCTTGGCCTTATTTGAATGTTGGCTATAATGCCAATAACAAAGAAGTTCTATTTTTGGAAAATCACGAATATCTATTGGAAAAGGACCAAAAAATTGGATCCTACAGCCTTATTCCAGAATATTTGAAATTAACCATAGGCCCTGAAATGCATCTTAAAAAGATTCGTAAACTAAACCAGGGATACCTAATCAATCTTCAAAATTTTAATGATATAAATGCCTTTGTAAAGAATCAGTTCAGAAGTGAATCAAAAATTATAATGAAACGGGTGAATCGTTTGAGTACTTGTTTTGAAATCCA
>JBBKWR010000313.1:0-26950 GCA_037969055.1 Flavobacteriaceae bacterium | reverse complement strand
AGTTAAGGTGTTAAGTCGCGGCAAGATACCGAATTTTTTAAATCGAAAATGAAAAAATCAAAAAAATTATGCATGCATAGTATTTTATTCGCAATAACCTGAATACATTACTGAGAAATCCCCAAAACAAGAAAAGGACCGCAAAATGAATTGCAGTCCTTTCTGAGATACATTAAAAATATTTTATTCTACGGTCACAGACTTCGCCAAGTTCCTGGGCTGATCTACATTACATCCGCGCATAACGGCTATGTGGTAAGATAATAGTTGCAAAGGAATGGTTGTGAGAAGCGGCGAAAGGCTCTCGAGGGTCTCAGGCACTTCTACCACGTGATCCGCAAGTTCCCTTACCTGCTCATCCCCTTCGGTTACGATCGCAATGATCTTTCCCTTTCTTGCTTTTATCTCTTGAATGTTGCTCACGACTTTTTCATAATGGCCACGTTTGGTAGCAATGACAATTACAGGCATATGCTCGTCGATCAAGGCAATTGGACCATGTTTCATTTCCGCCGCAGGATAACCTTCGGCATGTATATAGCTGATTTCCTTTAATTTCAGTGCGCCTTCCAAAGCTACTGGAAAATTGTAGCCACGGCCCAAATACAGGCAGTTGGTCGCATCTTTATAGACATCCGCAATCACTTTGATCAACGCGTCTGATTCCAACGCCTTTTCTACCTTGGCAGGAATGGTCTCCAGCTCCGTCAAAAACTCGTGGAACTTGGAGGATGAAAACACCCCT
The DNA here is from genome assembly GCA_037969055.1 of Flavobacteriaceae bacterium. Lineage (GTDB taxonomy): Bacteria > Bacteroidota > Bacteroidia > Flavobacteriales > Flavobacteriaceae > Pelagihabitans. The sequence continues at coordinate 26,205 of JBBKWR010000313.1, read as the reverse complement.
TTTTCCTTGGCCAATTTCAAGGCGATCAAGGTTAAGACCGTAATTTGGGTGGTAAATGCCTTTGTAGAGGCCACCCCAATTTCCGGTCCGGCATGGGTATAGGCACCCGCATCGGTCTCCCGTGCGATGGACGAGCCTACCACATTACATACCCCAAAAACGAAAGCACCTTTCTCCTTGGCCAATTTAATGGCGGCAAGGGTGTCGGCAGTTTCTCCGGATTGCGAAATGGCGATGAGCACATCTTTATCAGTAATGACCGGGTTCCTATATCTAAATTCAGACGCATATTCAACCTCAACTGGAATTCTTGCAAGGTCCTCAAAAATATATTCGGCAACCAAGCCCGCGTGCCAAGAGGTGCCACAGGCTACGATAATGATGCGGTTGGCATTGAGAAACTTTTCCAAATTTTGATCGATGCCTGCCATACGGATCAATCCCGCATCTGCCAATAATCGGCCGCGATAGGTGTCTAATATCGCCCTGGGCTGTTCGTAAATCTCCTTCAACATAAAATGCTCAAAGCCGCCCTTTTCAATCTCCTGCAAATTCATTTGCAGTTCCAAGATATTAGGATATGCAATGGCGTCGTCCTTTATTTTTCTCAATTTGATTTCCTTGCCCAGACGAATAATGGCCATCTCCTCATCCTCGAGGTATACTGCGTTGTTCGTGAATTCAATAAAAGGGGACGCATCGGAGGCGATAAAGAATTCTTTTTTCCCTATCCCAATGGCCAACGGACTTCCCAATTTGGCCACTACGATCTCATCTGGTTTTTGTTGGTCAAAAACCGCGATGGCATAGGCCCCCACAACTTGGTTAAGCGCGATTTGAACCGCTTTGCCCAATTTCACCTTTTCTGATTTTTGAACCTCTTCGATCAAGTTCACCAGCACCTCGGTATCTGTATCTGAGCTAAAAGTATAGCCCCTTTTGATCAATTCTTTTTTAATCGATTCATAGTTTTCGATAATCCCATTGTGGATGATCACCAAATTCCCGTTATTGGAATAGTGAGGGTGGGAGTTTACATCATTAGGCACGCCATGGGTGGCCCATCGCGTATGCCCAATTCCCAAACTTCCATTGAGCGAAATCTGGGCTTCTGCCTTCTTTTTTAGGTCGTCAACTTTTCCTTTGGTCTTCGCAAGGTTGATCTTTTTGCCGTCGAACAATGCAATCCCCGCACTATCGTAGCCCCTATATTCTAATCGTTGTAATCCTTTAATTAGTATGGGGTAGGCATCGCGATACCCTATATAGCCTACTATTCCGCACATATCTTTTGAAGTTTAACATTGAAGGTGCTTTTTGCAGTGGTATAAATGCACAAAAGCATTGTTAATATTGATAATAGAACGATTAAAATTATGATGTGGTATATACCTGTCATAAAAAATATTGCCCGGGTCTATTCAACGAATTATTAAGGCTAAGTCTTAAAAGAACTGCCCTAATTCGCCTTGGTGTAATAAATTTCAAGCTTTAACTTCTTGTCTAAATTTTGGGGGTCTTCAATACTGCCAAAGAGGGCCGTACTTAGGGGGCTCAAGGTCGAAATAAACGGTATCTTTTTTTCCACGCCGTTGGCCAACATGGCATTGAGCGTCAAAAAACGGGTGATGTCGGGGGTCAGGGTCAGTCCTAAAGTAGCATTTGTAGAATCCCTTACGACCATATTATTGATATGGTCGGTAATCTTTACGGAATACTTAATTCCCTTGCCATCCTCAGATTTTTGGATAATTCCATCATAATTAAGAAAGCGTCCAAAAAGGTTTTGCGATAGGCTGTTCTCGGTAGCGGCGTTGATCAAAGGGGCGCCCGTTTCCAAATTATATAAGTACAGTCTGGGAGGCTCGGGCGCGTCAACCGCGGCGCCATAAGCGGCGCGATCTATATAGAAGACCAAGTTGGCTTCGTTAATGATCCAATTCTGGGCCTTTATCTCATTGAGTTGCGCTTCGCCATTGTTTGTGTCAAAGAGCTTTATCTCCGCAAATGAACCGGCCCCACCCTTCAAGTAAATTCTTGAGGCATTCTCGCCATTATCCATTTCATTCGCGATTTGGGGTGGTAGGGCATCGTTAATAAAAGTGTTGACCGCATTGCCATTTACCGATTGACCTACGATTTGCAAGAGATTGATGGTATAGTCTTTTAATCTTTTCTCGATAGTGTCATCTGCCACGTTATCAGGGGTCTGGTTTAGGTTCACCTTGTCATATTCATAGCGAACTACCACTCTGGCCTGTGCAATATCAAGTATAAACAACAACTCTGGTGAGGTTGGGGTCACCGAGAGGTGTATTCCCCTGATGAATTCCGAAAAATTGGTCTGACTGGCGAGTTGTTGGCTGCCCTCCAAGTCCAAAATATTTGTCCCGAAGAACCCTGGATCTAAAGTCACCTTTATCCCCGGGGCCAATAAATCGTTTTCCTCGCTTTCATCAATATCGACAGTGTCCGGATTGTCTATTTTAGGGATGGCTACCTGAAGATCGCTAAAAGTAATGTCATCGTCAAAAAGTATATCCGATACAAAAGAAGGGGCAAATTGCTGTGAGGAGTAGTACTCCTGTGCTTGTTGAAAATTGGAATTGGGATCAAGATTTCTTAAAAAATAGGTAGACCGCTGCACCTTGAGCTTAAATGGCGCTAACCTGTCGCCATATATACTATCGACCGCCTTTTTAGTTGGAAATTTGTTTTTTTTCGTATCCGTGTCCGTATCGTCATTGGTGCCGTCGCCATCGGTATCAACATTTAAGGGATTGGTCCCATTGAGTTTTTCTTGGCTGTTTGTGACGCCATCCCCGTCACTATCATTGTTTGGATCGGCGGGCTCTAGGTCGAAAACATCATCCACTCCGTCATTATCGGCATCCCTCAGGGCCGCTGTTTTGGTGAGGTATGGTATATATAGGTATACCTCCTTGATTACCTCGTTTTCCGGGATGGTCGATGGATTACTATCAGTTTCACCATTGTCCTCGACTTGTTGCGAATAATTGCCAAAATTTGGGTTCGCCTGTGACAGTACCAACTGTGATGTGATCTGTGCCTCCGTTTTACCATATATGGGATCATTAAAAACCCCTAATTGATAAACGGCCAGCTTGTTGGTTTGTACGGCTTCTATATTTTTGTTGAAGGCGAAAACATCGTAAATGGCCTTATCGGTAGTGAATGGTTCACCTCCGATAACCCCAGCTCCAAGGGTGGTAAGGTCGGTTTGACATGAAATAAGGCCCATCAATATCAACAGACCCACTATGAAAGGGGATTTTAATTTATGCAATAAGGTCATTTGGGCTATTTTAAAACTTCTGTGTTATAAAAATTTGAGTAGGCCTCCTCAAATTCTTGTAAGGGAACGAATGGCAACACTGGTATTTGAAGGCTGGAAATATGGTCTTGTAACTCTTTTGGAATTCCTTCCGCCGCTAAAATAACAGCATCGGAAAAATTTACGGCTACTTTTAACATATTATTATACGTTGGGGTCTTTAAGGGTGCAATACTTTCCTCTGGGATATTGTCGAAGGTAATTTTTTTGATAATGTCTTTGTCCAGCTCTCCTTCAAAAGATCTTCCGTAGACCGACGTTACAATTTTACTATCGGCGAACAACGGTTCATCGGCATAGTACTTTTTAAGATAAAGCGGTAATAACGACGCCATCCATCCGTGTACATGGATAATATCCGGATTCCAGTTCAGCTTTTTTACCGTTTCCACAACGCCCTTTGCGAAAAATATCGCACGTTGGTCGTTGTCGGGAAAAAGTTTGCCTTGCTCATCGGTAAAGGTCGATTTTCTTTTGAAGTATTCATCGTTATCGATAAAGTACACTTGGATACGCTCTCTCGGAATTGATGCTACCTTAATGATAAGGGGCATATCGGTATCATTTATGACCAGGTTCATTCCAGATAATCGTATAACTTCGTGGAGCTGGTGCCTGCGTTCATTGATATTTCCATAGCGAGGCATGAAAATCCGGATTTGGCCACCTTTACTGTTGACCATACGCGGTGCTTCGTAAGACATTAAGGACACTTCGTTCTCTGGAAGGTAGGGCACTAATTCTGAAGATACGAACAAAATCTTTTTGCCGTTCATAAAAAGCTTTATTTTGTTAACCGCGGAAACGGAAATGCAAAATTACAAAAATTATGTAGATTAGCCGTATTTGTAGTAAGTTTGCTCGCTTTTAAATTAGTGCCATGTTATTGGTCAAGACCAAAAAGGAGTTGCAATCATTACTGACCACATTAGAAAAAAATGTCGGATTGGGGCTGGTACCGACCATGGGCGCATTACATAAGGGCCATGGGTCGCTCGTGCAAAAGGCCCTTGCAGAAAATAAAATCGTCGTGGTGAGCATCTTTGTGAATCCCACCCAGTTCGATAACCAGGAAGATCTTCAAAAATACCCAAAAAACCTCGTAGCGGATATCGATTTTCTGGATAAATTTTCGAAGGATATTATCATTTTTGCCCCATCGATCTCTGAAATATATAGTAACAATGTTAGTTCCAAAAAATATGATTTCATGGGACTCGATAAGGTCATGGAGGGAAAATATAGGGATGGCCATTTCAACGGGGTTGGCACCATCGTGGAAGCTTTGTTAAAAATTGTGGGGCCTGATAGGGCTTATTTTGGGGAAAAGGATTTTCAGCAATTACAGATCATCAAAAAACTGGTCGAAACCCAAAAAATACCCGTAGAGATCGTTGGCTGCCCCATTGTAAGGGAGGCCAGCGGGCTTGCCATGAGCTCACGTAACGAAAGAATGTCCAAATCCCTCAGAAAAGAAGCCGCCTTTATTTATAAAATGTTACGGATTGTCAAGGAAAAATTTGGCACAAAAAGTGCACCGTATCTTACCAAATGGACAAAAGAACAATTTTTGAAACATCCTGATTTAAAATTGGAATATTTCACGATTGCGAACATCGATACCCTGACCCCGGTCACAAGAAAACAAGCAGCCATAAAATATAGGGCCTTTGTTGCCGTTTACGCGAATGGGGTTCGACTCATTGACAACATTGCCCTTAACTAATACGCGAAAACTTATGCAGGTAGAAGTTGTAAAATCAAAGATACATCGGGTAAAGGTTACCGGGGCCAATCTTAATTATATTGGTAGCATTACCATTGATGAGGATTTGATGGATGCCGCCAATTTGGTGCAGGGCGAAAAGGTGCAGATCGTAAACAACAATAATGGGGAACGTCTTGAAACCTATGCGATCCCCGGACCCCGCGGAAGTGGCGAGATAACCTTGAACGGGGCGGCGGCAAGAAAAGTTGCCGTTGGTGATATCCTTATTCTAATTGCCTACACGTGGATGGAGATGGGGGAAGCCAAAAAATTTAATCCCTCATTGGTATTCCCTAATGAAGCTAACAATCTTCTTATCTAAAAGTTCCAAACCTTGAAATTGAATTTTATATTTAATTTGTCGATTACTTGGTTACTTTCTAACCTACTAACTATGATCATTATTAGCGCTTGACAACTTCCATCAAAAAAATATTAAAAACCGTCCTCCCTATAATCATCGGGGTTTTTTTAGTACTCTTTTGGTACAATAGCACTTCGATTGGTGATCGGGAGCAGATCTTGCATTACATAAAGGAAGCGGATCTTTTCTGGGTTGGAATTTCGCTGGTACTGGGAATCATGGGCCATATTTCCAGGGCTATTAGATGGAACTATTTATTAGAGCCTTTGGGCTACAAGCCAAAATTGTTCAACAACATATTGATGATATTCATGAGCTACCTCGCCAATCTGGGAATCCCACGGGCAGGTGAGTTTTTAAGGGCAACTGCGCTTACCACCTACGAGGGGGTGCCTTTTGAAAAAGGATTTGGGACTATTGTAACGGAAAGGATTATAGACTTGGTCATGTTAATGATCATAGTTATTATCACCTTATTGCTTCAAACAGAGATCATAATACAGTTTTTCGAACAACGCGGATTGGACTTCAAGGGTATCTTCATCCTCATTGGCCTGGGTTTAATGGCCATGGCACTGTTCTACTTATTTGTCAAAAAATCGACTTATCCCATTGCCCTGAAAATCAAGCATTTTGTAAAAGGACTTATGGACGGTGTCTTTAGTATTTTCAAAATGAAGCATAAATGGGCCTTTCTGTTCCACACTTTATTTATCTGGGCCTGCTATATCGCGATGATGTGGGTCATTAAATTCACGTTGCCCGAGACCGTGAACCTTACGCTAGGCGAACTCATGGTTGCCTTTGTTTTTGGGGCTTTCGCCATGGCAACTACCAACGGGGGCATAGGTCTTTTTCCCATTGCGGTAAGCAAGGCCTTGTACTTATTTGGGATAAGTACAGTGTCGGGTGACTCATTTGGATGGATCATGTGGATAGCCCAAACCCTAATGAACGTGGTTTTTGGGGCAATATCTCTTCTGGTATTACCGTTATGGAACAAAGACAAATAGTCCGTAGCAACCAAAATATATACCATGACCCGTATCCTAACCACCTTGATCCTATTATTGTGCTTTGGCCTGAACGCACAGGTGACCCAAGAGATATTTGAATCGTTCAAACTTCAAGAGCGGCGAGATGTCCGCTATTATTTTCCAGAAGATTATACCAAAGAAAAAAAATATCCATTGGTCGTGGTATTGGACGCGGAATATTTATTTGATCAAGTGGTGGCCAACGCTAAATTTTATAGCAAATTTCATGGGATGCCAGAAATGATCATCGTTGGCGTGGAGCAAAGTAAAAATGGCATTCGCCTGGAGGACTGTGCCTATGACGAAGTAAACGGACTACCTAGTGAAAAGGGAAAGTTGTTCTTTGAATTCCTTGGAATGGAAATCATCCCGTATTTAGACCTGAACTATACTACTGCGCCTTTTAAAATGATCGTCGGATATGATATTACTGCCAATTTTGAGAATTATTGGCTTTTCAAGGAAAATTCATTGTTCAATGCCTATGTGAATATCTCACCTGCCTTGGCGCCCGAAATGGAAACCAGGGTGCCAGAACGGCTGGCTACCCTTAATAAAAAAATCTTCTACCAATTGATCATGGAGAGCGAAAAAAGTAAGTATACGCCTAGGATCATGGCTATGGACAAAGCTATAAAAGCCATTGACAAGGAGACCTTGCATTATTATTATGACGAATACACGGGGGCCGATCATATTTCAATCGCGACCTATGGTATCGGAAGGGCCTTTGACAATATTTTTGGAATGTTCAAACCGATCAGTCCAAAAGAATACAAAGAAGAAATATTGACCACGGAAGGACCAGTCTTCGACTATCTTGCCAATAAATATAAAAGTATCGAAGACCTATTTGGATTCCAAAAAACGGTAGAACTCAATGATGTGATGGCCATTTATGCAGGGCTCCGCAAGAAAGAGGATTTTGAGTCGTTAAAACCGCTTTCCGATCTCTGTAAAAGGGAATTTCCAAATACTATGCTTGGTTTTTATTTCGAAGGAGAATATTACGAACAGATGGGAGAGCCCAAAAAAGCGCTTAAAACTTTCGAAAAAGCGTTTGGAATGAAAGAAATAGATTTTCTCACCAAAGAAATGGCATTGGAAAAAATTGATGCGCTGAAAGCGGATTTTGGATATTAAAACAAAAGAAATTCCAAATTCCAAATTCCAAATCCCAAATTCGAAACATCATAAACTTTATTTTATCTTCGTCCCTAAGCCAAACCTAAGGGATGTCCAAAACAAAAACAGCTTTCTTCTGCCAAAATTGCGGCACCCAATACGCAAAATGGGTTGGGCAATGTTCCGCCTGTAAAGAATGGAATACGGTGGTAGAGGAAATCATTCAGAAGGAAGGAAAGCCAGCTTGGAAGAGTAGTTCAAGTTCCTTAAAAAAATTATCCAGGCCATTACGGATCAACGAGATCAGCACAGAAAATGAGTTGCGCCTCGATACTTTTGACCTTGAGTTCAACAGGGTATTGGGGGGTGGCCTGGTCCCGGGATCACTGGTGCTTTTAGGCGGTGAACCAGGGGTGGGTAAAAGTACCCTTCTACTTCAAATCGCATTAAAATTGCCCTATAAAACCTTGTACGTCTCAGGGGAAGAAAGCCAAAAGCAAATTAAGATGAGGGCAGATCGGGTCCATCCCAACAGCGAAACTTGCTTGATACTTACGGAAACCAAGACACAGAATATCTTCCAACAAATTGAGGCGACAGACCCCGATATTGTGGTTATCGATTCGATTCAGACCTTACATTCGGATTATATCGAATCAGCGGCGGGAAGTATTTCACAAATTAGGGAATGTACCGCCGAACTGATCAAGTTTGCCAAAGAAACAAACACCCCGGTAATATTAATAGGCCATATCACCAAAGATGGCTCGATCGCAGGGCCCAAAGTATTGGAGCATATGGTGGATACGGTCTTGCAATTCGAAGGCGATCGCAACTATATATATCGAATTCTTCGCGCCTTGAAAAACCGCTTCGGCTCCACTGCCGAACTTGGAATCTACGAAATGCAAGGTGCGGGACTCAGGCAGGTGAATAATCCTTCGGAAATATTGATCTCCAAAAATGATGACGGCTTGAGCGGTACTGCCATCGCCGCCACCGTTGAAGGAATGCGGCCTTTGATGATAGAAATCCAGGCACTCGTAAGTTCGGCGGTTTACGGTACCCCGCAACGTTCCACTACAGGATACAACGCCAAGCGATTGAATATGCTATTGGCGGTATTGGAGAAACGGGCGGGATTTAAATTAGGCGCTAAGGATGTTTTTTTAAATATCACAGGCGGCATCACGGTCGATGACCCGGCCATAGATCTAGCGGTTATAGCCGCAATACTCTCAAGCAATGGCGACATTCCCATTGATAAGGGGGTATGCTTCGCAGCAGAGGTTGGGCTAGCGGGCGAAATCAGGCCAGTGCAACGCGTCGAACAAAGGATTTTGGAGGCCGAAAAATTGGGGTTTACAACAATATTTGTATCCAAAAACAATAAGATAGGGCACCTCAAAACCCATATAAAGATTCAACTGGTTACAAAAATCGAGGATCTGGTCGGCCGTTTGTTCGGATGAATTTAAGGCGCAGGATTGGGGATCTCATTATGGATCTTCTCAATACCGAGTAACACATCTTCACTTAACTTCAGTTCGATACTGGCGATATTCTCTTCCAATTGTTTCATATTGGTAGCGCCTATTATATTACTTGTTAAAAATGGCCTGGAATTCACAAACGCCAAGGCCATCTGGGTCAAGCTGAGATCGTTTGCCCTCGCCAATTCGTAATATTTCTGCGTGGCCATGGTAGCGGTCGCACTGCTATACCTATTATAATTGGGGAAAAGGATAATCCGCGCGTTGGCCGGTTTTCTTTCGCCCAAATATTTCCCACTTAATACCCCAAAACCTAAAGGGGAATACGACAATAGCCCTATTTTTTCCCTATGGGATACTTCAGCGTTTCCAACTTCGAATAAACGGTTTAATAGACTGTAGGGATTCTGGATCGTGATCATTCTTGGCAGGCCACTATGTACTTTGCTTTCTTCCAAATATCGCATCACCCCCCACGGCGTCTCATTCGATAATCCGACCTGGCGTATCTTTCCTTCCCGCATCAGGTCACGCAAAGTTTCCAGCACTTGGTGAATATTATCTTCCCAATGATCACTTATGTTATAGCTATAGCCGCGTTGGCCAAAAAAGTTTGTCTTACGATCTGGCCAGTGCAATTGATAAAGGTCTATATAGTCTGTCTGGAGTCGCCCCAGGCTGCCTTCTACGGCCCCTATTATAGATTCCCTAGTAAAACCAGTGGTCCTAATGAACTTGGAAAATTCGGCTTTACCGGCAATTTTGGAGGCAAGCACGACCTTATCCCGATTACCTGTCTTCTTGAACCAAGTACCTATTATTTTTTCTGTTTCAGCGTAACGATCAGGGTGTGCGGGAATAGGATACAATTCGGCGGTATCAAAGAAATTGACACCCTGATCCAACGCATAGTCCATTTGTTCATGGCCTTCCGCTTCAGTGTTCTGCTTGCCCCATGTCATGGTTCCGAGACAAATTTTACTTACTTCAATATCGGTGTGTGGTAAGTTTGTGTAGGTCATTCAGTAGTTGGCATTCTTTTAAAAGAGACAAATTTACAAATTTATTATCGCTTGGCTTTTAGGTAATATTTTAGTGTTTCAGCTCCAACAGGATGGGACAATGATCACTGTGTCTGGCTTCGGAAAGAATGACTGATCGATGAAGCCTATCGATCATCGCCCTACTTACCATGCCGTAATCGAGCCGCCAACCTTTATTGTTGTTTCTAGCATTTGCACGGTAGGTCCACCAAGTATAGTTATGGGCTTCTTTATTAAAATGCCTAAAACTATCTACGAAGCCACTTTCGATAAAATTACCGATCCATTCCCTTTCCACTGGCAGAAATCCTGAATTGTTTTTGTTCCCCACCGGGTCATGTATGTCAATGGCCTCATGGCAAATATTGTAATCTCCCAAGATGATCAGATTGGGCCGGTTCAATTTCAGCGTATTGATATATTCCTGTAAGTCTGCCATGTAGGTTAATTTAAAGTCCAACCGATCAAGGTTGGTGCCCGAAGGTAAGTACATACTCATGATGGAAACATCCCCATAATCTGCCCTGAGGTTTCTTCCCTCAAAATCCATATAATCGATACCTGTCCCGAATACCACCTGATCTGGTTCGGTTTTCGATAGGATTGCCACGCCACTATATCCTTTTTTTTGGGCACTGTACCAATAATTATATGCATATCCAGCTTTTTCAAACAATGAAAGATCGAGCTGATGTTCTTGTGCCTTGATTTCCTGTAAGCACAGTACATCTGGATCTACTTTTTGTAGCCAATCCAAAAATCCTTTTCCCACTGCGGCACGGATGCCATTTACATTATACGATACTATTTTCACCTTATAAATTTTTTCGAAAATAACAAATGTTACCTTAAAACACACCCCTTATCCTAATTTCCAAGTGCCAAATAATACATTTTGGCCCGGCTTTTGATTTTATCCCAGTATCGATAAACTTTGAATGATGAAAAACGCTTTACTTTTCTTATTAATATTGAATGGTTTTTTCCTGAACGCCCAGGCTTATCGGGATGGATTCAACGATCATGAATTGCGATTCAATATGGGGCTATTCCTGGCGACCACTACAATTGAAGGCTCCTATGAATATTATTTCACGCCAGATGCCAGTATAGGAGGAACCGTTTATTTTAATGGGGATAGATTCAGTCGCAATGGTAATTTCGGAATCGGTCCCAATGTACGGGCCTATTTTGGATATAAACCTAAAAGTGGAATTTTTGCGGAGGCGTTTGGACTTTATTATACCGGCGACGCCGATCTCGAAGATAATTTAGGGGTCCGTAACAACGATTATGGCACCACTGCATTGGGTCTAGGCCTGGGTAGTAAATGGTCGACCTTTGGTCAAAAGCTAACTTTTGAAATATATGGTGGCCTCGGCCGCAATGTCAATCCAGAGGAATTTCAGGCTACATTTATGTATAGGGCAGGACTATCCTTGGGGTTCCGGTTTTAAATATTAATTCCCGATTACAAAGAACATAACATTTTTGAAGCAGGTTTAGTAGCCATCCGGTTATATTTATTTCCTATTTTTAGTGCCTACTAATATCGACATGAAACTATTTTATCTAATACTTGTACTCCAGTTGATGGTTGTGGCCACACTTGCCCAAGACCCTATTCTTAAAGATAGCATAACACAGCTGGACGAAGTAATCTTATTGGATGCCTTACAAACGAAAAACGCAATCGGAATCGTTCGTTCGGACGTGATAAGTGCGAAGGTATTTCAGAACTATAGTCCAATTGACATGGTCTCGGCCATGAACCAGATTACAGGGGTCTATGTGCTTTCAGGTGCCATGAACACTAATAGAATTACCGTACGTGGGATTGGTGCAAGAACCCTTTTTGGCACTGATAAACTTCGATTGTATTATAATGACATTCCGGTTACGAATGGTTCCGGGTTTTCGGAAATCGAGGCCTTTGACTTTGAAGACCTCAGCCAAATAGAAGTTATAAAAGGCCCCAAAGGCACTGAATTCGGCGCTAATTTGGGCGGGGCCATTATCCTAACGCCCAAGAAAGCCTTGGGTATTTCCACCAATTTTTCCAATAACTTCACATTTGGCTCCTTTGGCCTGCTGAAAAACAATCTTTCATTTAACCATTATGATGGCAAATTGCGATTGGGACTTCAATTAGGACATACCGAGACTGATGGATATCGGGAGAACAATAGCTTTGAGCGCGACGGTTTGCTTTTAAATGCGTCTTTTAAGATCAATGACAAGAATACCGTTAGTTTGTTGGCCAACCATATCAACTATACGGCCCAGATACCAAGTTCCTTGGGCGCCACGGCTTTTGCAGAAAATCCCCGCCAAGTTACTTTTACCTGGCGCGTGTCCAAAGGATTTGAAACCAACGACTATACACTGATCGGTCTGAACCTAACCCATTCCTTCAACAAAAACCTGGAGAATTCAACCAGTGTTTTCTATACCTATCTGGATCACTATGAAGCACGTCCTTTTGGAATCCTCGATGAGTATACCTTCGGGTATGGCGCGCGTTCCCGCTTTTCAGGTAAGTTCGGGTTTTCGGATGATTTGGCCCAGTTCTCCTTTGGTGCTGAGCTTTATAAGGACCAATACAATTGGAACGAATACGAAAATGGATACCAAGACAACGATGGCAATGGCAGTTTACAAGGGGATATTTTTGCGGATAATAAAGAATTTAGAAACCAGTGGAACACTTTTGGTACTTTGCAGTTGCCCTTCACCCAAAACTTTTCTGCGCAGGTGGGCGTAAGTATCAATAAGACCCACTACGACTTTCGGGATACCTTCAATTCAGGGGTGGACAACAAAAGTGCAGTTCGTGATTTTAAGGCCATTCTGCTCCCCAGTTTAAATCTTAATTATGTTCTTTCTGAAACCCATCAAGTTTATGCCAATCTAAGTCGAGGTTTTTCAAACCCTACTTTGGAAGAGACTTTGACACCAGAAGGGGTCATCAACCCAGATATTGCACAAGAAACGGGCACTAACTACGAATTGGGCACGAATCTCTATTTGGATGATAGAAATTTTAACCTCAACCTTGCGCTTTACCAAATGGATGTCAAAAACCTATTAGTTGCCGAGCGCGTCGGAGACGACCAATTCGTTGGCAAAAATGCTGGAAAGACACGACATAGGGGATTGGAGGTCGCCATAAATTATACTTGGAACATAAATGCTAAAGTACAGCTCATGCCATTTGTAAACTATACCCTGAGTGACCATAGTTTTGTTACGTTTGTGGATGGGGGCGAAGATTTTTCCGGCAATTCATTAACTGGGGTTCCAAAACAGCGCAGGACTGCTGGTCTGCAATTTAGATTTTTCGAAGACTTCTATTGGAATACCACACACCAGCATGTAAGTGCCATTCCTTTGACCGATGCTGGCACTTTGTACAGTGATCCTTTTACGGTATTTACCACACGAATGGGGTACCGTAAAAAACTTACTGAGCACCTAACCATCGGTGGCGACTTTGGCATTAACAATCTATTCGATGTGGTTTATGCACAGTCGGTGCTGATCAACACGCAAGGATTTGGAGGGAGCGAACCGAGGTACTATTACCCTGGAAACGCCCGTAACTTTTACGGAAGTCTTCGCTTAGGTTATAAACTGTAACGAACGGGTTATCGCTTTACGAAAGATCGCTTGCAGCATTAAAAGATATTTTTCCGATTATATTTTCTTTAACCAAGTTTTCATGTCCACTTCTTTGGCAATGATTTCTTTTAATTCGGTAATGGCCACACGTTGTTGCTCCATACTGTCACGTTCCCTTATGGTCACCGTTTGATCTTCCAAGGTTTGGTGGTCAACCGTTATACAAAAGGGTGTTCCCACTGCGTCCTGCCTCCTATAACGTCTTCCTACAGCATCTTTCTCATCATAGATGACGTTGAAGTCCCATTTAAGATCTTCAATGATCGACTGTGACACTTCAGGAAGGCCATCTTTTTTGACCAAGGGCAGTACGGCGGCTTTAGTGGGTGCGAGTACTGCTGGCAATCTGAGCACTGTCCTTGTCGTCCCGTTTTCCAATTCCTCTTCTTGAAGTGAATGGGAGAAGACGGCTAGGAACATCCTATCCAGGCCAATTGATGTCTCTATCACATAGGGCACATAGCTTTCATTAGTTTCATGATCAAAATATTGCAACTTTTTACCAGAGAATTTTTCATGGGCCCCCAAATCAAAATCGGTGCGGGAATGGATACCTTCCAACTCTTTGAAACCAAACGGGAATTTGAATTCAATATCAGCAGCTGCATCGGCATAATGCGCTAATTTTTCATGATCGTGGAACCGATAGTTCTCTTGGCCCATTCCCAATGAGAGGTGCCATTTCATTCGGTTTTCCTTCCAATATTCGTACCATTCCTTTTGCTCGCCAGGCTTGATGAAGAATTGCATTTCCATTTGTTCAAACTCCCGCATGCGGAAAATGAATTGTCGGGCAACAATTTCGTTTCGAAAGGCCTTCCCAGTCTGTGCAATGCCAAAAGGTATTTTCATACGCCCAGTTTTCTGCACATTCAAAAAATTCACGAAAATTCCTTGAGCGGTTTCGGGCCTAAGGTAGAGGTCCATTGCCGAATCTGCGGAAGCGCCCAATTTGGTACCGAACATTAAATTGAACTGTTTTACATCCGTCCAATTTTTAGAACCGGATACCGGACAAACAATTTCCAATTCTTCGATTAAACGCTTAACATCTTCCAGGTCTTCCTTTTCCAACGATCGGGCCAGTCGCTTTATAATAGTATTTATATTTTCTTGGTAACCCACCACCCTTTCGTTGGTGGTCAAAAACTGTGCCTTGTCAAAAGCAACGCCAAAACGTTTGGCAGCTTTCTCCACCTCTTTTTCGATCTTGGCCTCAATTTTGGCCGTATGATCTTCGACCAGCACATCGGCCCGGTATCTTTTTTTGGAATCCTTATTATCGATAAGGGGGTCGTTAAAAGCATCCACATGGCCTGATGCCTTCCAGGTGGTGGGATGCATAAAAATGGCGGCATCGATTCCCACAATATTTTCATTGAGCTGCACCATGGCACGCCACCAGTACTCCCGAATGTTTTTCTTGAGTTCGGCGCCGTTCTGTGCATAGTCGTACACGGCGCTAAGGCCATCGTAAATTTCACTGGATTGGAAAACATACCCATACTCCTTGGCATGGGATATTACCTTCTTAAAAAAATCGTCTTGATTTGCCATTGGGCAAAAATAGAATTTTACCCTAACTGCGCACCAGAAATATAGAAATTATTTCAACTGGAATTCTGTGGAGGAAAGTAGTCGTTCGTCTTCGAAAACATTTAGGGTGTAGGTACCTGGTTCCAATGATCCTTGGGGAACCGTCACAAAATCACAGACCTGTATCTCTTCCCCATCAAAAACAAACTCCTTACGCTTACTATATACATTACCGTTCACGGTAATTGTATTGGCATTATCTTCTATGATCCCCATATTCGGACCTAAAAATTGGAAATAGATTATCTTTTCGCTCGACCTTGCGGATTCCTCAGGAAAAATGGTGGCACATCCCCTTAATTTTTCGATGATGGAAGCTTTATTGGTCTGAATAGGTTTACCGCTTTTCAACCTAAATCCGTTGCCTTGGGCATTTTGGATCTTGAGATAGCTCTTTATTTTAAGCTCGCGATTGAGTTCCTGAATTTTTTTGCGCTGCAAGGCCTCGGCCTCGGCCAATGAACTGCTCTTACCCCTTAGTTCCTCTATTTGCTTTTGGGTTTCCTCATATTTATCGGCAAGAAGCATATTATTGTATTTCAGGTAGTTGTTCTTCAGCTTAAAACTGTCGTTCCTGGCTTCCAATCTCCGTAGTTCACCCTTGTATTCCCTTAGCTTTTCTACAGTAAAGTTTAACCTACCCACAGAATCCAACAATTGTTGAACGCGGTATTTCGAATCCTGAAGTTCTATGTCGTTTACTTCGTTAAGTGCGGTGAGTCTATCGACATCGGCCTTCATGATCGTTAGATCTTTAACCAAAATCGATTTCTCCTGTTCCAAATAGTTTATTTGGGTCTTGGATTGTGCATAACTGTAATAGAAGGCGATGAGGATCCCTAATATCACAGCCACAAAAGCAGCAAGTACTATGTTATAATTGAATTTTTTATCTTGACCCTCCATTAAAAAATGTTAGCTTTAAGTAGGTAATTAAATTGATAAGATTTGTCATACTCCAAGGTTTCAAATATACTAAATGATATCAACACGATTGTCCTGCCAAAAGCATGTTTTGGATGTAATGCACATTTACACAGAGGAGAACAACACCTCTGTACCGTATGTCGAAACGATTTACCGTTTACCGAGTACAACTTTAACGTAGAAAATCCGGTAGACCGTATATTCTTTGGTCGAATAAACGTAAAAAAGGCAAGTTCATTCCTATTTTTTAGGGAAAATAGCATAGTGCAGCAGCTCATGCACCATCTAAAATACAAAAACCAAGAACAAATAGGCATTTTTTTGGGGGATTGGTATGGACAGATTTTGAGAGACGATATCTCATTAAATGGCCAAATAGATTTTGTGGTCCCGGTACCCCTGCACAGAAAGAAACTAAGGCAAAGGGGCTATAACCAGGTTACAGGGTTCGCCGCAAAACTGGCGCAGCATCTAAATGCCCAGTATATAGACGATCTCTTAATTAAGACTGCAAATACAAAAACCCAAACCAAAAAGGGTCGCATCGGCAGATGGCAAGGCGATAAGGCGCTATATATACTAGCAGATCCAGACCGCTTGAAAGCCAAAAATGTACTATTGGTGGATGATATCATTACCACTGGTGCAACGATGGAAATCTGTGGTAAGGCACTCCAACAAATTCAGGGTATTTCTTTGTATATGACCAGCATGGCAGTAGTGCCACTTACCTAAGAAAATAACATATCTTTATGATCCTTGCGCCCTAAAGATCCGATGGAATTTCCAAATAAATCGTTTCTTTGTCGCACTGAAGTTTCTAACAATGGTAAGACGTATTTTAGCGGTATTCTTTTTGTTTTTTATGCTATTCGCCTTATTGCAATGTGCCAGAAGGGGTAGTCCCACAGGGGGTCCAAAAGACGTTGCACCTCCAGAATTGTTGAAAGCCGATCCTGAAAACATGACGGTCAACTTTAAGGCGACCAAAATTAGTTTGTACTTCGATGAGTATATCAAACTGGAAAAATTACAGGAACAGCTCATTGTTTCCCCCCCACTTAAATACCTGCCCGAAATAACACCACAGGGCGGCACCAGTAAGGTAGTGGAAATCATCATAAAGGACACGCTAAGGGAAAACACGACCTATACCCTAAATTTTGGCCAGAGTATCGTAGATAATAACGAAGGCAACCCAAACGCCTTTCTTACCTATGTTTTTTCAACCGGCACTTATATAGATTCGCTTACCCTTTCTGGCGTGGTCAAAGATGGATTCAACAAAAAAGCGGATGATTTTATCAGTGTCATGTTATATGAAATCGATAGTGTTTATAACGATTCTACTGTCTATCGGCAGCCCCCAAATTACATTACCAATACCTTGGATAGTGCGGTGATATTTACGCTTAAAAACATAAAAGAAGGCAAATATGCCTTGTTTGCAATTAAGGATAAGGCCAAAAACAACCTCTTTGACCAGAATACGGATAAGATCGGATTTTTAACCGATACCATTTCCATTCCAACCGATTCGATATTTCTATTGACACTCTTTAGGGAAATTCCGGAATACAGCATTTCGGTACCTAATTTTGCGGCTAAAAATAAAATTATTTTTGGGTACCGGGGTGAAGGAAAAGATGTTAGCATCAAAACTGTAATTCCCTTACCAGATACGGTGCGATCCAGAGTGGTCAAGGAGCGGGGGAAAGATACCCTGAACTATTGGTTTACCCCTTATGACGCCGACTCGACCATCTTTACCGTGACCAACGAAAAATTAAAGTTAGTAGATACATTTACCGTAAAGACTCGAAATGTTGGTATCGATTCTTTGGTATTGACCCCAAATTACAGGGGCAGCTTTAATTACAACGAGGCTTTCCATATTGTGGCGAATACGCCCCTTAACGAGCTAGATTCAACCATGATAAGTATTATGAACAGGGATTCGGTTGCCATAGCTTTCCAAGTAGCCCTTGACGGTATGGGCAACAAGGTTGATTTTAATTTTGAGGTTGAGCCCAACCAAAATTATAACATTGAACTATTGCCCGGGGCCTTGATCGATTTTTTTGGGATCACCAATGATACCCTTGCATACCGCTTAGGAACCAAAAGTCCGGCCGACTATGCGAACCTCCAGTTAAACTTGATAGGTGCTTTGCAATTTCCGTTGATTGTACAACTGACCAACGAAAAGGGCGAGATCAAACAAGAAATAAATGCTAAGGAGGCACAAATCTTCGAGTTCAATTATATTGATCCTGGCTCTTATCTTGTTAGGATTATATTTGATGCAGATGGAAATGGAAAATGGGACACAGGGCGCTATTTGCAAAAATTACAACCTGAGCGGGTAATCTATTACCCTGGATCAATAGAATTACGTGCAAATTGGGAAAAAATTGAAACTTTTACGATTGCAGAGTGAATTGATCTCTGTCATTTAAAAACTTGAGCTTGTTTCTGGTATTTTGCAGTTTTTCCATACTCAAGGTCGCAAAAGTCACTTCTTCTGTTTGGGAAAATGACAAGGGCTCCCCCAAGACATCATATACTGCAGAATGGCCTGGGTATTCATGACCACTCTCATCCATGCCGACCCTGTTTACACCAATGCAGTAGGCCATATTTTCGATGGCACGTGCTTTGAGCAAGGTATCCCATGCACTAATTCTAGGTTTCGGCCAGTTGGCGACATAAATAAGCACATCATAATCTAAGGAATTTCTTGACCAAACCGGAAAGCGCAAATCATAGCAAATCAGTGGACAGATCTTAAAGCCTTTATATTCCACAACCAATCTATCTTTGCCCGCTTTGTATACTTTATCCTCACCTGCGAGGGTAAAGGTGTGGCGCTTGTCATATCGATGGTAATTACCCTCGGGCCTAACAAAGAAGAGCCTATTTACGTAAGCACCATTATCAAAGAAAGGTAGGCTTCCCACCAGTGCAGCGTTCTTTTTTTTGGCCTTCTCCTGCATCCACGCCAGTGTCCTGGCTCCCTCAGAGATATTTACGTGTTGGGGCGTCATCGTAAAACCTGTGTTGAACATTTCGGGAAGCACGATCAAATCGATATTTGGGGGAATGGCATCGATTTGTAATGAAAAATTAGCCCTGTTTTGATCTGGTTCTTCCCAGACCAAGGAGCTTTGTACCAATGCAACTTCCAATTTTTGATCCATTACTTCTTATTAATCAAAATAGATTTCCATTCTATCATTTTTCGCCAATTCGTACAAATGTAGCAATTGCGATTTGAGTATTCGATTTTCAGACAGCTCAGGCAGATCTTCCATTGAAAAATAGACGGTTTCCATCATATCAAAGCCTGCTCTGAGATCGCCCCCCAGGATTTTACATAAAAAAATTAATTTGTAGATATAGTAAGGTTGTGGCGGATGGTTATGGCATCTTTTATCGTAAATCGCCAATAACCTCACAGGTTCTGATTTTAAGCCGGTCTCTTCCTGTATTTCCTTTACCACTACTTCTGAAGGGGAATAACCTATATCGGCCCAACCGCCCGGAATAGTCCATTTGCCATCGATGCTTTCCCTTGCCATAAGCACCTCGTCATTTTTATTGAGGACGAATCCCCTCACATCAACCTTTGGTGTGGGGTAATCGATGACCGGTCTAAAAAGGTCTTTTACCGCCTTCAATGGTGAATCAACTACAGAAGCCATTAACATCAAGCTTATCTCCTTTAACTCGGTGTAACGATCAAGGTCGTAGGCGCTATCAGCATAAATCAGGCCTGTTTCCGATAAGGCCTTAATTCTTTTGATCAATTCCAACTGACTAAAGTATTGCATAAAAATCTCAATTTAAACTGGCAAATTTTTATATCCTACCTATTGATAAATGTTCCAAATTATCATGAAAATTATGTTTTTCCATTATTTCGGATAAAATAGCACATAAATTGGCAAATACAGATGTAGTGTGCGTTGCGTCAAAATTAGAGATTTGCATTGTATATTATGCTTACATAAAAATTAAAATATGGATATTACATCAATCATAGGCAACATTGCCGCGGCTTTAACAACAATAAGCTTTCTGCCACAAGCCATAAAAACCATTAAGACCAAAGATACGGGAAGCTTGTCCTTCCCTATGTATTGTCTTTTTGTGACCGGGGTATCCTTATGGTTGGCCTATGGGGTGCTGAACCAACAGATGCCTATTATTATAGGAAATTTGGTGACACTGATACTTGCGGGTATCATCTTGATTTATATGATTAGGGAGGGTTTCAAGAAAAATCGCAAACCGGGGAAGTCAATATTTGAGATTAGATAAGAAGTTTAAATAGGTAATAAACTACTTGTGGGTTTCCAATAGTGTAATCAAAGCTGGTGTTCCTTGCATCTTTGCATGATCGAGGGCGGTGTTGCCCCTTGTGTCTTTAGCAGAAATGTCGGCTCCATGATCGATCAACATCTGTGCAATTTCTTCACGATTAAAAGTAACCGCGTAAATCAAACAGGTTGCCCCCATGGCATTGCGCTCATTAACATTCGCTCCTTTTTCGATCAGCTTTTTGGCCATATCGGTATAACCCTTAAAGCAAACGCCCATCAAGGCAGTATTTCCAGAAGCATCTTTCAAATCTATTTTTGCGCCAGATTCCAGTAAAAGGTCCGCAATTTCTTCTTGATCGTAATAAGTGGCCAAAATCAAAGGGGTGGAACCACGCTGGTCTTTGCTGTTGATTAGCAAAGGGTTCATGGTGAGCATTGATTTCACTTGCTTTAACTCCCCATTTCTAATTTCTTCAAAAAAGAATTCATTCATTGCCCTCGATCTAAGGTCTAAATGTATAAAAAAAACTGTCAAATTTGCTATTGCCAAATGCAACAATCCCATATTAATTGATAAATTTTGAACTATTAGTATTTCGCCAATTTAGAGATTAAAAGTGCCTTTCCAGAATCATGATATAAAAAGCACAGTCAAATGATATTAAAATATTAGTTAATGATAATTTTTGATTATGTTGAAAGCACTCCCCATACATTGGTTTTTCTATCCTTTTGGAAATAAAATTGTATATTTAAAAGGTAATAAAATAGGCGTAGAACATCTTAAATTTTAAGATTATGAAAAAAATTACTTTACCTCTAGTACTTGTAATGTTCACACTGGTTGGTTTTGGTATTGCCATTATCGGGCTAAGCGATACCGACAGGGACATGGCGGTTGCAGAACTGACCAAGACCCAAAATAGACTGAACACCGTAATTGACGGGCTCAGCCATGCGCAATTGAACTTTAAAGCAACCCCTGAATCATGGTCGGTGGCGGAGTGCGTAGAGCACCTGGCCATATCGGAAGGTATGATAGGAGGAATGTTGGAGGGCGCTTTGCAGACGCCCGCGGATCCTTCAAAACGTGATTCGGTTCAGATCTCAGATGAAAAATTGTTGGGAATGATCACAAGCCGGGATAATAAAGTCAAAACGGGCGAAGCCTTCGAACCTTCAGGCAAGTTTGGTTCTTTTGAAGAAACTTCGAATGAATTTAACACCAAAAGGGTCGCGCATTTAGATTATCTAAAAACTACCCAGGACGATTTAAGGAACCATTATGGAAAATTACCTTTTGGCACTATTGATGGTGTTCAAATCTTATTGTTCATGAGCGGGCATACCGAACGTCATGTAAAACAGATGGAGGAGGTTATGGCCAACGCCAATTTTCCCAAGGAATAATTATTCCTAAGTTAACATGGCTACCATCGAAAACGCAGATGATAGCTATGTTAATTTCTTACTCCAGGACTGAAGTCCTCCGGAGCGATTTGTGGCAGCTGGATGGTTTCCGAACCGCCAGTGTCATTGAATACAGACCATTCGCTGAATGCATAGCTAGGATTGGCCAAATTAATTTCTGGTTTGCGCACCGCACGACCGTCTTCGAATTCATGGTTGGTCCCCGTACCATCTTCCCCAACAATTCCGAATACATCGATTACCATTCCAAACGGGTCCACTAATTCGAGGGTGTCATCTCCGTTCGAATCGGCCGGGCTGTTGATGCCTACGGCCATATCGGGCACAAAGCCATAAACCGATTCAAACTCTGTGGCATTTGGGGAAATGGTGAAAGTACTTTCCGCATTTATTGTGAAATCAGAAAGGTCTATGGTTGAGCTCGGTTCTAAATTTGCATTGGTATAGCGCCGTAAGCGCCATCCTTTTAAGGATAACGGGTCTTTATTTGCGTTATATAGCTCCACAAATCGGGCCTTGGCATTATTGTCTGGGTCGGCCAATTCTGAAATAAAGATTTGGTTGGAACTAAACTCATCAACAAAATCTGCACATCGTGCCCTACTAAAATCGATATCCTCCAAGCTGCGGATAACCAGCTGGTAAACATCCTTTTCCCAAAGCAATACTCCAGAGATTGTTCCTTGACCGTCGGGCAGCAAATCGGATTGAAAATCGGCGTAGCCACTGTTTAAAAGCATTAGCGTTTTGTCGTTGCAGTCTGTCAAGGTGCGTTTCGTTTCCTCGGTCGGCAGCGCAAAGGATTGCCCCAACTCTTCCTCTAAAATTTCAACATCTTGCAAACTGACCAGCGTATTTACATAATCTTCACTTAGGTCACCGATAAGTATTTTTGACGGTTCGATAGCCATTTTCGCATCACAGGAAACCACAATATGATGGTCGACCATAGCAGCCGGAAGTGGTCCAACCGACGCGTTTCCAAAAGCGGTGAACACCCCTCCCAACTTGAACAACCCTTTGTTCTTGCCCAAATACAGACCCTTTAAATTGACATAAATCTTCGCCCCCACCGGATAAAAAACATGGGAATCGCGCAAGTCGATCGCAATCTGCATTCCTTCTGTTGGGTTTGTTGGTCGGTCTTGAATATGGAGGAAGCCAAAAAAATTCCCTGCTGCATCCGATGAGACGACATAGCCCTCGATCACTAATTCGTCCTGTATAAGAAGGGTGCCGTCTAGATACATATCCTTGAGCTCGCCATAGGTAATATTGGCAACCAGATCTGAAGGGCAATCGGAATCTGGGACATCAAAATTTTTACTTTTGACGCAATTGGATAATAAGACCATAACTATTATAAAAAAGGTTCTTTTGAGAAGCATTTTTGTGGGCATATCATTCTATTTTATATGTTAATGTGACATGTTTCTGGATCAACGGCCTGTATTTGATACATGGCCAAGCTTTATTTTCAATGTAACATTTGGATGCAATCAATCAGGTTTTTCCTGGCAATCAAAAACTGATCGCTAGATTCAAAAAATAGGTCCGCCCAAATCCATACCAATATTTTGGGGCGAAGGAGGGGGTTCCGCTGAGATTGTCCCTTTGCATTTGTGCATAATTTCCATTCCTCCCTTGTTCGTAACCGCCCGTCCTGAATACCGAATTGAATAGATTGTTGATACTTGCAAAAACACTGATATAGGTTTCTTTCCTTAACCATGATTTTCCTCCGATCAGGTTCATTAAATAAAAATTATCCAATCTACCTTGCCTTAGCAAGCGCCTTAAATTTTCCTCTGTTGCCTCCTGGAAACGTTGCCCCGTCTTGGGATCCATGAGAAAACTCTGCGTTCTTGTAATCATGGAAATTTGCGGGTAATTATCCGTTAGGTAATTGGCCGTGACCCCCAACCACCAATACTTGGGGTCGCGATATTCCAACCCAATGGCGTAGGCACGTTGAGGCCCTTGTGCCAAATTATAATCCTTAATTTTGGCAACCCCTAGATCCAAATTACCATCAAGATTGATTACGTCGTCCACAGTTCCAGCAGTATCGAAATTGATGGACGCCATTGGGTCGCTCGCATAGCGATATTTGCCCACAGAGGCGACCATGGAGAGTTTGACGGAAGAGGATAGTTCATATTCCAATCCGAGTTCGGTCCCCATATGCAATTTGTCCAATCCTGTGACCACCTCTTGCACAAAATCTGAACCCACCCCTGCGTCCACAAAAAAGAAATTTATATCGGTGGTATGCTGAAAACGGGTATAAAAACCACTGATCCTTCCCGTAAGTTTAGGCATTCGTACCCTGTAATTTAGGTCTATGGTAGATATATCCTCGCTTTGAATGTCGGTCACCACCTGATTGTTCTCTCTTGGATTGACGAACACATTTTGTAAAACAGGAGCCTGGGTAAAGAATCCGGCATGGGCTAAAATATGATGTCTTTCCGTGAATGCATGGCGCAATCCCCCTTTTAGCGCATAGTTCAAAAAAGAAACGGCTTGGCTCTTACCCCTGGAGTTTTCCGGAAATCTTTCATTTTGGAAGTGGCCCTCGCGTTGATAGTCGGTTTTACCAAAGTTCCCCGCCATAAATGCATGCCATTTTTTAAAATCAAAACGAAGCTGTGCAAAGGCCGCCAAAGAGGAGGCATCAATTTTATAATGGTAATTAAAAATATCGCCAGCCCTACTTTCGGAAGGTGTTAGTAAGTCATTACGGGTCTTAGAGAAAGGATCAATATCCATATGCATATCGGCACCTAGCAAGTCGGTGATTTGGGCATAATTGTCAGATGCCAGCTGTTTGTAGGCAAGCCCAAAATCTAATTGAAATGATTCATTGACCGCAAACTTACAGACACTGTTCAACGTAAGCTGTTTATCTTCTGCGACATCATCATACAATACATATGCGGTATGTTCCTTATTGGCGCTATAAAGTTTATCCCAATTTAACTGTGGTTCCAGTAAAAAAGCATCTCGAGACGCGTTAGCATTGATGAAGTTGGCCCCAATCGGACTATTTATATAATAACTTGGCAGATATCGATAATAAGTAGGGTCGGGGTTGGCCGCGTTGAAGTAGCCTAATCTTCCGCGCGCATTCGTGCCAAACTGATAGGCAACCCCAGTGCTCCATTGAATACGTCCTGATCTAAATATATGATTGATCATGAAGACGGGTTCCCTTATTTTACGCTCACGGGAATTTCTGATTTTACCGTCCTGTTCTCCCCAATAGGGGTTATACCGATTCCCTTGGAGCCCAAAGACCTCTTCGGTCAATGCGGATGAACGCCCTCTTCTAGTGGAGGCAAGGATTCCAGTAAGCATTATATTATTTTTTTCGTTGGGGTGATATTCGAAAGCTGTAAAAATTGAATAGGCATCGTACAGCGTACCAGCTATAAAACCTTCTTTGGCCCATCTACGGGAAGCCGAAAGGCTATACCCATACCGCTTTTTCTTCATCCCCGAATTGTACGTCGCCATAACCCTGCCCCCATATGTTCTGTTCGAGGCCGAGGAAGACCATCTCATTCCCGGTCTAAAGCCCGATGGACGCATTTCTATATTCGTAGTACCCAAAATTCCTCCGAAGGCAAAGTCTGAAGCCTCCAGACCGTTGGTAAATTGCTGGTTGCGTGTTACGTCGTTGAGTCCGCCCCAGTTGTTTATACTAATTTTGTAAGTATATTAAAATCTGACAGTAACCGTTAATCTATCAGTGGTCATGGGCCAACAAAGGTCCTTGAACTTTGCCATATTTAATAATTCATTACCTTAGGAAGAACAACCAGCCCTTACTTCACATGATCAACTTCTTCAGAAAAATCCGCAAGCAACTCGCTGATGACAACAAGCCTTTAAAATATTTGCGGTACGCCATTGGGGAGATCGTGCTGGTTGTCATCGGTATTTTGATTGCTTTGAGCATCAATAATTGGAATGAGGAACGGAAAGACAGACAAAAAAGTTTGCAGATGCTAGAAGAGCTGTCTACTAATGTTGTTTACAATATTCAAAATATAGA
>JBBKWR010000312.1:0-3922 GCA_037969055.1 Flavobacteriaceae bacterium | reverse complement strand
GGTCTTGGGGGGCTTTACTTTAGTGGGCTCAACCGCTGGAGCATATTGGGTGCTTTTGCAGATAAGGGCATCAAAGGAATGGGATTTCGCTTCGAACGCAACGAAAACTGGACCTTACCTAACCCGGTCGGCCTTGACGGAATCTACGAAGCGTTGTGCCCGCCTTACTACCCAAACATGAGGGAAGCGGTAAAGGTATTTGTGGAACGCAAATTCGGACCCAAAGGTGCCTATGATAAAAATACTCCAGGCCCATGGAAAGATAGTGAAGCGATCAAAAAAGGGGTAACCCCTTATAGCGATGAATTTGTGGAATGTCTGACTGCGGTGGCACAGTATATTTATGAAAAGCATGGCAAGTTTCCCGGTACTTTCAGTACCATTGTTCTACCAGGCTATGTTCAGGCCGTACATCTTGAAACTGAATATTATGACACGTTCTTCAAAAGCGGAGCTTATTTAAAATCGCATGCGGAACATATGGATGTGTGGCATCCTGAAAGATAACTTTAGTGAATCCATTATTAAATTAAATGATTTTTTGGTAAATAGAATAAATATTGCCAAAAATCAAACGCTAACAAAAGAAGCAATGGGCATAACAAAAGTGCAAGCTTGAAAGCGACCACCGGAAAACCAAAAGTTGCAAGACATAGATAAAAACGCGCTGGGAATAACATTCTGTATATTTAATATGATGGTTTTTATGTAACAGGATGTGCTCGTTTCTTTATAATATTTGGTAACTACTGATAGCGTGAACCGGTCACACCATCAATGCTTTGAATTCAGCTTACAATCCTATCCTCCAAAGGCCGCATCGATTAGGGTAAGCCTTCTTTACTAATTCGCCGTCCGTGTTTCGCCGAAGTTTTAGCGGACAGCCGTCGGCAAAAGCCTATGTCGTCGGCCGAGGCACAAGTGGAATGGCTACGAAGGCTTAAAAGCTACGTAATAGACATAATTTATAACAACAACTTTGTTATTAATTACTGGAGAATTGTTTAAATAGAAATTCCCGTAATAAACTATCTTTAAGCTACTAAGGGAAAGGCTCACGGCCGATTTCCACAAGCCATCATGCTCGAGCCCTGATACCCATTAAGACCAAAAAGACCATCATGGAGTTTATTAAGACCAAAGTATTATCAAAATTTTGGAAAAGGGAAATTCTTAAGCTTTGGAACAAGGAATATCCCAAAAAAATCAATTTTAAGACCTTACCGGATTTTGAGAATTATCTGGAAAATTTAAACGACCTGTCCCATATTTTAATGATAGACGAAAATCAAATTATCAAAGGGTTGTATATCGATTTTATCCGAGAGGAAGAAAAGTGGTTTGTGATGCTATTGGATTCAACAATACACGGGCAAGGGTTCGGAACCCAAATTTTGGAGCTCGCCAAAGCGGGAGCAAATGAATTGAACGGATGGGTAATAGAGCACGACAATGACAAAAAACAAAATGGGGAACTTTATAAATCGCCGCTTGACTTTTACCTAAAAAACGGGTTTGAAAAACTATCGGACATAAGATTGGAACTCGACAAATTGTCTGCAGTTAAAATAAAATGGAAAAGTTAAATAAAATATCAAAGCTTTGGAACTATGCCGTGCAAGACCGTTGGCAGGCATGTTGAGGCTGCTTCACGAAATAAAAGACAAACCATGACAAAAATTGACCCGATAATCGCTGTAAAAGATGTTGAAGCCAGTTCAAAATGGTATCAGGCTGTTTTTGGATGTACAAGCCTACATGGCGGAAATGAGTTTGATGTCTTGGTTAATGGCAACAAAGAAGTCCTTATCTGCCTTCATCTGTGGGGAGTGCATGAACACCCCACCATGATGGATAAGAATATTACCTCAGGAAATGGGTTGATTTTGTACTTCAGGACCGAAAACATGAAAGTTATACGACAAAACGTCGAAAAAATAGGAGGCATTGTTGAGGAAGATATTCACTTAAATCCAAATTCAAGGAAAATGGAATTTTCACTAAGAGATCCGGATGGATACTATTTGACAATAACTGAATTCCATACCTATGAAGGTTAAAAATCATATCTTAGAAATAAAATACCTAGCAGCTCCATTTCTTTTGCCCTGCAGTTTGACGCCCTACACATGCGCCAGCTTGAATGGGTCATGATTTTAGTGCTGGCCACGGGCTCAAAGCTGAAAGTTAAGGAAAATCAGAGCCGAAGCGCTACCATACATTAATAACGATTATGCCAGAATGAGAACATTACTTTCTATACTTTTTTTAGCGATTTCTTTAACGGTTTATCCACAGATAGAAAAAGTTAAAACGCAAATTGAAGCGCCTACTTTTAAGGATTTATTTAATGCTAATGTGCCGGCTGGAGTTTCATGCTACAGAATCCCGGCAATTATTACGGCCCCAAATGGCGATTTGGTTGCGGCCATTGATGAAAGAGTATCCTCCTGCGGAGACTTAAAAAAGAGTAAGGATATAAATATAGTAATACGTAGGAGCTGTGATAATGGCGATTCTTGGTCTGAAATTGAAACTATAGTTGATTATCCTTTTGGCAAATCAGCTTCAGATCCATCCATGATAGTAGATAAGGTCACAGGTGCAATTTTCCTATTCTTTAATTTTATGGATTTAGACAATGAAAAAGATGTCTATTATTTAAAAGTAATCAAGAGTATTAATAATGGACAAACATGGAGCTCGCCCATCGATATAACCTCACAAATTACAAAATCTGAATGGCATAATGATTTTAAGTTCATTACTTCAGGACGGGGTATACAAGCCAGTAATGGTAAATTATTACACACTCTGGTGAATTTGCAAAATGGTCTTCATCTTTTTGGAAGTGACGACCATGGTGAAAGTTGGTATTTAATTGATACCCCGATTATACCAGGCGATGAATCAAAGATAATCGAGTTGATTGATGGCACATGGATGATAAATAGTCGTGTAAATGGTAAAGGATTTAGGTTTGTCCATACGTCAACTGATGCGGGAGCAACTTGGCGCTCTAAACCAGATCCATCGCTTATTGATCCAGGCTGCAATGCTAGTATTATTAGATATACCTCGATTAAAGAAGGTGCTGATAAAAACAGAATTCTTTTTTCAAATGTAAAAATGAAAGAGGAACGAAAGAATATGACCATAAGAATAAGCTATGACGAAGGAAAGAGTTGGACAGATGGGAAAACCATCTATCATGAAGGATCGGCTTATTCTTCAATGAGTATACTTGCAAATGGTGATATTGGTTTATTTTTTGAAAAGGATGATTATCAAGAAAATGTGTTTGTCCGACTCACGTTAGAATGGTTAACTGATGGTAAGGATAAATACACAATACGTCAACCTGAATAACGCTCGGCACCAATAAATATAGGCCATTGGGCGGATGGAACTCATATTAATTATATTTACTAACACAAAAATATTATACGGTTTGGTAGTTAGCACCTTTGAAAGGCCAACGCCCCATATTCAAACCGTTATTCACATCAATTTGTAAACAAATCGAATACTATGGGAAAATTAGCCGAAATCAAGACCAAACAAACTTCTAAAAGTGTAGAAGATTTCATTAATGCCATTATCGATGAGCAAAAAAGAAAAGACAGTCTGCTCATCGTTAAATTGATGGAGAAATATGCAAAGGAAAAGCCGAAAATGTGGGGTAAATCAATGATAGGTTTCGGGGTTGTAAGGTATAAAAGCCCTGCTACTGGCAGAGAAGTAGATTGGTTCAAAATTGGTTTTTCCCCCCGTAAATCCAATTTATCATTACACCTGATAGATCTAAAACGGCACGCTGGGGCCTTGACCAAATTGGGCAAGCACAAAACGGGCGTCGGTTGCCTGTACATCAACAAAATTGAGGATATTGATGTAAAAGTATTGGAAAAAATAATTGCAG
>JBBKWR010000311.1:0-5464 GCA_037969055.1 Flavobacteriaceae bacterium | reverse complement strand
GGAAGGAACAAATAATCTGCAAAGCCTTCCTTGAGCATCAACTCTTTATTTTGGTATATTTCAAGCTGGTACTTTTGACCCTTCAGTATAAAATGTGCAATGCCATAGACCACTTCGGTGGATTTTCTATCTGTTGTTGTTGGCATTAGAAAAGGTAGGGCATCCGGTGTTCGTTGCAACTCCGCCACCACAATATAGGTGGTGTCGGGAGCAAAAAAATCCAAACCATTAAAATCTTTGCGATACCTATCTGGCAAAGGGGAAGTTTCAGGATTTTTAAACTCCGTATTAAGTGTTTCTTGAAAATTCAAAATATCCGCAATCGGGTCGGATACTTGCTGGGAACGCTCTGTTTTGGCCACATCATGGTACTTTTTTTCAGGTTTGCAGCCCAAAAATAGTAGCGTAAAAAGAAAAAAAGGTACAATCCTTCGCATGCTGTGAAGTTTAGATTCCAAAAATACAACATATCCCATTTTTAATTAGATTTGTTTTTGAACTAAGGAATAATGCGACTCGTACTGGTTTGGATACCCGTTCAGGTTTGAGCCAACAAAAAGTTCCAGGAGCACAACTTCTAATTCGATCTATGTCTTAAGAAATAACTGCCTGGCAATAATGTCGGGCTTTTTTATTGGTACTTTTTCCCATGCTAAAACTTTACCAAAACTATCTAAATTCTTTTGAAGGGCTCTCTAAGGAGGTTTGGTGGTTGGCACTCATTACTTTGATCAACCGGGCCGGGACTATGGTGGTCCCGTTCTTGTCGTTATACCTTACCCAAGATTTGGGCCTTACGTTGGAAAACGTGGGAAGCATCATGACGAGTTTTGGCCTGGGATCTCTTTTGGGCGCCTGGTTGGGCGGGAAGTTGACGGACATCTTTGGCTATTACAAAATAATGGTAATAAGCCTGGTGGTAAGTGGACTACTGTTCATATGCCTTAAGTTCTTACATGGCTTTTGGCCCATTTGTATAGGAATATTTGTATTGATGGTGGTAGCGGATGCCTTTAGGCCCGCCGCCTTTGTTGCGTTAAGTGCCTACAGCAAACCCAAGAATAAGACCCGATCGGTTACCCTTATTCGTTTGGCCATCAATTTGGGATTTTCAGTGGGCCCTGCTTTGGGTGGATTCATCATTGCGACCTTGGGTTATGGTGGGCTGTTTTGGATAGATGGCGGCACCTGTATTGCGGCAGGCATTATGCTTATTATGATCTTGAACCCTAAAAAGGCACAAGTTTCAGACGTCGTTGGGAACGACTCCCCTAGGTCGGCTTATAAAGATCGTCGGTATATGCTTTTCATTCTCAGTATGGTTTTGTTCGGATTTGCTTTCGTACAATATTTTTCAACCGTACCCCTTTATTACAACGAAATCCATCACTTGGACGAATTGGAAATCGGTCTGCTATTGGCTATGAACGGTCTAACCATTTTTCTTTTGGAAATGCCCTTGATCAAATTTATGGAAGGCAGACCGTGGTCAAAGATCGGCTATGTTATTTTGGGACTATCCTTTCTTGCCTTGAGCTTTTTGATCTTGAACCTCTCGGAATGGACCGGCGTTTTGATTATCGGGATGTTGCTGATGACCGTTGGGGAAATGATCGCATTTCCCTTTTCCAATGCCTTTGCTATGGATAGGGCTAAACGAGGAAACCAAGGCGAATATATGGCTCTGTACAGTATCGCATTTTCAATTTCCCACGTTTTTGCGCATAACTCTGGGATGCGTTCCATTGCCCAATGGGGATTTGAAATTACCTGGTATGGCACCTCATTTATTTGCCTATTGGGTATTTTAGTACTTTTATGGTTGAAGAAACTCCTGAAAAATAATACATGAGACCGATGTTCTTGCTTTTTATAAGTTGCTTGTTGATTTCGGCCTGCCAATCTAAAAAAGAAACGGATCGGGCTGATCAAGCATCAGAGCGACAACTTCCAAAATTGTTGGATAATCGATATAATGTGGCCTTTTTGATAATGGACGGCACCTACAACACAGAATTTACTGCCCCGTACGATATCTTTCAGCATACCCAGTTTCGAAAGAACATCAAGGCAATGAATACCTTTACCGTGGCCAATACTTTAGAGCCGATTACCACCTTTGAAGGCGTTCGTATTTTGCCGGATTTCGATTATACCAAAGACTCGCTTCCCGCTATAGATATACTTGTGGTCCCCAGTGCCGAACATAATTTGGATTCCGATCTGGAGGATATCGTTCTTCTTGATTTTGTTAGAAAAGTGGACAAAAAAGCCCTCCTGGTCACCAGCCATTGCGATGGTGCTTTTATACTTGCGAAGGCTGGGGTGTTAGACAGCGTAACCTCCACCACTTTTCCTAGTGATATTGTAAAATACAAGGCGATGTTTCCTGCGCTTCAGGTGAAAGATAGTGTACTCTTCGTTCACGATGGAAAGTACATTACGTCTGCGGGAGGGGCCAAAAGTTTTGAGGCCGCCCTGTACGTATGCGAATTGTTATATGGGAAGGAAATTCCCGAATCGATCGCCAAAGGATTGGTCATAGATTGGCAGCTTGAAGAGGTGCCAAGACTTATTCTTCAATAAGGTCATATCGCGCGTCCTTTAAATATTTCAAGACAATTTCGTTGAACTCAGGCGTAATACGAAGCAACGCGGTATGGTCGATGGAATACAGTCTAGCCTTATCTGTAAACCCATTCTTTAGGAGTTCTTCCAAATAGAAGAGTGCCGTTCCGTAGTCGTTCATTTGCGCACTGATGGAAATTACATTTAAGTAGTTGTCGAATTCCTGGGGTGCTGTTATCGTCTTTAACATCCAAAGAAAATTGATGGCCTCTAAATCTACCGGGTTTTCAACTCGGCTTAAATCGATATGGTCAGAAATAAGGGCGTTAAGATAGGAGCGTAGTCTTTTGCCCATTTGCCGCTCGAACCTATTGGAACTTTTATCATATTTATCGAGCTCCTGCATCTGGAAATTCCACCATCCCAAATTATTATAATTATAAGTTAGCACATCCTCTTCCAAATAGTAGCCATAGTCTTCCTTGATCAAAGATTCTTTGAAAAACACATTGCTCTGTGAACGATTCTGAGCACGATAGAATTTATCCTTACCTAACGCTTTTTCACGGTCCTTGAGCGAATCGGTCGGGACTAGGGATTGATACACCCTGATCATTTCTTCTATATAATCATACGCCAATAAGGGATTTCGACTGCTGATAAGTTGATTTACCGCATTTAGGTTTTTACGAAAGGTATGTTGAATATATGTGGTATCTCTTGGGATGTTGTTGTTCGTCATTGCCGCCAGTGTAAATATCTCCATGGCCTTGGCAAGAAACTCAGTGGATGGCCAATCTGCACCGCCTTCATAAACAAGCAATTGGTTGGGGAATCGCATTTTGTCCAAAACCTTTCTCACTTTTATCATTTCAGGATAATTATAGTCCTCATTACCGACTATCCCAATAAAATGGAAGGGCTTTTTGACATCCAGCACCTGTACATTGGTAATGGAAGCCCCGCAAGAAATTACCCCGTTTACATCTTTTATGAAAGTTGGAATGATCGATGCCAAACGTGCACCGCTCGAAAACCCTGCGGTGTACACCCGATTCTTGGCTATACGGAACATACTGGCCACACTACCGATCATCCTGCTGGAAATAAGGACATTATTGGTAATGGAAAGGCTATCCCGAACATCATTGGACGCGGCTAAGATATAACCTTCCTGCTCTGCAGCCTCCTTGAGCATGGCAATGGATTGCTTAGCCCTACCTTGCATATCGAAAACGAAGACGACGGGCCAATTATTTGCAATATCAAACTGTTTGGGAAGGTATAATGCAAAGCTTTCAGAAATGGAATCGTTTACTTTTAGGGAGTCAACAATTGTTCCTTTTTTGAGGGACACGTTTTGGGCCATAGAAAAACAACCGGTCCCAAGGACCAACACCAACAAGATTTTCTTCATAACAATCGGTAAATCAAAAATAAGGCCAAATAATCCTTCAAATAAAATTAAGGAATATTTTTCACGAATTCTTGGAAGTATTCGGAAAGGTCTGAAAATTCCTTCCCATTCTTAGTCCATCTAACTTTCCAGTGCTATCCTTTTTTCTGTTATCGACCTGCAACTTTTTGTTCTTTGTTGTTTCAAAGATCACATTTCGATATACCTACAACGGTTAATTTGATTAGAAAAATGAATTATTTTATCGATTTTGGCTTTATGTGGGCGTTCCGCACGACATTCGACAAAATAATATGGGTCCGGGTCTCCCCGTATTGAATCAATTGGTCTATAAATTTCTCCAAATGGAACTGGTCTTGTAGTACCACTTCCATAACGATATTTTCGTTACCCGTAATGCGATAACAATTGATCACCTCTTCATAAGAGGTGACTATGGCCAGAAAAGGTTTTAGTTTTCCCATGAACGCGCGTAAGGTGATGATGGCCCTTAGCTGATGTCCGGTTAGGGCATGTGACACCATAGCCTTGTAACCTTCCAAGATTCCCAGGTCTTCCATCTTTTTAACCCTTTCCGCCACCGCGGGGGCCGTCAGACCCACCTTACGCCCAATATTCGCAAAAGAAACCCTTGCATTATCTTGAAGACAATTGAGGATACCCCGATTTAATTCATCAATCTTTATATTCAAAACTTTATGTTATTTATTTTTTAGTTTCTAAAGCTAATTTACACATTTTCTATTGATTTTAAAGATAAAAATTACGAATGAGCCGTAACTTTATAATAATATTAGCTGAAAAAGAAAACATGTCCCGCAAAAACCTTGGTACCATTCCAATTTACGGAAAAGCATTGGAGCTCTGCCATATGAGCAGGGAAATTGCTTCCTATGTATCTTTCAACAAAGACCTTCTAAAGTTATACCAATCGCAAAGTTTAAGGGATATCATCGCAGATGCATTACTGACGGATGCCATATTGATCCCACAGCAAATTGCACATGCCGAATACTCCCATTCCTATAAGGAGCGTATGAAAAGTGCAACGTTCATCAATATAATGATACGGAACATCAATTCATACTGCACGGGGTTAGAAAAAGACGGTGTTAGGGAGAAAGAATACCTAAACCTATTGCGGGCCGAAATCCGTAGTTTTAGAATCTCTTTCAAGAATTGGCGGCGTTCCCTGGCGGGCAGTAATGACGATTGATCCTCCTTATTTTAAGCAAACTTCCACCTTCCCGTTCCAAAATTGCTTTTATAACTCTAAGATGGGTATTTTTATTGATTTAATTTTACCCACGAAAAGCAACATACTTGAAGACAACCATTCTTGTTCATTGTTCAGACCAGACCGGAATTATTCATTCGGTAACCGGTTTTATCCAGACCTGGGGCGGTAACATCGTGTACTTAGACCAACATGTTGATCAACAAGCAAATGTTTTTTTTATGCGCTTGGAAAGCAACTTC
>JBBKWR010000310.1:0-3531 GCA_037969055.1 Flavobacteriaceae bacterium | reverse complement strand
TTATCAATTGCCTGACATGTCAGTAAATAAATTAACCAGTGCCGTCCGAGCGTTTGCTTTTCTAAAAACAGAGAAAGAAAAGCGTGCCGCGGAATTGGTCATCGCCAACAAGGAACTTGTTTTTCAGAATACAGAGAAAGAAAAGCGCGCAGCTGAATTGGTCATCGCCAACAAGGAACTTGCTTTTCAAAACGAAGAGAAAGAAAATCGGGCCGCGGAATTGGTCATCGCCAACAAGGAACTTGCTTTTCAGAACGAAGAGAAAGAAAATCGGGCCGCGGAATTGGTCATTGCCAACAAGGAACTTGCTTTTCAGAACGAAGAGAAAGAAAAGCGATCAGCGGAATTGGTCATTGCCAATAAGGCACTTGTATTTCAGAATACAGAGAAAGAAAAGCGTGCCGCGGAATTGGTCATCGCCAACAAGGAACTTGCTTTTCAGAACGAAGAGAAAGAAAATCGGGCCGCGGAATTGATCATTGCCAATAAGGCACTTGTATTTCAGAATACAGAAAAAGAAAAGCGCGCCGCTGAATTGGTCATCGCCAACAAGGAACTTGCTTTTCAGAACGACGAGAAAGAAAAGCGGGCCGAGGAATCGGTCATCGCCAACAAGGAACTTGCTTTTCAAAACACGGAGAAAGAAAAGCGGGCCGAGGAATTGATCATCGCCAACAAGGAACTTGCTTTTCAAAACGACGAGAAAGAAATGCGGGCCAAAGAATTGGTCATCGCCAACAAGGAACTTGCTTTTCAAAACGACGAGAAAGAAAAGCGGGCCGAGGAATTGGTCATCGCCAACAAGGAACTTGCTTTTCAAAACGACGAGAAAGAAATGCGGGCCGCGGAATTGGTCATCGCCAACAAGGAACTTGTTTTTCAAAACAAAGAGAAAGAAAAGCGCGCAGTGGAATTAGCCCTTGCTAATCAGGAGTTAGAATCATTCAACTACATATCCAGCCACGATCTTCAGGAGCCATTACGAAAAATACAAATCTTCGCTAGTCGCCTTATTTCCGATGAATTGCGAAACTTATCTGATAAAGGCAAAGGATATGTGCTACGAATGCGTGATGCATCCAATCGTATGCAAGCCCTGATTAATGATTTACTTGCATATTCCCTCACCACTACTTCTGAACGAAAATTTGAAACAAGGATACTCAATACATTGATAGAAGCAGTAACAAAAGATTTTTCGGAAACCATTGCTGAAAAAAACGCAATCATCAAAGTAGTTGGCGATTGCGACGTACATATCATTCCCTTTCAATTTCACCAACTCCTGTACAACCTCATGGGCAACGCCCTTAAATTTTCAAAACCCGATATACCGCCGCATATCATCATAAAGAGCTGCATGATAAAAGGCAGCGAAGTAAATAGCCATAAACAATTAGCCATAAAAGAATATTGTCACATTACCATTAGCGATAACGGTATTGGCTTTGAACCCCAATACAAGGACCAAATTTTTGAATTATTTAAACGCCTTCACGACAAAGATAAAATACCAGGCACAGGCATCGGGCTTGCCATTGTAAAAAAAATTGTAGATAATCACCACGGTATCATAACAACCACTAGCGAAATAAATAAAGGGGCAACCTTTGATATTTATATTCCTTCAACATGACAACCAAAATTAGGAATCACTCTGTCAAAGTGTGTACTGACTTCAAACCGTTGGGTGTACTACCTACCCTTTGGCGTAATCGATCATGAGTGGATTTAAACCCCTCTTATTACTTCTTTAATCCCTTCTGCGTTCCAAATTTTATATAACACAGGTCCTAAAAAACGAACGTTATTTGGGTCACAAGGATTATCGTTTATTTGATCTTTGCCTATGAATTACTTTTCCTAATAATCAAATGTTTCGTAGTGTTTTACATTTTCCTCCAGTTCCAAAAGATACTTTGCATCCTTCGGATAATACTTTACTTTCTCAAAATCATCTCCCACAAATGTGTTGATGCTCTGATAAGATTCCCATTCCGAAAGCGTGAAAAAATGGCAGATATCTCCTTCCAATCGTCTTAATAACTTCACAGATATGTTCCCATTAACCATTCTATATGCCTTCATACCGGTTTCTTTCACATATTTCAGATATTCATCCGGGTATTCAGCCTATGTTATTCCGTGCCATATTCTGGTTATTTTTTTCATTTCAATGTGTTTAGGTAAATTTTCTGTTACCATCAAAGATCCATGCTGCCAAAAAAATTGGGAACATACTTTCAAAATAAACCTGCTGGCCAATAGTGCTGGAATCTTAGCAGGGCCGATTGATAAAGGGGGAGACTTTATGAAAATACTACTTCCATTTAAACGCCAAATAGGAACATGGGGCATCGGTGGCATTGCGGATACCATGCAATAACTTTGATTCCATCAAATAAAAGTCGCCAGCGGTGGCCGCATAGTTCTTGCCATTGATCATCATTTCGGTGGCTCCCGACAGCATCAATATGATCTCTGTCTCTTGATGCAAATGTGGCTCATGGCTTGGACCCTTTTCATTCAATTGGGTAAGGTGCATCTCCAATCTTTCGCACATGGCCGTTGACCGATCAAAGTATGCCTTTCCCCCACCGCGATAAGAAGGTTTAAATGTTAGTGAATCCTGGTGCACCATCATCGACCCCCCGCCCATGATACCCCGCTCCGGGTTCATTTTCTTTTTTGATCGGTACCGCATCACATAGTAGGTAAGCGGTCCGTCACCCACATTTTCCAGGCTATGCATTTCCCGGGGCATCAAAATTATAACACCCCCGGCCCCTAAAATCCTGCTTTGATCTTCGATGGACACTTTGAGGGTTCCTGCCTTTACAATAATGATTTCTTCGATATCTTTATTGGCATGTGCAGGACCGGGTGTGGCCCCTGCCATTTGAGTACTGGCATGAATTTCCAAATAGTCAAGGTGGGAAGATGTTCCTTCCAATATCTTCCTTGATTCGCGTTGTTCGCTGATTTTGACCGGATATTCGATCCAACGATATACGCCTGATTTTACGGGTTGGAGCTGGGCACTTGCCATCAATGAGGAAAGGCATAAGGTAACGATAATCGTTAATTTCATTGGACTATTTATAGTTGTCAATCCTACATATCCACTACAAGCAAAATGATTCGAACATAGCAAATGTTTTAGCTGGCGTTTTTTTATTTTGTGGGTATGCGATTCTTTCGATAAGAATTCTTGATGGCAATTTTACCCTGCTCAAATGTAAATAAATCACATCCTGTAACTTCAACCTTGGTACCATCCTGTTTGGTTCCCGTAAAAATCCATTCGGAGAAAGCCCGGTTCCCTGAAATAAAGTGCCTGGAATTACCCCAATGGGCATCTCGGAACGTTGCAAATACGTCTTCAAATGCTTTCCCAACCTCCTCTTGCCCAGTGAATTTTTCACCGTCAACATCTGGTCCCGCCGAAGCCTCAAATATACAGTCATCGGTCATATGCGCCATGATCGCCTTCACATCATGGGCATTAAAAGCATCGACAAAAGACTGTAG
>JBBKWR010000309.1:0-3373 GCA_037969055.1 Flavobacteriaceae bacterium | reverse complement strand
ACCAACTCTAAAAGTTTGGCATCTGGCGGAAAATTTGGAAAACCTTGGGACACGTCTATGGCACCGTGTTTTCTGGCCAAATTGCCAACGGTGGTAAAGATGGTGGTCTTTACGTTTGGCAGTTTTGAGGTGCTATTTTTGACGTTGGAATCGAGCATACTATAAAGATAGTAATATACCTTGCGTTACAACCTGTTTTCTAAATGCAAAACTACTTCTTGAAGGCAGCGGGCCAAGTCTTTTTTCACCTCTTTTTCCCAGAAACGGAAAACTTTATAACCCAATCTATGTAGTTCTTTATTTACTTCCCTATCCCGCTGTAGGTTGCGCTCTATTTTAGGGATCCAAAAATCCCGGTTGGTCTTGATTTTGGTCTTTCTCTCTTGCCAATTTTGACCATGCCAGAATTCTCCATCAATAAAGATAACGGTCTTATATTTATTAAGGACAATGTCCGGTTTTCCAATTAATTTCTTATAATCGACGCGGTAACGGTACCCTGCGGCATAAAGCGCCTTTCTAAAGGCCAATTCCGGCTTGGTATTTTTGCCCCTTATCTTGCCCATAATTTTGGAGCGTTCCTCCGTGGTGTAGAATCCGGAAGCCTCATTGAAACGGGGCACTTTAATAGGTTCTTCTAAATATTTTTTGGTCATGGAATAAAGATACCAAAAACACAAATGGAACGATGGTCACCCTTAAGCTCAGAGCTGTTCCTAAATATTGCGACTGCCTACACGTACGTTTCAAGTAGGCATTTATTGGAGGCGTAATTATCCTTTAGTAGTAGCGCTCAAATATTCGCGATTCATTCGTGCGATATTTTCCAAGGAAATCCCTTTGGGACATTCAACTTCGCATGCACCGGTATTGGTGCAGTTACCAAATCCTTCAAGATCCATTTGGCGTACCATGTTCAACACGCGATCGGTGGCTTCTACCCTTCCCTGTGGTAATAACGCAAATTGAGAGACCTTGGCGGAAGTGAAAAGCATGGCGCTTGCGTTCTTGCATGCCGCTACACAGGCCCCACAACCAATACAGGTCGCAGCATCCATTGCCTTATCGGCTGCGTGTTTGTTGATGGGAATCGCGTTGGCATCAACGGTATTACCAGAAGTGTTTACAGAAATATAACCTCCTGCCTGTTGGATCCTATCAAAAGAACTCCGGTCGACGATCAAATCTTTTATTACGGGGAAAGCGGTGGCCCTAAAGGGTTCAATAACGATGGTGTCGCCATCCTTAAACTTGCGCATATGCAATTGGCAGGTGGTCACCAAACGATCTGGGCCATGGGGTTCCCCATTGATTTGAAGGGAACAAGTACCGCATATTCCTTCTCGGCAATCATGATCGAATTCTACCGGCTCCTCGCCCTTGTTGATGAGTTCCTCATTAAGAACATCCAACATTTCCAAAAACGACATATCGCCCTCAATGCCACTGATCGGATAGACCTTCATTTCTCCCTTGGACCTGGCATCCTTTTGACGCCATATTTTTAATGTTAATTTCATAGCTGCGCTATTGATTATGTTACTGAGTTATTTGGTTACTCAGTTATTGGGTTTTTGCTCTTTGAATTTGGAATCTTTGAGATATTTTATGTAACCATTCAAAATTTTCAATGTGCTGTAATGGAGATCCTTATATTTTTCGAATTCTTCCCCAGTAATATATGCCTCATCCAGAGCTATAATAATATGATCTAATGTTTCATTCAGTGAACCACTAGCGGTCCTACAAAATTGAATATTTTCTTGATAATGAAACCTACCAAACCCTTCTGCTATGTTATTTCCGATGGATCTCGACGACCGACGGATTTGGCTAACCAATTCAAACTTTTCCGAATTTGGCAGTTTGGGGATAATGCCATCTTTTACAAAATTTCGAAGAATTCGTGCCTCTTGCCAACATGCCAATTCTTCGAAAGATTTAAAATTTCCCATTAAACACAACCGAATAACATAATAACTCAGTAACCTAATAACCTACTTGTAACTACGAGTTTTCAACTCTATATTCTCATAGATCAATTCTTCTTGGTGCAGCACGGCATCTTTTGGTGCTCCTTTAAATTCCCATGCCGCAACGTACTTGAAATTTTTATCGTCCCGAAGCGCTTCGCCTTCAGGGGTTTGGTATTCTTCCCTAAAATGTCCACCGCAAGATTCATTTCGGTGCAAGGCGTCTTTCGCAAACAATTCGCCAAGCTCCAAGAAATCGGCAACACGGCCCGCTTTTTCCAGCTCTTGGTTCATTCCGTCCCCATTACCCGGAATCCTTACATTGGCCCAAAAATCTGCCCGCAATTCTGAAATTTCAGCGATGGCTTCTTGAAGTTCTTTGGCATTTCTGGCCATCCCACATTTGTTCCACATGATTTTACCCAATTTTTTGTGGTAATGATCTACGGAATGGAGTCCGCTTCCGCCCATCAACTTTTCCAACCGGCCTCTAACATCCATTTCAGCAGCATCAAATTCGGGAGAATCGGTAGGAATCTTGCCCGTTCTAATGTCATATGAAAGATAATCCCCTATCGTATAAGGGAGGACAAAATATCCATCGGCCAAGCCTTGCATTAACGCGGAGGCACCCAAACGATTGGCGCCATGATCGCTAAAATTGGCTTCCCCTGCACAATAGCATCCTTCAATGGTAGTCTGTAAATTATAATCTACCCAAAGGCCGCCCATAGTATAATGCACCGCAGGATAAATTTTCATTGGGGTCTCATATGGGTTTTCATCGACAATTTTTTCATACATCTGGAACAAGTTGCCATATTTGGATTCAATGACCTCCTTGCCCAATTTTACGATTTCTTTCTCGTCGACATCTTTCAATCCAAGTGTCAGAGCTTTCTCGCTGCCATACCTCATAATTGCCGCAGCAAAGTCCAAATAAACAGCTTCCCCTGTTTTATTGACGCCAAAACCGGCATCGCAACGCTCCTTGGCTGCCCGGGAAGCAACGTCGCGGGGGACCAGGTTCCCAAACGCGGGATATCTCCGTTCCAAATAATAATCACGATCTTCTTCCTTAAGTTGGATAGGTTTCAACTTACCCTCACGGATCGCTTGCGCATCTTCGAGGCGTTTTGGGACCCAAATGCGGCCATCATTTCTGAGCGATTCCGACATCAACGTCAATTTAGACTGATGGTCACCTGATACTGGAATACAAGTGGGATGGATTTGTGTGAAACATGGGTTTGCAAAAAATGCGCCCCTTCGATGCGCCCTCCATGAGGCCATCACATTGCTGCCCATAGCATTGGTGCTAAGGAAGAAAACGTTCCCATAGCCCCCGGTAGCCAAAACCACGGCATGCGCCGAATGACGTTCAATTTCACCGCTCACCA
>JBBKWR010000308.1:0-5210 GCA_037969055.1 Flavobacteriaceae bacterium | reverse complement strand
CAGCCATGAAATGCGAGTCCTGCGGCGCCAGCACCTAATATTATAGTCTGTATACTTTTTCGTCTATCCATTCTATTAGTATTATTTTAAGCCTGTCTTAGCCGGCCCAAGCATTATTCTTTTTTACCAGTCCTGCGTTAAAAAATAATTCCGTAGCTATGGCTATGCAATGATTTTTTGCCTTGACCCAGCAAAAAATAACTGCAACTTAACCGACACAACAGACTTAACACAACACTAGATATTTTGCTGTTTCAATTGTTCAATAATATAATCCGAAGCCCTCATGGACAGGGCCAAAATGGTCAGCGTACAGTTTTTGTCCCCTTGCGAAACGAAGGGCCCCGCATCTACGATAAAAACATTTTTGGCGTCGTGCAACTGTTGGAATTTATTGGTCACCGAGGTCTTTGGGTCATCGCCCATCCTCGTGGTTCCAACTTCATGAATGATCCTTCCTGGGGCCGCCAAACCATAATCTTCTTCCTTGGTCGGGGTATCTCCCAAGGGCGTACCGCCC
The DNA here is from genome assembly GCA_037969055.1 of Flavobacteriaceae bacterium. Taxonomy (GTDB): domain Bacteria; phylum Bacteroidota; class Bacteroidia; order Flavobacteriales; family Flavobacteriaceae; genus Pelagihabitans. Next base: position 4,690 of record JBBKWR010000308.1, on the reverse strand, counting down.
ATGTTGTGGATCAATTCTTCAAAGGTATGCTGCATATGACGGGCCTGCTTTTTCTCATGATCGGACCATTTATAGTTGAACCTCAAGACCGGAATGCCAAATTGATCCACAGTAGTGGGGTCGATCTCACAATAATTGTCTTTTCGCGCCACGGGTTCTCCCCTGCCGCCAAATCCAATGACCGAGCCATAATATTTTTTTACATCGTTCCGCAACCCTTCTCCATAACCACCGATGGGCAGTCCAAAAAATTTGTTGAACTCGTTGGGATTGAATGCAAATCCATAATTGGGCATCCCCATACCTCCCCAAACCTCGATATGATAGCCACGGGGGAAGTCGAGCTTTTTATTATCGCCCCACCACGGGGAATAAACATGCATACCGCCCACCCCATCTTCATTATAGGAAACTTTGCGGTCCATCAGTCCTGGAATAAACCCAGCCCGACTGGCACCGGTAGAATCGTGCAAGTATTTTCCAACGATATCACTACTATTGCCTAGGCCGTTTGGGTGTTGCTTACTCGTTGAATTAAGCAGGATCCGTGCGGAACTACAGGCAGATGCTGCCAAAACGACAACTTTGGCCTTTAGTTTATATTCTTTGCGATCGTCTTTACTGATATAGGAAACCCCAGTGGCTTTTCCTTCCTCGTCAGTGGTCACTTCACGCACCACCGAATTGACAAATATCTTTATTTTGCCGCCACTTTTCTGTGCTGGAAAAATCAAACAGCTCCCTGCCGAAAAATCCGCATAAACCGAACAGGAACGCCCGCATTGCCCGCAATAAAAACAAACGCCCCGATCATTATTGATCTTTTTGGTAAGCATCGACATCCTGCTAGGAATAACGGGCACCCCGGTCTTTTTGGCCCCTTGGATATAGAACAGCTCATGCAACCTGGGTTTGGGAGGGGGCAGGAAAAAACCATCGGGGTCGTTCGGCAATCCCTCATTGGTACCAAAAACACCGATCAACTTTTCAACTTTATCATAATAAGGCTTCACATCATCGTAACCAATGGGCCAATTATCGCCTAACCCATCCTTATCCTTTCCTTTAAAATCATTTGGACCAAAACGCAATGAAATCCTTCCCCAATGATTGGTGCGCCCGCCCAACATATGGGAACGGTACCAATCAAATTGGGTCCCTTCGGCATGCGTATAAGGTTCCCCTTCTATTTCCCAACCGCCATAGGCCATATCCCATTCCCCAAAAACACGGTCGGTCCCCGCGCCTCTCCTGGGCGATTCGTAAGGCCATTTTAATTGTGTCATGGTAACCGGATCTGCAGGGTCGAAAAACGGGCCGGCTTCCACAATGGCCACATTTAACCCAGCGTCCGCCAATTGCTTGGTGGCCATACCGCCCCCGGCGCCAGAGCCTACTATAATTACGTCATACACCTCGGCCGATTCCTTTATTTGCATCATATGAACATTAGTTTGATTGGATTTACTTTTTTAATTAAGAGGATAAGTTACATTATTTTCGAGAACTTCGAACAAGAAATTTGCAAACCCAACAAAATACTAAGAATCACCAAAAAAAGTGATGGGCACTGTGAATTTCCCGTTTAAATTCTAAAGGTCAGAAATTTTTCATTTGCCCCAATGCCCGCTCCACTGTTTCCACGGGTAGTTTGCAGGTGCTATTTTGACATACATAAATATAAGTGCCCTCTTCGAAATAACGCCCTTCGAAAAGTGGCAGCTTACTCTGGGTTAAACTTCCTACTATCAATGTATTCGGAATGTATTTAGAATTGAGCTCCTTGATTAAGGGGCCCGCCTGTTTTCCGACCACTGCAATCTCAAAATAAGGATAGGTATTTTGTAACAACAGCCTGTCCCAATGGGCGAAACTGGGCGCACTTTTGGTAATGGACGGCAACATGGTCACTAACATTTGTTTGGATTTGTCGAGCAATTTCGTATCGTACAGGATATGGCCCAGCCTAAAAAGATTATGTGCCATTACCGCATTGGGTGATGGCAAAACCCCGTCGTCGGTCTTAATGATCTTTGCTATCAATTCTTCGCCACTGCTATAGCGGTGCATTCCCGATGCCTGATCCCCAAAAAATTGTTCGGTGCTTAGATTTATCTTTTGGGCGAGCTCAAGGTATTTTGTATCAAATGTGGCCCCGTATAAATCTAAAGAAGCATCTATCAGAAAGGCATAATCTTCCAAAAATCCTTCCTTTTGCTGACTCCCTTCTTTATAGGTATGTAAAAGCCTTCCATTTTTATAGCTGGTATCCATCAAAAAATCATAAATGGCTATCGCCTTGTCTAAATGGTCCCTTTCACCAAATGCCTTGTAAGCATCGACCAGTCCTTTGATCAACAGGGCATTCCATGAGGTGATGATCTTGTCATCGATCCGGGGCCTGGTTCTTTTTTCCCTTGCTGGCAACAAGATTTTTTTCCAACCGGCTTTCACCATATTTAATTTTTCGATAGAAATGCCTTCTTGTTTTGCAAAATCGGTATCCTTTATAAACGCCCGTAATACATATTTTCCATCTTCCCAGAGGTTTTCGGACTTTATGTTGTAATAGGTTGCAAAGCGATCAAAGTCTTCCTTAAGCAAGGTTTTTAGTTCAGCCTCCCGCCATACATAAAATTCTCCTTCTTTCCCATCACTATCCGCATCCAAAGCGGCATGGTAGCCTCCTTTTGGATCCTTCATCTCCCGAGTAAGGAAGTCTATGGTTTCCAGCACAATTTCTTTATATCTGGGTTCGTTGAAAGCTGTATAGGCCTTGGAATAAAGGCTGATGGCCTGGGCATTATCGTATAGCATTTTTTCAAAATGTGGCACGCTCCAGTTGGGATCGGTACTGTACCTAAAAAATCCCCCTCCCACGTGGTCGTAAATACCCCCTTGTGCCATTTTGTCGAGTGTGATCTTCACATGTGATCTAGCCGTTCCATCGCCCGAAAGGGTTGCATAATCCAGTAGAAAGTCCAAGTTGGTTGGAATCATAAATTTCTGGGACCCTTGATCTCCCCCCTGCTCCATATCCCAATAGGGCTTCCAGTTTTCTACACTTAATTTAAGGCCCGCTCTGGAAAGGCTTTCGAAATCGGAAGATGGTTGAATCAGATTAGCGGCTGCAATTCCCTCCGCGACCATATCGGAATATTCGGTCGCTTTTTTAGGGTCGTTTTTATACAGCGCACTGATTTTGGTCAAAACTTGGGTCCATTGTGCCTTGGTATGGTAAGTACCCCCATACAAGGGTTTTCCATTAGGAAGGGTAATCACGTTGAGCGGCCACCCTCCGTTGCCGTCGTTTATCAGCTGCAGCGCGGTCATATAAACCTGATCTACATCGGGCCGTTCTTCCCGATCTACCTTAATGCTGATAAAATTTTCGTTCATCATCTTGGCCACCTCCTCATCCTCAAAGGTCTCCTCTTCCATGACGTGGCACCAATGACAAGAGGAATAGCCTATACTGACCAGCACCAATTTGTTTTCCTTTTCTGCGTCTTTCAGCGCTTCTGGACTCCATGGCCTCCAATTGACAGGGTTATGTGCGTGCTGTAAGAGGTAAGGACTGGTCTCGTGCACAAGCGAATTGGTATATTTGTGCGCGGATTCCTGTTTTTTTTCAACTTGCTTGCAAGCAAAAAAGGTTGATAAAATGGTAAGTAAAATCAACTTAAAAATGCTGTACGGGAAATTATTCATAGGAATTTCTTATCCCGCTAAAATACGATATTTTGACCGCAGGGATGAAACAATATACAGGCTGCTACTCGCTGACAAAACTGGAAGCGGGCAAGCCAGCGCCATTGAACAAGGTCGCCAATGCCGTGTTCTCCCAGGCAAAACGCACTTTCACCGGAGCAGTGACTTGGTTGGAGGAGACTAAAACCCCATTGTCTTTGATGACCGCTTTGGCCGGATAAAATTGTCCATCTTCCCCAGCAATTTCAAACTGGGTCAACTTTTTTCCATTGGAACTAAGGCCTTCCGCATGATCGAAAATTACATGAATCTTTTTTCCATCGATCTTGATTTCTTTAAACAAAGGACCATACACTTCACTATCAAGTCTCTTATAATGTTCTTTGAGCGCAAGATTGGCCAAACGCAATCCAACATCCTGTTTGTTCCTAGGATGGATGTCATCCACAGTGCATATATCGCTTACTACCACCATGCCCGTTTCTGGAACCTTTAAAGTCTTTCGCTGTTCGTTCCTAACCTTTACCCCGACTTCCGGGGTTCCATAATTAAAAGGGGCTATCTGTACATAATAAAAGGGAAAAACATAGCCCCACTGCTCCCGCCAAGAATCGATCATGGTTCCAAATAGCTTTTCATAAGTGTCCGGATTGGCTGCGTTCGATTCCCCTTGGTACCAAAGTGCCCCGGATATTTTAAAGTTGGTGATGGGCGCGATCATGGCATTGTAAAGGCTTGCCGGTGTGGTGGTCACCCATTGGTTGGGGCCCACTTTTGAAGCAGCCGTTTTTAAATCTTCATTTTCTTCAAAAATAGATGCGGGTGTCCATACCTCCGCACAGGTGGCACCCCACGAAGAATCGATCATTCCTATAGGTATGTTCATTTCGCCATTTATTCTGCGGGCAAAAAAATAGGCCACGGCACTAAAATTTTGCATTGATTCCGGAGTACATGTTTCCCAAGTTCCAGAGAGGTC
>JBBKWR010000307.1:0-3119 GCA_037969055.1 Flavobacteriaceae bacterium | reverse complement strand
GGGAAGGTGAGTTATACGCATTCCATTGTGCTTATAGACGTAATCCTGGTTTTAAAAGATAAGACCGATAGCACCAAGGATGTAACCTTGGGTGTTATCCCCAGCATTGATTTTGGCAGCATCACTACCATTGCTCCCTAGGGATTCTGATAAATATATACCTCAGTGGCTCCCAGGCCATACTTCTGATAATCAGCATCGTAAAAGGTGATATTATCATATCTGTTGAACAAATAGTAAAGTTCTTCCTTTAAGGTTCCTTCGCCCACGCCATGGATAAAGACCACTTTCTGAATTCGCTTTTGAATCGCGAACTGCAATTGTCGTCGTGCCGTTTCCAATTGTAGGTTCAGCATATCATGGTTGCTTAAACCTTTGGTGGAGTTTGTCAATTGGTTGATATGAAGGTCGACCTCCATTTTAGGGGCACTTCGTTCTTTTGACTTGGGGGATGTTGTGTTTCTTTTTTTTGGTATTTCCTTTTCCGATTTTATTTGATCGACTTCAAGATTCGAAACCCGGATATGCTGCGACTTGTCTCTCCTAACCAGTTCTTTAGCAACAAAATTAAAAAGGAAACCATCAGAACTTTCCACGGTAATCTGGTCTTCTTTTATTTCAACTATGGTGCCTTTAATGACATCATCTATAGTCTCAACTTTGTCTCCTATCGCAAAAACACCCATTATTTTATTTTTTGTTCCCCAAAAATAATGGTATTTTTCACTATAGTTTTCTGATCTGTCAAAAAATGCGGTTAGTAATGTTTTTATGGGCCTTTGAGGATTTTATGTTTCCTTGTTTGAGCAAGCAGATATTCGGGGTTGAATGCCCCGGTTGCGGATTGCAAAGATCGGTCGCTTTTCTAATGAGAGGGGATTTTGTCGAGGCATTCTACATGTATCCTGCCATTTATAACATTATTGCGTTGTTACTTTTTTTATTGGCCAACTCCTATATTAAAATTAAATATTCAAACCTAATTACCATCACCCTATTGGTATCAAGCGTCGTATTGATCCTTGGTAACTTTATCCTAAAATTAATCTAACTAAACCTTTTATCATGGAACAACAAAAATTGCCCAACGTAACGATCATTATCGTGCTAGCCATTCTCGGCTTTGTATGTTGCTGTTTCGCCGGGCTCCCTGCCATTCTTTTTGGAGGAATCGGCTTGTTTTTAGTGAATGGCGATCAAAAAAAGTACAATGCGAATCCTGAAAACTATTCCAATTACAGCCAACTGAAGACCGCTAAGATAATTACCTGGATCGTATTCGGAATTGGCTTGGCCTATTTGTTGTATACGGTTATCAGCATTTACCAGATGGGTGGATGGGAAGGTTATATGGAAAAGGTAAATGAAGCCATGGAACAATACGGAATAGAGCAATAAAAGCAATAATATGAACCAAACCCCACTACCGGGCGCAAGTGACGCTTTGACATTTGGCATATTATCAATTGTATTGACCGCTATCTGTTGCGGCCCCTTCGGCGCTATTTTCAGTTTCATAGGGCTATCGAAGGCTAAAAAAGCCGAAAATATCTACATGGAAAATCCTGGCAACTATACTGGATACGAAAATGTAAAAACTGGAAGAATCCTTTCTTATATAGGGATTGCCATTGCCGCCATCTATCTATTGTTCCTAATACTCTATTTTGGAGTCATTGTTGCCATTTTCGCTTCGGGCAATTGGGACAACTCATTTTAAAGTATACCTGAAATTGATAAAAAAATCCCCTCGATTAATACGAGGGGATTTTTTTATTTTTCAAAACGTCTCAGTGACTTTTTAATGATCGACAGACAATCGAGCATCTGGTCCCTCGTCATGACCAAAGGTGGGGCGAATCGAATCTTGTTGCCATGGGTTGGTTTCGCCAGAAGCCCGTTTTCTTTTAGGTCCAGACAAATGTCCCAAGCAGTGGTACTGTCCTTGGTATCGTTGATCAAGATTGCATTCAACAATCCCTTGCCCCTAACCGCCGATATAATATTACATGTTGGAATGAACTTAATGAGTTCTCCCCTAAATATTTCCCCAAGTTCAAAAGCATTTTGTGCCAATGCTTCCTCTTTGATGACTTCCAACGCAGCTAAGCCGACCGCTGCTGCAATTGGATTTCCCCCAAAGGTACTACCGTGGTTACCGGGCTTAATAACATCCATAATATCATCATTGGCCAGCACGGCAGATATGGGGTAGGCCCCTCCCGAAAGAGCTTTTCCCAATATAAGGATATCGGCCTTTACTTCTGGTGTTCCACTGCAATGCCTATCGCTACAGGAACAATTACCACAGGTCGCCAAAAGTTTTCCGGTTCTGGCAATCCCCGTTTGAATTTCATCGGCAATGAAAAGTACATTATGCTTTTGACATAGGGCCTTTGCCCCTTTTAAATAGCCTTCTGACGGTACATCCACCCCGGCCTCGCCCTGAATGGGCTCCACCAAGAATCCGGCAATGTTTTTATTATTTTCCAAGGTAGCAGCAAGCGCTTCCAGGTTGTCGTACTCAATTGAAATGAATCCATCGGTCAATGGACCAAAATTCTTGAAGGCTAACGGATCGCTCGAAAAGGAAATAATCGTAGTGGTCCTTCCATGAAAATTATTTTTGCAAACAACGATTTGGGCCTTATTTTCAGGAATCCCCTTTTTTTCGTAGCCCCATTTTCGACATATCTTTAATGCTGTCTCTACCCCTTCTGCCCCAGAATTCATTGGCAACACCTTATCGAACCTGAAGGTTTCACAAAGGTATTTTTCGTATTGCCCAAGCTTATCGTTATAAAAAGCCCTTGAAGTCAAGGTCAATGTTTGGGCCTGTGTGGTGAGGGCACCAACGATTTTTGGATGGCAGTGACCTTGGTTAATGGCAGAATAGGCCGATAGAAAATCATAGTATCTTTTTCCTTCCAAATCCCATACAAAAACGCCTTCTCCCCTGTTCAAGACTACAGGTAATGGGTGATAATTATGGGCGCCGTATTTGTCTTCCAATGCAATGGCGTCCTGACTTGCTGTTTTTTCTAAAACCGACATGATAAAAATTACTTTAAATATAACTTCAGTAATTCCTTCTTTGGGAGAGAAATCATCCTATTATT
>JBBKWR010000306.1:0-3415 GCA_037969055.1 Flavobacteriaceae bacterium | reverse complement strand
CCGCAACGTTTCAATTCTTGGATGTGCCTGCTAACTACAGATCTGGTAGTGCCAATAAGGCCTGCAATCTCATCGTTGGGTAAATTATTGATCAATTCCAGTTTGCGGGTCTCCCCATTAATATTTTTTAGGAGCAAGGCGGCTAGGCGTACCAAGGTGCTATGAAGGGTAACATCAGTGGCAACATCCATTAACTGTCGCATACGCTCTCCTAAATAGTACAAAATAGCCTTATGCATTGCTGGGTATTCATTGATGCACAATCGCATTTGATTCATGGGAATTTTTAATACTTCCAATGCGTCCAAGGCCTCCCAATAAACATCATGCGGTTCCGAATCCAACAAGGACAGGACATCAAAAACATCCCCTTTTGACAAAACAAATACCGTGTGTTCCCTTCCGGAATCGGGATTGGATTTGTACACTTTTACCCTTCCGGAAACGATAAAGTGAAAAGTCGAAGCCACTTCTAGACTATTTTTAAAACTTTTTGCACTCCAATGTTCCGGTGTCATTTGCGCTAAAAGGGAATCAATGGAATCGGCACTGGAATCCTTTAAAAAAGACGATTGTAGCAGCGCCTTTTTATATCTGCGGTTGTTAATGTTTTGGGGACTCATAGTAAGAATAAGTGCAAAGTTACTGAAATTTTGCAAGACATGTGATCGACCATATAATCCATTTTGAACCACAAAGGCAGTACCATCGAAGATTACAATTCAAGATGGAATGCGCTACTTTTAAAAAATAATAATAAAGTCTTTTCTGTTTATTTCAATCCCGATATTAAAGTGTCCTTGTCATGCCACTTTAATCAGTTATAATGAGATATGGGTTGCTGCCGATCCCACTTTGTGCAGTAAAAATGAATTGTGTCGAGTTTGCCCGACTTAATAAACTCAAGAATTCATAGCAATCGGAAGTGGTTAGGATATTAATTCTTTAATATCCTTTGCAATTGCCTTGCGGTTTTAAATCCGCATTTAGAGGCTATATATTCAAGCGTATATTCAGGGTTATTAAGCATGGTATTTGCATATTCTATTCGTAGCAGGGTAAGGTATTCCAAAATAGTGGACCCCGTCTTTTCCTTAAATACCCTGCTCAGATTTCTTGAACTCATTCCAACAAGTGCTGCGAGGGATGCGATATCATTCTCCTTGGAAAGATTATCAATCAGGAAGTCCTGTACCTTATGTACATGTGGATTAATATGGTTTCTGTAGTCGAGATAAATGCTTTGTTGTCTGTGTTTGCCACTCCGCCGGTGATACACCACAAGACCTCTTGCTACCTTATGCGCAAATAGCGGACCCTTTAAATCTTCAAGAATTGCCAAAGCAAGGTCGATACCAGCGCTGATGCCGGCACTGGTGTAAACATTATTGCTCTTAACAAATAAGATATCGGATACGACGCTAGCCTGGGGAAACTGCATTTGCAATTCATTTACCCTTCGCCAATGTGTAGTACATTCTGTGTCCTTTAATAATCCGGCATGGCCTAAAGCAAAGGCCCCGTTGCAAATTGAACAAACAGTAACCTTATTATCCGAACAGTCTTTTAACCAATTGAAAAATTCCCTTTCTGCCTTAAAGGCAATACTCCTGACGTATTCAAAATGCATACCTGGGACAAAGACAAAATCACCTTCCTTGAATTTAGCTTCCTTATATTTCTTTATTTTTTCAAAGCCCAATCCCGCTGTACTAACTGGGTCGTCCTGAAATTGATAAAATTCAATATCAATATCAAGTCCATAAAATTTAGCTTCGGTAAATACCTGTACCGGACCGGCAAGATCCAGTAACTCAACCGTTGGGGGAATGATGAATGCAACCTTTTGCATATTTTTTTTATTAAATTATAAAATAAATGGAATGGCAATCGAATTATTAAAACGAAATGATAATGAGTATTAAACTATGCACTACCACAGATCTGCAGCGTGGGTAAACCAAACAGTTGACCATTGGCCTGGTTGAGTTCATAAAACTGCTGTATTGGAAAATCTATTGACCTTGAACTGATTTTTGAAAACTAAAATATATGCACCCACAATAAAATCAAGAGTTGAGCAAAACAGATCATAGTTTGGGGGGATCAATCCGGGTTCTGCAAATAAATCATATGCAAGATCCCAGCATCCATGGAGGAAGTAGCCCAGTACGAGTATATATACACTTTTTTTAATACCAAAATACGCCAAAAATATAAATAGCATGGCCTGGATGGCATTCACGATCAAGGCCCCTATATCGGTCCAGACAAAACCAACATAGAGGAAACCGATCCCAGAAAGTATGAGCCCGTACATAACCATTTTATCCAATTGCTTCAAAATACTAAATAGTAAGATGATCAAAAGCCCTGAAGAAATTCCTATAATCGCTGAATTCATAGTTTTCTATTTTTAATTGGTAACAAACTTATTTTAGATTTACTTTTAATCCTTCAAAGGTTGAAGTAATTTGTGGTTTTCCCTATATATCTCTAAGCATTGAGTAGAGCAAAAATAAAGCTGGTCTTCATTTGGATGGTGGATTGCATTTCGGTGATTTATGATTAACATACGGCAAACCGGATCAATATTACTGGTCTTGATTTCGTCCGTACATAATTCAAATACTTCTTTTTCCCCCGTTATATTTTTAAAAACATGATGCCCATTTGATATAAATGCACAAATTGATTTATCCGTTATTGCGTTTACAAAGTCACCAGAGCACCAAAAGCTACCCGCATTGGCTTTAGTGGCAATTCGGGATGCGAGATTTATGGTAGATCCAAAGTAATTATCGGCCCGCTTCAAAACTTTGCCAAAATGTAAACCTCCATGGACTTGAAGAAAATGCTCTTCCCTCGATGTATTGGCTGCTAGCTTAAGGGCGGTGGCGAGCAAAAAATCTGGTTGTTCGGATATGAACATAATTTCATCTCCTACATATTGGTGCAGTTTGCTGTCGCCAACCAGGCAGTTTTCCGCGATAGAGATGAACTTATCGATTAAATTGGCTGCTGAATTAGCGCCATGGGTTTCTGTTAGTGCGGTATACCCCGATAAATCCGCCATTAAAATAGCTGCATTTTTTTCCATAACTTATATTTTATAGGACAAATGTAGGCGGGTTTTGAGGACTGAAACGGACAATAATAGGTCAGAAACGGACAACCTTTTTAAGGTTTATATCGAAGGCGGGTTGCATATGAACGGGTATCATAATTGTTCATGTTATCTTTATTTATACATACTATGAGCAACAAGCTATGCTGACTTTAGGAGGGGTTACCAAAGAAATATAATAATAGCTAAAAACTATCGTGAATATGAATTTCACCAAGTTTGCTTTTCACAGTCAAAAGAATAATGTAATGCGCTAATAAAGCAATGTAAACATCGGTATTATTGTAA
>JBBKWR010000305.1:0-4390 GCA_037969055.1 Flavobacteriaceae bacterium | reverse complement strand
CCATAGATGAAGAGTTGAAAATTTTGAAAAAGTTCGCCTACTTTTTGGCCGGAACTGAGATTTAATTTTTCGAAATACATTTGTACCCAAGAAGGAATCCCTGCAATCACGGTCATGTTTTCTCTAAAGGTCTCTTGAACGATTGCATCCACTTTTGTTTCCCAATCGGAAATACAGTTGGTTTTCCAACTGGGAAGCCGGTTTTTTTGTAGATACTTCGGGACATAGTGCGCCGAAATACCCGATAGCCTTCCTAGTTTGATGCCATTTTTTTCTTGAAGTTCAGGGCTTCCTTGTAGAAAGATCATCTTACCATCAACGAAATTCGAATTCCCCGTTTCATGAATGTAATTAAGGATGGCGTTTCTTGAGGCCCGAACTTGATGTTTGATCGATTCTTTGGTAATTGGGATGTATTTTGCCCCAGAGGTCGTGCCCGAGGTCTTGGCAAAATAAATGGGTTTGCCGGGCCAGAGGATATCATGCTTGCCGGCGACTACCTCTTCTATATAGGGCTTTAATTCTTCATAGTCCCTTATGGGAACGCTCACCACAAAATCCGCATGGGATTGTATGTCACCAAAACCATGGTCTGTACCGAACTTGGTGCGCGCGGCTTTTTCAACTATTCCTTTAAAGACCTTGGCCTGTGCCCCATGGGGATCATTAACCCATTTTGCCGTTTTCATGGCGATTTTCTTGGCGAAGATTTTGGCGGTAATCGATTTTAGGGACATAGTTATTATTTAAAATCGATGTAATCTGTTGGATTGACCGGGGTCCCATTGTTCCATAACTCAAAGTGGAGGTGCGGTCCTGTAGTGAACTCCCCGGTATTGCCAACGGAGGCGATGACTTCCCCAGAAATCACTACTTCTCCCTGCACTTTGTTTAAGGATCCGTTGTGCTTATAAACGCTCAAGAGTCCGTCTTTATGTTCAATGATTATAACATGGCCGGTATCCGAAGTCCATTCCGCAAAAATAACCGTGCCATCGGCAATGGACTTGATCGGCGTTTCCCTGACGGCAACCACATCTACGGCAAAGTGATTTTTGTCTGATTCAAAACCTTGGGAAATAGTACCAGAAAGGGGTGGAAACAGAACAGGGTTACTGCCATTATTTTTTCGTTCAAACAAATTGTATTTGTCCTCCAAAGCTACTTCCGCCCTTAAAAGGGAATCTTCCCGAATAGGTGTCAAATCTACTGTGGAGGGATCTAATTTAAACTGCTCAAACAGCGAATCCCTATTAATTTCGTTGTTTTCGATGTCGCCCTTGAGCACCTTACGGATATTTTCCAAATACTTATTGGTATAATTTAAGGTTCTTACCAAAGAATCGGTCTTATACGTTAGATCGGTGGCTTGTTTTTTAAGCCTTGTTGAGGAATAGCCAGGAATATATTCCCTTAATGGGGTGAAAGCAATCAATAAAGTAGTCAATCCTATAAGCCCTATAATTCCAAGTGAACCGGTCACAAAAACGTTCAACCGACTTAATTTAAATGAAATTTTTTCCTCGAATGTACTTTCGTTAAGAATGACCAAGCGGTACTTGTGTAACAGCTTGCGCTTGATTTCAACCCTCTTTTTTGCTTTTTTGGCCATAGCTACACAAAGATAAACTTAGTATTGTATTATGAATGGGTATGGCATAAAATTTATCCTTTGATCCCTGACCATCTTTTATTCTAATAATAAAAGGAAAGCACCTTTGCGATTGTGCAATTTAAATAATACCATTGCGTTAGTATTAACAGCAAGCTATTAACTTTTTTACTATCTTTGATATCCATTAAACATAAAATATGACAGCTTTACATATATTTTTAGCAATAGGGCCATGGCAAATCGCCATTGTGGTGATGGTTATTCTTCTTTTGTTTGGAGGAAAAAAAATTCCGGAACTTATGAGGGGTCTTGGAAGTGGGATCAAAGAATTTAAAGATGCCTCTAAGGAGGATGACAAATTGGAGGAAAAGAAAAAATAGAAGTAATTCGTACCCTTTCATCAAATCCCATTATTTTTAGTGGGATTTTTTATTTCTGCACCTGTCAAGGGAAATAAATCATTGAACATACCGTTTGGTTTTTTGTCGATTGGCACATTAATTTTCTTGCCATATTCGGTGCTCTCCTTTGCAACAATTTATGGTCAAACGAGCAGGGCCAATGGCCTAGTATACTTCACAGCCCCGTACACCACATATTTTCACTTCTTCACAACAAAAAGTAGTGGTAGGGCATCACATAAGTTAATTTCGACGTTTAAATTAAAATAAGTTTTGATCAAAGGCCAGCCCAATCGATGGCACGGTCTGCGATCGAACAACCTTAATAATGCTAACAAACCCAATTACGAATTCCGAACAGGGCATCAATTGTTTATCTCCGTTGGTTTACAGCACAAAACGATGGCCAAACCTTGTGAAAAAAGATTTTGTATGCCGCCAACCATGAAAAAACTCATTTCCGTCTTCATTTTTTTGATTTCGCTAGGAACGTTTGCCGTTGGCTCCTCTGATATGATGGCTAGTGTTTCCCCAATTACATCGCCCATTGTCGGCAATACGCTTAATGCTAGCGCCAATCCTACCGCTCCACTAACATATAAGGCATTCGAACGACTCGCCAAAACCAAAGGCATACCACACAGAAGACTCGATAACCTTAAAGATGCAAAAACTGGATATTACGTTATTTCCGGGGTTTATAGTAGTGAGTATAATGCTAAAAAGTATATTCAAAACCTAAAAAAGAAAGGTTTCAATCCAAAATCTATCAGTGACCCAAATACCGATCTACACTATGTATATCTGGCTTACTATAAGGAAGCTAAACTAGCGGTAAACGCCTGTACCACAGGTTTCAATGGACAATTCAAAGATACGGTTTGGATCATAGCCTCCCAAATTGCCGATACCGCTAAAACCAATGTGCCAGCAGACTTGGCTACGCCTGTTCCCGCTATAATGAGTACCGCGCCTACACAGGCGATACTGGGTGCCAGGGCGGATCAGCAATTCCTAAAAGCGGCGAAAGAAAATAATATTCCGACCAGAATATTAAAAGATTTAAAGGATGTTCAACAGGGGTTTTATGTTGTAGCTGGGGTTTATGGGGAAGCATTGAACGCAATAAAGTCAGTCGCGAAATTTAATAAAAAAGGATTCAATGCCAACTTCTTAAAGGCCCCGACCACTGGATTGCATTATGTGCACCTCGATTATCACAAAATCTGGAGTGATGCCATAGCGGCATGTGCCAATAGGATGCAAGGGCAATACAACGCGGATCTTTGGATCATTGCGGTACAAGATAATCTTGCTCCAGTTGAAGTTCCGAATAACAGGATTTTGGCAAAAAAGGAATCATCAACCTTAGCCGCTATGGGCATTAGCCGTAAGGTGGGCGTCGAGGATTATGGTTTTTTGGCCGATGCCAAGGCAAACAACATTCCCACTAGGACTTTTAAGCACCTTGAAGGTGTAAAAAATGGCTTTTACATTATTGCCGGTGTTTATAGCGATGAACACAACGCAAATAGCATGGCCAAAAAGTACAAGAAAAAAGGTTTTGAATCGAACTACATAAAGGTCGCGGAAAATGGCCTAAATTATCTATATCTGGAATACCATACGTCAGGACAAGAGGCCATTAATGCCTGCGCCAGCCAATTGGACGGGAACCATAAAGAACAGCTCTGGATCATGAAAGTGGAAGAAAGCGATCCGGCCGATGAACCATTAATTGCCGCTGAACAGGAATTTAATGAAGACCCCTTTGAAGAACTTGGGCCCCTTGCAATCAATAACGAAGACAATGTACTCCCCAATGTAGGTCAAAAGCCAAATCAGGACATAAATTATGGAAATCCCAATAAAAGCAGACTTGTAGAAAAGGCCGATACCTATTTCGATAAGATGTGGTATGCAGAAGCGGCAGACCTATATGAGGAAGCCCTATCCGCCGGGGGAGAAAATTATTCGTTCGACGTCATCCAAAAGGCCGCGGATGCCCATTATTTCAATACGAATATGGAGAAGGCCTATGGCTGGTACAACGTGTTATATGAACAATATGGAGATGAACTTTCGGCAGATAATATCTTTAGGTATGCACATTCGTTAAAGGGTACCGGAAAGTATTCCAGGGCTAAGAAACTGACGCGATTGTACAATAAGAAAATGGCGAAGGGCGATGCTTCGGATTATGCTAGCGCCAAGCCCAATGCAAACGAGATAGCGCTCGACAATATTCTTGGCAGTACCCAAAACTTTGAAATCAAGAATATGGCGATCAATTCCAAATATTCCGATTTTTCTCCTATGTTCCTGGATTCCAGTCGGGTGGTTTACGCTTCCGCGATGGATTCTTCCTTTCTTA
>JBBKWR010000304.1:0-9830 GCA_037969055.1 Flavobacteriaceae bacterium | reverse complement strand
AAAGAACTTGAAAAGGCCATTTCAAATCAAACCGCCATGCTTTGGTTTTTGAACGCCAATACGGAAGAAGGAGAGATCAAAAGGGAGGAATTTGTAGCCTTGGGAAAGAAGCACGGAATACCAACATTTATTGATTGTGCTGCAGATGTGCCCCCGGTGGACAACCTTTTTAAGTTCACCAAAATGGGATTCGACCTTGTTGCATTTTCTGGAGGCAAAGGGATTCGGGGACCCCAAAGTGCCGGCCTCTTATTGGGAAAACGTAAATATATTGAAGCCGCACGCCTGCACACCCCACCAAGGGGAACGACTATTGCCCGGGGCATGAAGGTAAACAAGGAAGAGGTATTGGGTATGTTGGTGGCCTTGGAGCTTTACCTGACAAAAGACCATCAAAAAGAATGGGAACTTTGGGAAAGTCAAATTAAATTGATCAGTGATAGTGCCCGTTCGGTAACAGGGGTGGAAACCGAAATACACGTGCCGCCCCACGCGAACCATGTACCTTCCCTCAGAATTAAATGGGACATTACAAAAGTGAAGATAACCCCACCAGAAGCCAGAAAGAAATTAATGGACGGACACCCCGCAATTTCATCGGTGGGGGACGATAACATGATCGGCATGACCACCTGGATGATGGATCCCGGTCAGGAACGGATCGTCGCTAAACGGCTCAAAGAAATTTTGTCGAATACCTAAAAATTTAAACCATATCCACATGAAACTTTTCTTACCAATACTATTTTTGGCCATCATGATGTCCTGTAACTCGGTGCATGAAAATAAACCGGTTTCCCAAACTGAAACGATCAACAAAGAAGCCATTCCCGATGGATACGACCCCGAGGCAAAACTGGTGTCCCTGGGCATTCAGTTGCCCACGCCCTCAAGCCCGGTCGCCAATTATGTGAACGCTGTGCAAACCGGCAATCTCATTTTTTTGGCCGGAAAGGGACCACTCAAGGATGATGGCGAATATATAATGGGCAAGGTAGGGGCAGATCTCACTATTGAACAAGGCTATGAGGCGGCACGTATTACGGGGATCAACCAGCTTGCGGTCCTAAAAACTGAACTTGGAAACCTGAACCGCGTAAAGCGTATCGTAAAAGTACTGGGGATGGTCAATGCCACTCCAGAATTTACCGATCATCCCAAAGTGATCAATGGCTATTCAGATTTGATGGTAGCGGTATTCGGCGAACGCGCCAAACACGCCAGGGCAGCTGTTGGCATGGGATCCTTGCCCAATAATATTGCTGTGGAAGTAGAAATGATCGTAGAGGTCTGGGATGATTGATAATCGAATTAATCATGGCCAAAGAAAAGCATAGCACCCCACAATACTTTATCAAATTTGTGCTGCTGTTATCCCTTCTGGTTATGGGCAACTGCAAACCGAACGGGACGGAACCGGAATTCCTATTTAGAACTGCGCTGCTCGTCAACGAAAACCATACTTGGTACCAAGGCTTCGCTCATTTTGCCGAGATCATAGAGGAACGGTCCAAGGGGAGGATCAAGGTTGAATTGTACCCATCCGAGCAGCTGGCCAAGGAAATAGAGGCGATTAGGTTGATCCAAGCTGAGGTGATCGAAATGACCACGACAGGGTCAACATTGACCAATTGGTTCGAAGAAGCGACTTTTTGCGAACTCCCTTTCCTGATGCAGGATTCCACTGACATGAATCGGTATATCAACGGGCCCATCGGTAAATTGATGGAAGAGAAGATGATTCAAAAAGCGGGTTTACGGGCTTTGGGACATTTTCAAAGGGGCCCGCGACACCTTACTTCCAATCGGCCAATAAAACATCCAGATGACTTAAAGGGCTTGATCATTAGGGTACCCAACGTTCCTTCTTTTGTCACCACATGGAGCGCCCTTGGGGCCAAACCCACACCCATGGCTTTTTCTGAAGTTTTTACCTCTTTGCAACAGGGCACCATAGAGGCAGAGGAAAATCCATTTGCCATGATCAATAATGCCGGGTTTGCCGAAGTGCAGAAGTATTTGAACCTAACAGGTCATGTGCTCAGTTGGGTATATCCGGTAGTGGGCGAAAAACAATTCCAAAAACTTCCGCCGGATCTCCAAGAGATTTTTTTGCAAGCAGGTAAGGAGATGCAGGAATACGAGCACAAGCTCTTTTTGGAGAATGAAAAGAGCGTCCAGGAAGAACTTAAGGCGAAAGGCATGATTTTCATCGAGGTGGATAAGGAGGCCTTTGCAAAAAAATGTGAGAAAGCCATTTATGAAAGCCTTTCCCCCGCAATGCAGAAAATTTACCATCAACTGAAACAAGAAAAAGAAGATGCGCTATAAAAATTTGGGACGTTTACTTAAGATAGGCACTTTATTGTTTACATGGGGCCTGATCTGTACGGTGCTGCTTCAAATCGTCTGTCGATTTTCATGGTTGCAGACCCCATCATGGACAGAAGAGGCCTCTCGCTTGTTCTTTATATATGCGATGTCTTTCGCCGCTGGACTTGCCATGAAAAATGATTTTTATGTACACCTTGATATGTTCTATAACTATCTTGGAAAAAAAGTCAAAAAAGTATTGGAGATTGCTATTCCACTGTTCAGTTTGTTGCTTTTTTTGACGATGGCCCTTTTTTCGGTCAAGTTCATAGTGCTGGGCATCCCCGAAAAGTCACCAAGCATGGGTTTTAACATGGGGATTGCGTTTTTTAGTATGTTCATCATGTCGATATCCATATCCTACTATTTATGGGTCAAAATAGCAAGAACGATTAAAAAACAACGCCTATGATTTGGATCTTGGTGGTTGTATTTATTGTATGCCTTGTACTTCGTTTTCCTATCGCCTTCGCATTGGGGTTGGCTTGCTTCTGTTATTTATTGGCCAAAGGTATTCCCTTGATCATTGTTCCCATGAAAATGTATTCTGGCATCGATGTTTTTGTATTGCTCAGCGTGCCAGGTTTTATTATGGCTGGAAATCTTATGAACCAAGGGGGGCTCACTGAGAAAATAATTACTTTTTGTAACCATTTGCTAGGCCATATAAGGGGCGGACTTTCATTGGTGAACATAGGGGCTTCGATGCTGTTCGCAGGAATTTCCGGAACCGCCATTTCCGATACCGCCAGCATGGGATCAATACTGATCCCAGCGATGAAAAAAGAGGGTTACGATGCTGATTTTTCCTGTGCCGTTACTGCCGCCTCGTCTACGGTAGGGCCCATCATTCCACCAAGTGTTCCGATGATCATCGCGGCGACTTTAAGTGGCTTGTCGGTTGGCAAATTGTTCCTGGCCGGGGCCCTTCCCGGTCTTATGTTGGGCATAGGACTAATGATCACCGCCTATATCATATCAAGACGTCGGAAATATCCCAAACATCGGCGCAGTAGCCTCAAAGAAATTTCGCGTGGATTTGTGGATACCTTTTGGGCGCTTTTAATGACCTTCATTATTCTTTATGGCATCATCGGTGGTATTTTCACACCTACCGAGGCCTCGATTATCGCTGTAGTGTATGCGCTGATCATCGGGAAATTCGTATATAAAAAATTGAATTATAAAAAAGTACAGGTAGTGCTGTTGGATTCCATGAAAACATCGGCTTCATTAATGGTGTTGGTGGGCTTTGCCAATCTCTTCGGGTACATTTTAATTACGGAACAAATTCCCCAGAGTATCTCCAATGGGATACTGGGTTTGACCACAAATAAATATGCGGTATTGTTATTGATCAATTTATTGCTCATAGTCGTAGGCACTTTTATGGAGACGTTGGCCGCGCTGCTGATCCTCTTCCCCATTCTTTTAAAAGTGGCGGTAGGGGTCGATGTCGATCCTATCCATTTTTCAGTGATTGCGGTATTGAACCTCATTATTGGCTTAACGACCCCTCCGGTCGGTGTTTGTCTGTTCGTAGCTTCAAGTATTGGGAAGGTTTCAATAGGGGCGGTTAGCAAGGCAGGCCTACCCTTTTTATTGGTCAGGGTTTTGGTGCTGATTTTGGTAACACTGTTCCCGGCAATATCGCTGGCCTTGCCAATTCTTTTTATGGATTAATCGGTGCACCCAGCGGTCGTTTAATTTCATCGAGTGAAGGGAACATGAAACAGCAAGGTTTTGCCTTCTCTTACAAGGTTTTGATGTGAACCCTTTGTGGAGCGCTTTTGTGAACGGTATTGACCAAAGGTTTCCCAAAAAGTTCCGACTCGACTCGAAATTGATCCCCGTCCTCCACCTTAATTCCATCCGCAAAACTAAATGTGGCCGTACCCAGGAAATGGCAATGTAGGTCGCCCGGATTGCGCAACAACTTGTATTTAAAATGATGATACTCTAAATTTTGTAGGCTGTGGATCATATGGTCCGCACCACTTTTAAATTCTTTGGTCCATAGCGTCTTTCGATTTCTTATTACCGATACTTTGCCCGTAATGGTATTCGGCAGTTCACCGATCAACAGTTCGGGTCCGAAGGAACATTGACGCAATTTTGAGTGGGACAGGTAGAGGTAGTTGATCCTTTCCATGATATGGTCGCTGTACTCATTGCCCAGGACAAATCCCAGACGGTATGGCGTGCCATTTGGACCAATGAGGTAAATGCCAGCGACTTCGGGTTCTTCCCCGCCGTCGAGGGCGTAATCGGGAAAATCAAAAGGACCACCAGGGGCCACTACGATATTTCCATTGCCTTTGTAGAACCATTCTGGTTGTACTCCAATGCTGTCCTGGTTTGGCTTTCCGCCTTCCAAACCCATTTTGAACATTTTCATGGAATCGGAAAGATCTTCTTTTTCCAGTGCCTTGTGCATGGCATCCCTGGTTTCTGCGGATCCAATATGGGTGAGCCCAGTACCGGTAATCCAAAATTTGGAGGGGTCCGGATGCTGAATTGGCGATAGCAATCGATTGGCGGAAATAATTTCCCTATAATCCAAAATTTCGGAGGATAGGTTTTCGGCAATAAATTTATCTAACCGTTTATTCGCAGTTATTGCACCACTGGCCATATCATAGATCGTCCGATGGTTTAATATCAATTGCAATTGATCGCCGAGAACTTTTGCAATGGCCTGCTTGCCATCCTTCGTTAAAAACTGAACCAGTCGCATAACACTATTTTGTAATTAATTTTCCGCTTGCGGTTATTTCCATTGGATCGAGAAATATTTTCGCTGGATTGGCCTCCTAAGATAACGAAAGTTGTGGCTTATGATTCATATCTAAACAGTTTTGGTACTTCGCGATAGGTCTGATGACCCTCTTTGGCAATGGCAGGATTCGAACGTCCCTTTCAAAAAACCACTTCGACCTGGTTGGGGTGGTTAATATTGAAGACCGGTGGATCCTTGAAGGCAAGATCTCTTTGATCCTTTGATTGTTGTGGGAGGTTTGTGCATTCGCACGAAGTATCAAAGCGGGTAGAGGGGTCCCCGTAGGGCTTGTATATATTATTATTTTTATCGGTCATGGAAGTACCGCTTCCCATTGGCCGCTGGCCACCGATTTTTCAAGTGATTCCAATACGGACACGCAGTGGATGATGCTTTCATGGCTACGGGGTTCCTTGCGCGTTTTGAACATTTCTACCATATCTATATAATTTTTTGCGGGCTTTTTTTCTTCCACCCTCGATTTTAGGGCCATGATACCTTCGTCAGTTTCAATATGGGTCTGCCAGCCGTATTTTTTGGTCGTAAAAATTAGGGTCGCCAGCATGCCATTCGCAAAAACTAGACTTGCACTGCTGTTCTTGCCGTTTTTATGTACTTGAACCCTTTGAACCTGATCGCCAAACAGATATAATAGGGGTTGAACCATATGCGCTCCGTAGAAAAAAATACCACCGTATTCAGATTCCAGGTCCACTGGCCCGTAACGAACTACTTGTTTGATGTCCGGTATGTCATTCAGTTGTTCTTTAATATCGAAGGTTTCGTAGCTGTGCGCAATGGAACTAAAGGAAGTTACGGGCGTACCATGCTTTCTGGCCAATTCTAAAAATGCTTTGCCAGCTGAAGCACGATAACAGAAAGGCTTGTCTATAAACGTCGGGATTCCGGTTGCAACAAAAGGACTGGCCGGTTCCAAATGAAACTTTCCGTGCCGATGATCGACGATCAGCGCATCGATCTTGCCCAGCATATCGTTCGGGTCTTTTACCCTTTCGGGAATACCGCCCTCTTTCATGGCTTTTTGGGCAAACGCCTCGGTCTCGCCCCAAACGTATTTTACTACCATTCCAGGAAATGCCTTATCTATGTTGAACAACTTTCCAAAACCTGCCGTATGCGAATTTTCGGCACCGATAATGCCGATGACAAAGGGTTTGATTTGGGTGTGCGTTATTGGGCTAAACTGGGAAATAAGCTGGAGAGGGGAGGAAAGGGCTAGGGCTGACAGCGCCGAACCTTTGCCTGCTTTATTCAAAAAAGACCGTCTGGATTCCATCGTTTTGTGCTTTACAATTTCATTTCCCAACCATTTTCATAAGACCGGGACCATAATTTTTGTGCTTCGTCATTGTTCAAGATATGGCCATTCGTAGGATCGATATCCAATGATTGCCCCACCCGTTGTGCAATGTTTCCAAGCTGCACAAGTAGGGTACTTTTATGACCAGAGTCTACCCCTGCGTTCAACCCGCTGCCGTTTCGTATGGCATTGAACATGTTCTGTATGTGAAGGGCATCCAGTTTTTCTGCGGGATTGCTTTTGTTTCTGGCATCTATCACCTCCGCATGTTCTACTGCTTTCACTTCTTTTCCATCCAAATCAAAAAGCGTATAACTATTGCCGCTAGGGATGAGCATACTTCCGTTTTCCCCGTAAAAAATAACCCCTACGGCGCTGCCCGCAATATCCTTTCCATTGCAGCTTCTGCCTTCCCAGGACATGGTCGTGCCGTTATTGAAATCTAGGTTGATGATTTGGGTGTCTGGGGTTTCCCAATCATCTTTATAACGATATCGGCCGCCGTTAGAACTTACCTTGACGGGAAAATCCACATCCATGCCCCAGCGTAAAAGGTCGATCATATGTGTGCCATTGTTCAACGCCTCCCCAGTACCCCAATGCCAATGCCAATGCCAGTTGTAGTGCACCAGATTGTCCTTAAAGTTCTTTCGAGGGGCAGGGCCTTGCCAGAGCTCCCAGTCCAACCAATCGGGTACCGGTGTTTCTTTGCCTATTCCGATGGATGGCCTGTTGTTCGAATACCAACCTTTGCCAAAATAAACGCGTCCTATGGCCCCATTTTTAAGGGCCTCTATCCCTTCAATGACGTTGGGCCAAGAACGTCTTTGGTTCCCCATTTGAACGATTTTGCCATATTTCCCCGCCGCTTCGACCAGCATTTCGCCTTCGTTGGGATTATGGCTACAGGGTTTTTCTACATATACATGCTTGCCCGCCTGCATGGCCAATAATGATGCGGGCGCATGCCAATGATCTGGGGCGGCGATGACCAGGGCATCTACCTCCTTACTTTCCAATGATTTGCGAAAATCGGTATAGGCTTTTGCATCAAAGGTCTGGCGGTCTTTTAGCGCAGTCAAACAGGCTGTAACGGCTCTGCTATCGACATCACAAACATGGATCACATCGCAACCGTCCTGGGCTGCAAAATTCTGTGCCAAGGCATTGCCACGGCTGTTGACGCCCATCACCGACACCTTTATTCTTTCGTTTGAACCGATGATACGCGCATAGCTTTTGGCACTGAAGTGTGGTAAAAGACTTCCTGCTACAGCGGCCATGCCACCTTTTTTGATAAAATTTCTTCTGGAGTTGGTGGGCTTCTTCATAATATCGGTTTTAGAAGGACGAATTCAGTCTACAAGATAATAAATAAGGGATAGGGATGTAACCGAAAAAGGTGATGTAGGGCAGAATTGCTTAACTAATCGCAATATGTGAT
Source organism: Flavobacteriaceae bacterium (assembly GCA_037969055.1). Taxonomy (GTDB): domain Bacteria; phylum Bacteroidota; class Bacteroidia; order Flavobacteriales; family Flavobacteriaceae; genus Pelagihabitans. Next base: position 1,913 of record JBBKWR010000304.1, on the reverse strand, counting down.
TCAAATAAGTAGCGATGTGCTTTCGACGCTCCCAAAAAATACTTTATTTTTGCCCTCTTATTTTATTGGCCTCATAGTTCAACGGATAGAATAGAAGTTTCCTAAACTTTAGATCCAGGTTCGATTCCTGGTGAGGTCACTTTTTAACATTTAAAGGCACCTAAAAAAGATTAAAATTAATTGATTTACAGTGCTTTACGTTTTTTTGATTTCAAATGAACTCATATAATACCAAGTATAAGAGTTCACAAATCGTCAACATTTTTTTACAAATGTTTTGTATCTTGATGCTGTTTATTCACAAGCAATGGGATAAACGATTTACCGGTGATTTGACTTTCGTCTTCAACTAAGTTTAACTTAAAGATGAATGTCATGCGCACTTCTTCCACATTTTCTATTCTATTTTGGATTTACGCCAAAAGAATTAAGAACAATCAAGCCCCCCTTTACGCTAGAATAACCATAGATGGGTAAAAACTCAATATCAGCCTTAAGCGAAGGATCGATACACGGCTTTGGAATGCCCGCATGCAAAGAATAAAGGGTAACAGCCTAACGGCCAAGGATCTTAATCAGTACCTGAATGAGGTCCATACCGAATGATTTCAATGTTACCATGAATTAAGGGCCGATGATAAACGCATCACCCCACAAGCCATAAAATCCAAATTCTTAGGGGATGATAAGGCAAGACTTTACACCTTAGGGGATATCATAGCGTACCACAAAGCCAAAATGTTCCAAAAACTACACAGCAATACGTCCCGACTGTACCTGACCAGTCAAAAATATATCCTGCTATTCGTAAAAACAGAATACAAGAGAGAGGACATGGAACTTGTGGAACTTGACTACCGGTTTATCCTGAGTTTTGAAAATTTTCTTCGCAGCCATAAACCTAGACACAATAAGAAGCAAATAGGTAACAATGACATAATGAAACACTTACAGCGATTGCGCAAGATGATCACCCTTGCCTACAATATGGAATGGATAGACCATGACCCGTTCCGTAAATTCAAACAAAAATTAATCCCAACCCAAAGAGGATACCTGACAGCCAAAGAACTGGAAAGATTAGAAGTATTAGCTATTAATTCAAAGCGGTTAAATACGGTAAGGGATTTGTTTGTATTTAGCTGCTATACAGGAATCAGCTATATAGATCTAATGTTATTGACCAAGGAAAGTTTGGTATTGGGTATGGATACTTACTGGATCGTTACCAAGAGGGAAAAGAACGGAAATCCGGTAAAAATTCAGTTGCTAAATAAGGCACTGGATTTGATAAAATGCTACATGACCGATAAACGATCTGTAATAAACAATACCTTGTTTCCCATGATTTCCAACCAAAAAACGAATGCCTATTTAAAGGAAATAGCCCCGCTGGCAGAGATTCAAAAGAACCTTACCTTTCACATGGCCAGACATACCTTTGCAGCCACCGTTACCCTGACCAATGGCGTGCCCATTGAAACCATTTCCAAGATGCTTGGGCATACGAGGTTGGCCACTACACAGATTTACGCCAAGGTGGTAGCAAGAAAAGTTTATGACGATATGCAAATATTGCGGGAGAAATTGGAAGGCAAAGTTAATCAGACGAATTCCAATAACTTGAAAAATAGAATTCAAGAATATCCTACCTAGTAAGTTGGACTCCTTTATAAGGTTAATCAACCTTACTATTGTGCCAAAAAAGGTGAAATAACGAAACTACTAAAAAGGACCACGGATGAGACTTTTGAATATGAAGTTCTAAACGATTATCAAACCGTCCCATAAACCGGCGGTTTTATGGAACTCTAAGTTGACAAATTTAATTCTAAAGCGAAATCATTTTCCAAATAGAAGTTTTAAAATCCAAGTTGAAAAAATAGGACACTATCCTGTGAAGTGTGTAAGTT
>JBBKWR010000303.1:0-5063 GCA_037969055.1 Flavobacteriaceae bacterium | reverse complement strand
CCTATGAGGTATAACCCAAACCTTTACGAACTTCAGATCAACTATGACGCAAACATAGACTATGGATATGAGGTAAATTATAAACTTTATAACTACTTCATTTATTTTCAACGCAAGTATAAGCAGACCCTTGGCCCTTTCGTTCCAAGAGTTTAAACGCTATATTTGCCACAGAAGCCAAATCTGATCATGAAGAGATTGAAAAAGCGATGGGGAGTAGACTCCAATTTACAAATCATTGTGATTATTATTGTTTTTGCGGTAACCGGTTCCGTAGCCACAAAATTGGCTGCACCATTGACCGAATTTTTTGGTATGGGACGGGAGCAGACATCTGCTTGGCTGTATTGGATGACAAGGATATTATTGATTTTCCCGATCTATCAAATGTTGCTGATCCTGTTCGGATGGCTTTTCGGCCAATTCAAATTCTTCTGGGCATTTGAAAAGAAAATGTTGAACCGGATAGGATTGGGTTTTCTTATCAAATAAATTACGATTTGTTTAACGGAATTTGTACCACACAAATAAGTAGATTTGTTTTGTGAAATCAGATTTCCAAAAGTCTATCCTCGCTGGTTTCCCATTACTGCTTGTGATGGGTTTTATTGCACCCCCAGTGTTGAAACTTTCCTATTTACTTCATGGCCATTTTAAAGAGCAAGGTCCACAGCACGGCATGTCCCTCATACAAAAGGCCAGTCTGGCGTGTGATTTCCAAAAAATAAAGTTTTCCCCTCAGTTCTATCCTGCTATATTGAGCTATAGCTCTTTGCTGAAAGCCTCGGCACTTGAAATATCCTTTCCCTTCATGGAAACCTGCAAACCCCCTTCAGGGATTCATTATTCTTTGCGGGCACCACCTACTTATGGATAGGAGTACAACCTTTTCTTTATTGCCTTACATTACATTAATACCTTATGACGAAATCGATTATTTCATTGATATTCATTGCCACCTTTATAACGGCGAATGCTCAAAATTCGCTCACAGGAACTATTGTCAATGCAACTGATGGGTCACCTATGGAGCAGGTGGAAGTCTATTTTCCACAGTTGGAAAAAGGTACGGTAACCGATGTTGACGGCAACTATCAAATTAATAATTTACCTGCAGGGAGTTTTAAAATAATAGGTTCTTATATTGGTTTTGGAACATTTTCCACAACCTTTCAAATCAAGGTAGGTATTAATAATTTAGATATTACACTCATTCCTACCGCCATTGAAATGGAAGAGGTTATTGTTTCTACCCCTTTCCATAAGCTACAGCGCGAAAACGTGATGAAAGTAGAGCGTGCCAACATTGCAGAACTCAAAACCAAGGGTGCTATAACCCTGTCGGATGGAATTACCAATATTCCTGGAGTAGAAAGTGTTTCGACTGGGCTCGGTATTGGGAAACCGGTTATCCGTGGCCTAAGTTCTAATCGTGTTGTTGTTTATACCCAAGGGATCCGATTGGAAAACCAGCAATTCGGCGATGAACATGGTCTTGGGATCAGCGATGCTGGAATAGAAAGTGTTGAGGTCATCAAAGGCCCCTCTTCCCTGCTTTATGGTTCAGATGCAATGGGCGGGGTATTGTATTTGAACCCAGAAAAGTTTGCGGATTCGGGTAAAACCAAAGGGGATATCAATATGAATTATTTTTCCAATACCGAAGGACTAAATGCAAATGTAGGTTTGCAAACCTCAGGGGAAAAGTTAAAATTTTTGATCCGTGGGAGTGCGGCCTCACATGTCGACTATCGTACGGGTTCGGGAGAAAGTGTGACAAATTCCAGATTTTCCGAATATGATCTTAAAACTGGAATGGCCTATCAAATCACCAACTTCAAAACCGAGCTTCGATATAACTTCAACAACCTTAAACTAGGTATCCCCGAAGCACTTGGGGAGCAAACCCAAGAACGTTCCCCAACCACCCCTTATCAACATATTGATAACCATATCCTAAGCCTAAAAACGAACCTTTTCCTCAAAAATTCAAGCTTGGATGCTATCTTAGGGTATACGCTAAACCTCAGAAAGGAGTTTGTTCCCATGGGAACCGAGGCGGTGGCCGAATTGGATATGGAACTAAAATCCTTCAATTATAACTTACAATACAACCTCCCTAAATATGGGCATTTCGAAAGCATTTTGGGATTGCAGGGTATGCATCAGACCAACATGAACTTTGGTGGGGAAGTGCTTATTCCCAATGCAACGACCAACGATATCGGCCTATTGGGCACCTCACATATCCATTTCGAAAATGGGAGTGACATGCAATTGGGATTGAGGTTTGACAGGAGGTCTATCGATGGACAATCAAATGGAAACCCCACGGAACAAAATTATATTGCTGCGTTGAACAGAAGCTTTAATAGCTTTAACGCCGCAGTGGGCTATAAAATTGACTTTTTAAAAAACAGCATCGCTAGATTCAATTTGGCTTCCGGTTTTAGGGCCCCAAATTTGGCAGAATTAACCTCCAACGGAGTTCATGAAGGCACAAATCGTTATGAGGTCGGCAATCCCGATTTAACCAGTGAACAAAATATTCAAACCGATATTTCATTGGAATATAAGAATCAACATTTTGAGTTTTATGCCAACGGTTTTTACAATACCATCAACCATTACATTTTTCTTGAACCTAATGGGGCAATGGTCGGTCCGGACGCCGTTTTTCTGTACCGGCAACAAGATGTATATCTTTATGGTGGCGAAATTGGGTTGCACCTTCACCCCCACCCGTTAGATTGGCTGCATTTAGAAAGTAACTTTGAAACCGTTTCGGGCAAATCAAAGTCTGGTGACTTCCTTCCCCTAATTCCCGCAAATAACATTACCAACACCCTTCGTCTCGAATTTAATAAGAAAAATAAATGTTTTCAAAACGGTTATGCTTTTGCAAGCCTAAAATCTGTTTTTAAGCAAAACAAGGTCAGTACTTTCGAAACGATAACGAATGGCTATAGCCTACTAAATATGGGCTTAGGGGCAACTACCTTTATAGCAAAACAATCAATTGATATACGTATCAGCGCAAACAACCTTTTGGACAAAACCTATATTTCCCATCTTTCCCGATTAAAGACCGATGGCATCGCCAATATTGGAAGAAATATCAATGTAGTGCTTAGCATTCCGTTATAGGCAATTGCGAGCTAGGAAATTTGTCAGGTTGCAAACCTAACGGAAGGGATCGACTACCTATGAAAAGAATGCAAAAGACATTAGATGATTGCAATGCTAGGCCTTGGAGTCAGATTTCCTAAATCCGTAGAACAGCTGTCCCAAAAATTTCTTGGGTACCTTTTCATCCCCAGGAAATCCCAGTTCAATACGACCTCCGTCTTCAGGAATATAATTGGTATGGAAGAGATAATCCCATACGCTCAAGCTAATTCCAAAATTGACACCGTACTTACCAGGCGGTAGGTCATGGGCATGATGATATAGGTGCATTACCGGGTTGTTCAATATATATTTTAATGGGCCCCAGGTGATCTTAATGTTGGCATGGTTAAAATGACCTATGGCAATGGCCATAAAATGCACCACATAAGCCTGCTCAGGTTCAAATCCCCCTAAAATCATCACGCCAAACGTTTTGAGGGGCTTGTACAGCACATTTTCCATCCAATGGTAGCGCAGGTGGGCAGCAAATCCCATCTCTTTAACACTGTGATGTATCTTATGGAATTGCCATAAAAATTTGAATTTATGGAGCATGATATGGGTAATCCATTGCACAAAATCCAATACCACAAAAAAGACCAATAATTGTACCAATACGGGTAACGATTGCAATTCGACAACAGATAAACTTTCAATAGAAATATTTGCTTCTAAGGATAACAATTCCAGCACTTTATAAAATCCAGATATAATGATTGAAAAGGCAAAAAAGTTAAAGAACATATAGAACCCATCCAACCAAAAATCCTTTCTAAAAATAGATTGATCCTTGCGCCAGGGAAATCGTATTTCAAGGGCCCAGACCAAAAGCGAAATAGCGATCAATCCCCAAAAATAATTGGTGTACCAGGGTACCTCGAATAAGATGGACTTCCAGGTCCAATGGACATTACCCAAAAATGAATCTGCGAATGCTTTCGCATATTTTGTCATAGCAAGTTTGTTATTCTTTCAAATCATACCATTCGATATCGGTCAAGGCTTCCCTTCGACCCTTTTTTCCTGGCGGGTAGTTGGCCACTAAATAGTTGATGATAATGTCTTCGTTGGCACCCAAATCCCAAAGGTTTTGTGTTTTTTGCATCCAGCGGATCGAAGCGGTCCACCGCTCCTTGTCCATTCTATTTTGCATGATCAGTTTTGCAGAATGGCAGGCCGTGCAATTTTGAATGGTTTCCATCATGCCCACGCCCTCTTTTAGGCCAGTGCGCACATGTATACCATTTTCGATCCGATCTATATCCTGAACCGGTAACGTTACATAAGGATCCTCTTGATCCATTCCTACTTTTGAGTGCTCCGTATTAAAGTAAAATAAAATGATGGCCAATATTAACGCCAAAGAGCAAACTACGATCAAAAAGCGATAGATGCCCCTAGTGCGTTTCCAAAAGGTATTGTGTTCTTTCATATTAGGCAATCTTGACCGCAATTCTATGACTGGCGTTGTTCAAATATCCTTTGGGGTTCCATCCAGGTATTAGCATGGGTTGGGCGGTTCCTTTGGAGTCCGTCGCCCTAGCCCAAACTTCATAATATCCCTTTTGGGGAAAATCTATTTGGGCCGAAAAATGCTGCCATGCCAATCGGTTTGCTGGTTTTTCCAAAACACATGGATGCCAAGTAGACCCAAAATCAATGGAGTAATCGACCTTGGCAACTTCCAACTCACCAGCCCAAGCATGTCCCCTTATCTTCAAGCGATCACCTTTGGATAGTATGGCCCCAGATTTTGGATAGGTAATCAAGGACTTTACCGGCATCGATTCTATAATGCACATATTTTCCTCGGAAACGCTTTCTCCCGGTGCGATTGGCTCGCAAGGTACACGGTAGGAAGACCCTCCCATTTTTTCTCCGTCGTGAATTTT
>JBBKWR010000302.1:0-2612 GCA_037969055.1 Flavobacteriaceae bacterium | reverse complement strand
AAGCCCTCCCTAAAAGAATCATTGCAGGAATTTAACCTTGGTTATTTCTTTACGGCCCTTTTGGCCCTATTTTTTATGGTCATAGGATGGATGACCCTTTACGGCACCAATACCGTACTCAGCGGCAATGCCGTTATGTTCGCAGATCAGGTGGTGAACCTTTTTACCACACATATCGGGGCATGGGCCTATATATTTATTGCCATCTCGGCATTTGCCACCATGTTCAGTACCTGCATGACAGCACATGATGCGGTCACAAGGGTTAGTTTGGACATCATTGGCCTCCTTTCCGAAAAAAAGAAGTTATCGGCAACAAAAGCCCCATTTGCATTGGCCGTTGTTATACTTTCCATGGTAAATTTTGTGGTCATTGCCGCTTTCGCAGCAAATATGGGGCAATTAGTAGCCTTGGCCACAGGAGTGTCATTTGTAGTCGCCCCTATCATTGGTTATATGAACCTCAAAAATGTGATGAGCGATGACCTATCCAAGGCCCATCGGCCGGGAAAAGGTTTACAGGTACTCACCTATGCTGGAATCGTATTCCTGTCTTTCTTTTCGCTGCTCTATTTTTGGATGGTAGTCTTTTAAGAAAGTTACGGCTTAGAGCCCCAGTTCGTCATAGTTGAGAATGACAAAGAGCGTCCGGTCGTTTTGATTGTGTAAGAATTCGAGGCAATACACGCCGTCAGCACAGCTATTTAATAATTTTTCCTCGCCATATCCAATGGCGGAGGAAACATTTGCAGCTGTGACTCCCTTCGATTTTAAATAAGACAATATATTGTCTGCCCTACTTTGGGAAAGCTTTTTATTCGTGGCATTGTTACCCCTGCTATCAGTATGTGTCTCAATGCGCAATTTGATCTGTGGAAATTGTTGTATCATTTCAACCGCCTTGTCCAGCTCAGAAACAATTTGGAAAATGTCACTTTTGCCCTTTTCAAAAACAAACCGTTCCAACTTCAACACTTTCTTGTCTTCTTTTTCCGCGATAATATCATCAACGGAGGCTAGGCCAATGTCAAAGGTTGTTTGCTGCAATTCTTCGGATTCCTTTGCATTAAAACTTTTGTTGAAATTGGAAAACCTAGGTTTGGATACTTGCAGGAAAACATCTTCACGCCAAGGAACCTCGATTAGATAGGCCCCATTTTCATAGCTCGAGACCTGTTTGATGACATTTCCTTTGGCATCGATCAATTTCACCGAAGCGTTAGCAATTCCCTCATCCGTTTTAGACTTAATCACATGGCCCCTAAAGACCAAAGTTTTTAAACCTAAGGCGCCATTTACGGTAAAACCATATAGGTCATCCTTACCAAGTCCGCCCTTTCGATTAGAGGAAAAATATCCTTCAAACGCATCCCCATCCTGCCTTCTTATGATCAAACCAAAATCGTCCGATTCGGAATTAATCCCATTGCCCAAGTTCACAGGGATACTAAAACTACCGTCGGCAAAATTGTTCGATTTATAGATGTCCATTCCGCCATAGCCGTAAAAAATATCAGAAGAAAAATAAATACTACCTTCAAACAAATAAGGTGCAATTTCATTACCAGGCGTATTGATTATGGGTCCAAGATTAATAGGCTGTGACATCACTTGGGAGTTATTCGTGTACACGTAATAAATATCTGTGCCTCCATATCCATCTGGAAAATTTGCTGCAAAATAAAGCTTACCCGATTTATCATCAAAAAATGGATAGTAAAACGAGGAGCTAGGGTCTTTGAGTACATACCTGAATAAACCATTATCGTACACCATGCCGATTGCAATTGAATTCTTCCCTTTATCATCAAACAATAGGTTGCCATCCTCTGCATTGGAAAGCACATAGAATAAACGATTTAGTTCTTGACTATAATAAGGAGTGGATTTATGAAATTGTGATTTGGGTACTCCGTCGAAAGGATTGGGATTCATTAATTTACCGTCATTCCCGATCACGGCAACATAAAGGTTCAAATACGATTCCCCTGAGGGTCCATAGACCAATTTACTATTGCGTTTTCTGCCACTGCTAAACAGTATTTTGTCTTTGTAAAAGGCAGGAGAAATATCAGACTGAGGGGTATTTCCGCTCGCATTGAAGACCAAGATATTGGAATCGCCATCCACATTCGATTCCAATAGCTCATTGTTAAAACTTGTGTTTTCCATAAGCTCATTGGTCAAAGAATGGCTATTTGATTTCAGAAATGCCTTTACCCGTTCCGGTTCTGAAGTTTTTGCCAAACTTTGTAACATGTTGTTGAAACGGTTGTTCGACATGATGCTGTCATTTTTGTAAACGTCGAGATAGTATCTAGATGCATTTTTAAAATTACCCGTTTTAAAGAAAGAGTCTGCCAAATTCAGCAATTGATGGTTTGTCATTAACTTACCTTGTGACATCTGTTTTTGGTAATCGCGAATCGCATCCTCATAGGCATATCCATAAAAGTATTTATCCCCACTGGTCTGCAGCTCCTGCGCCCAGGAGAGGGAGGAAACCATTAACAAAAACAATGCGAAAATACTTTTATACATAACACTTTTTCCTTTAAAAAAATCTTGGGGAATCTACTTGTTTTGGGACACCTTTTAATTTTTTAGACTTG
>JBBKWR010000301.1:0-7652 GCA_037969055.1 Flavobacteriaceae bacterium | reverse complement strand
CCATCGGGCAGCAAAAAAGAGCCCCCGCGATAGTTGAGCAACCATTGCACTTTTTGCTGTTTGGTGAGGACCCAATAGGTAATACCGTAAGCCTTTAAATGGTTTTTTTGCCCCTCTGCATCCATGGGGATAAGAATCGAGGAGGCGAACATTTGTAGCGAAAAAATAAACAAGAAGAGGGTGAGTAAGATCCTATGCATCGAATAATTGCTTTGAGGGCATCTTATCAAAGGTAGTGGAAATTTGATTTGCCAATTCTTAAGGTAACGCTAAGATTCCCAAAAGCCATAAAATTTGAAATCCGGTATGGCCAATTTAAGAGCCCCCTGGTTCCTGTGGCCGTCGACAAAAACTTAATTTTAAATTAATTAAAAGGGCACGTCATTGTCATCTTCCGGATCGAGGTGGTCGTTCATTGAACTTCCAAACGCTTCATCGATGTTGGGAAGATTTTTGGTCAGGAAAGGATTTGCCTCATTGGCGTTCATTTTAGATTGAAACTCGAAGGGAGAATCAAAGTCATCCAAATTATCAAATTTACCGAGGTTGCCTACAAATTTAAGCCGAATAGTATCCAAACCGCCATTCCTATGTTTTGCGACAATAAATTCGGCCTGTCCTTGGGTGGGGGTTCTTTCCTCATCGTCCCACTCGTCAATCTTATAATATTCTGGCCTATAAATAAAGGAAACAATATCTGCGTCTTGTTCGATGGCCCCTGATTCCCGAAGATCGGAAAGTATAGGCCTTTTACTGCCCCCTCGGGTCTCCACCGCCCTTGACAATTGGGAGAGCGCGATCACTGGGACGTTCAGTTCTTTTGCCAAGGCCTTTAAGTTTCTGGAAATTGTAGATATCTCCTGTTCCCTATTACCGCCTTTTTGATTACTGCCAGCGGTCATCAACTGTAAATAATCAATAATGATCAATTTTATGCCGTGTTGTGACGCCAAGCGCCTTGCCTTTGCCCTAAGATCAAAAATGGATAAAGAAGGGGTGTCATCTATGAACAAGGGGGCATTTTCCAAGGCCTTTACTTTCACGTTTAGTTGTTCCCATTCATGCTTTTCCAATCTACCGGTCCGCAATTTTTCAGAGGAAAGTCCTGTTTCCGAAGATATCAATCTGGTAATGAGCTGTACGGAGGACATTTCGCAAGAAAAGAAGGCCACTGGAATACCGGAATTAACCGCCATATTTCTGGCCATGGAAAGCGTAAGGGCCGTTTTTCCCATCCCCGGCCTTGCGGCTACTATAATGAGATCACTGGGTTGCCATCCAGAGGTCAGTTTATCTACGTTGTCAAAACCAGAAGGAATACCACTCAAACCTTCTTTGTTTGCAATTTCCTCTATTCTTTTCTTTGCTTGGATGACCAAATTTTGGGCCGTTTCAGCAGATCGTTTTAGATTCCCCTGGGTAACGTCGTAGAGTTTGGATTCAGCATTGTCCAACAGGTCAAAAACATCGGTTCCATCATCATAGGCATCTTCTATGATCTCGTTTGATATTTTGATCAAACTACGTTGGATATATTTTTGGAGGATGATGCGGGCATGAAACTCAATATGGGCAGAAGAGGCCACTTTTTGGGTGAGTTTTATGAGGTAAAAATCACCGCCAATGGATTCCAAACGACCATCTTTCTTCAATTGGGCAGAAACGGTTAATAAATCGACCGGTTCAGAGGTTTCGAACAATTTGAAAATGGCTTCGTAAACATAGCGGTGTGCGTCCTTATAGAATACATCAGGATGTAGGATATCTATTACTTCGTCGACCCCTTTTTTGTCAATCATCATTGCTCCAAGCACAACCTCCTCTAAATCAACGGCTTGCGGAGGTATCTTACCTCGTTCCAAACTAATGATGGTCGATTTGTCAATCTTTCGGGCAATATGTGGATCTGTTCTTTCCATGGATGCGAAAATATGCAATTAACCTTTAGTTAACATAGGTAGACCTTGTGGGGATATCAACAGTTGTTAAACAAATGGCTTGTTCATAAGTTACGCTTTTGTGTTCATAACCTAAAAAATCCGGGAAATAAAATATCCGGATTTTTTTCCCCTTGCCAAAAACGCTATCTACCCGTTGAAGACTCCCATATTGGCATATTTTTCCATTCGGGTTTTTACCAATTCTTTTGGTGATAACTTTTCCAACACTACAAAATTTGCGGAAATTTTATTTTTGACGATCTCGAATGTTTTATCCCGATTGGCATGGGCCCCACCAACAGGTTCCCTTATAATTTCGTCGATCAACTTTAATTTTTTCATATCGGTCGCCGTCAATTTTAAAGCTTCTGCAGCGATTTCTTTGTATTCCCAACTTCTCCAAAGAATTGAGGAGCAAGATTCTGGGGAGATTACGGAGTACCAAGTGTTTTCCAACATCAGTACCACATCACCTACCCCGATACCCAAAGCGCCCCCAGAGGCACCCTCCCCAATGATTACAACGATAATGGGCACTTTCAAGCGCGTCATTTCCAGTATGTTCCTAGCGATTGCCTCGCCTTGTCCACGTTCTTCCGCCTCGATACCCGGATATGCACCTGGGGTATCAACAAGGCAAACCACCGGGATACCAAATTTTTCTGCGGACTTCATCAACCGCAATGCCTTTCTATACCCCTCAGGATTCGCCATCCCAAAATTTCGGAACTGGCGGGTCTTGGTATTATAGCCTTTTTGCTGACCTATGAACATATAGCTCTGATCACCTATTTTACCCAAGCCGCCAACCATGGCCTTATCATCCTTTACATTACGATCACCGTGCAATTCTAAAAAAGTAGTACCACAGATAGCCCTGATATAATCCATCGTATATGGCCTATTTGGATGGCGGGATAGTTGTACCCGTTGCCAGGCGGTCAGATTCTTGTATATCTCCTTACGGGTATCGTGCAGCTTCTGTTCGATCTGCTTACAGGTTTCGGTCACATCTACATCGCTCTCCTTACCGATGATCATGCATTTGTCCAGTTGTTCCTCCAATTCTTTTATGGGGAGCTCAAAATCCAAATATTCCATGGTAACGTTTTGGTTTAGTCAGTTGTTAGGGCAAAGATAAAACATTATGCAGAACGCCTATTGAATCCCCGGTTTTTTTCCGTGCCTGTTCTTTAGGATGCCATCGGCCAGCACGGTTATGAGAATTACCAGGGCACCCAAATAGAACATTGGATTCATTTTTTCTTCCTCTCCCAATAATATAAAGGCCAAAATAATGCCGTACACCGGTTCTAAATTGGTAGTGAGCACCACGGTATATGGCGTTAGGTGCTTCATGACCCTTATTGAGGCTATAAAAGCATAGGCGGTACAAATCGAAGCCAATATGAATATATACCCCCAATCTTGAGAGGACAATTGAAAAAACGCTGCATTAAATCCTCCGGAGATGATCAGGTAGATCGATAAGAAAATTAGCCCCGCGCCCAATTCGTAGAAACCAATGATAGAGGGTCTTTGGCGTTGGATCAATTTTCCGTTGATAAGGGAAAACACAGCCGATAAAAAAGCAGCAATCAAGGCAAGACCCATTCCCAGTGCATATCCTGCTTCCACTTTAAAAATAATGAGCAAGCCTGCGATCACCAAGAGTCCGAACAACAGCTCGTACCAAATAAATTTTCGGTCATACCAGTAGGGCTCCAACAAGGCCGTGAAAAACGCCCCGGTCGACATTGTCGCCAACGCAACTGAGACGGTGGACACTTTTATCGCCCAAAAGAAGGTGACCCAGTGAAGGGCAATGAAAACCCCTCCCAGCAACATTGTCAACAACGTTTTTTTATCAAGCTTTAAAGGATACTTTTTATACGCAACAAATGCCAAGATAAAAAATGTCGCCAAAAGCATACGGTACCATACCAGTGGCAGTGCGGCAATGGTGATCAACTTTCCCAAAACGGCCGTAAAGCCCCAAATAAAAACTATGAAATGCAGGTGCAAATAATTCTTGACCTTATCGTTTGGCATTTTGCAAAAGGTAAATTGCGGTAATCCCAAATACCACATTAGGGATCACTACCGCCAACAATGGCGAAAATCCTGCCTGTTCTGCAAGGGTTCCAAACACTTTGTCAAAAAATATGAAAATGAAGGCCACAAAAATGCCAAAGGCCAAATTTAGGCCCATCCCTCCCCTTCTTTTGATGGAAGAAACCGCAACGGCGATGATAGTAAGTATAAAAGCGGAGATGGGCAATGCCCAACGTTTATATTTCACCAAGGTATACGCATTAATATTCGAGGCACCCTTTTGTTTTTGGTCCCTGATGAATTGGTTCAGCTCAAATAAATTCTTGGTCTCCGCAACATATGACACTGGGGTAAGGTCATCAATTTTAAAATTAAAAAGCGTATCCAACCTTCGTTTCGATTCTATAATCTCTATATCGCCCCTAAGCTTTCGCTTCTCATAAGAGGTTAACCTGTATAAGGTGTCTTTTTCAACCCATCGGATATTGGCAGCAGCAATCTTGAAATCTAGTTTATTATCATTGTCGAATCTCTCAAACGTAAAATTATAACCGATCTGGCGGGCTGGGTCAAAACTACTCACATAAATAAAATCGCTTTCGTTGAGTTGTGTGAAAATATTGTTGGTGATCCTATCCTGCCGTCCTTTTTTGAGGTATTTAAAAACAAATTCGTTAAATCCGACACTGGCCTTGGGCACGATGAACATCCCCATAAAAAACATCAATAAGGCTATGATAGTGGCCCCTATAAAATAAGGCCGGAGAAATCTTCCAAAAGAAACACCAGAACTCAGGATGGCCACTATTTCCGTATTGCTTGCCATTTTTGAGGTAAAGAAGATAATGGAAAGGAATAAAAAAATAGGGAACAGGAGATTACCAATATACAAGGTAAAATTGCCATAATATTCCAATATCTCATTCAGGGGTGCCTCATTGTCGATCATCTTTCCAATTTGCTCGGCCAGATTGGCCATGATGCCAATCGGAACGAACAGCAAGATCATTACCGAAAATGTAATGAGGTACCGCTTTAGAATATATCTGTCTAAAATCGTCAAGGTTACAGTCTTTTATCCATTTGTTTTACCATGATGTTCTTCCAATTTGCAAAATCCCCGGCTAAAATATGCTTTCTGGCCTCGCGAACCAACCAAAGATAAAAGCCCAGATTGTGGATGGTCGCGATCTGTTTCCCTAAATACTCGTTGGCCGCGAATAGGTGGCGTAGGTATGCCTTGGAGTATTCACGATCTACAAATGTAGTGCCCATTTCATCTATCGGCGAAAAATCATCTTCCCATTTTTTGTTCTTGATATTGATGCTCCCCTGACTGGTAAAAAGCATGCCATTTCTAGCATTTCTGGTGGGCATCACGCAATCGAACATATCGATACCCAAGGCGATATTTTCCAGGATATTGATAGGTGTCCCTACTCCCATTAGGTAGCGGGGCTTATCTTGCGGAAGGATCTCGCATACCACCTCTGTCATCGCATACATTTCAACTGCAGGCTCTCCCACTGACAGTCCGCCTATCGCATTTCCCTCGGCCCCAACACCCGCGATGTATTCTGCGGATTGCTTGCGCAGGTCGGTATAAGTGGATCCTTGGACAATTGGAAAAAAGGATTGGCCATAGTCATATTGCAAAGGGGTCTTTTCAAGGTGCGCTAGGCATCGATCCAGCCATCGATGAGTTAAATGTATAGAGCGTTTCGCATATTCATATTCACATGGATATGGGGTACACTCATCAAATGCCATAATGATATCTGCCCCAATGACGCGTTGTATCTCCATCACATTTTCAGGAGTGAACATGTGGGTGGAACCGTCTATATGGGATTTAAACTTTACCCCTTCTTCCTTGATCTTCCGGTTAGCGGATAAGGAATACACTTGATAGCCCCCACTGTCGGTCAAAATGTTTCGTTCCCATCCCATGAATTTATGGAGCCCGCCCGCTTGCTTTAAAATCTCGATTTTTGGACGCAGAAAAAGGTGATACGTATTCCCTAAAATGATATCGGGATTTATTTCTTCACGTAGCTCTTTTTGATGTACCGCCTTTACGGAACCTGCGGTGCCAACTGGCATAAAAATAGGAGTTTCAATGCTGCCATGGTCGGTGACCATGGTTCCCGCGCGCGCTTTGCTTTTGGGATCCGTATGGTGTAAGGTAAATTTCAAATCACAATGTATGGTCGCAAAGATAATCAACTGGGCCGCATTAGTTCCTTAAGGAAAAAATAAAGTTCAAGGGTCGGGTTTTGGGTTTCGGGTTTCAAGTTTTGGGTTTCAGGGTTTAGGTTTTAGGTTAATGAATGGGAATATAAAACAGGATACGACTACATCTAGGAAACGTTTGTGCTGGAAAATGGCATCTCAAACATCCTGGTGGTCTGTCTTGTAGCGCTTGAACTTACTACTTGTACTTGAACTTACCACTTGATGTGCAACTTGTAAATTAAATGCCTTTACCTCTTGTTTACCCAAAAGATTGCCATTACTTTTGGGGATCGAAAAAATAGCGAAATGCCTAGACTCAAAGAACTACAGGATTTGGTACAGCAAAGCAGAAGGGACATCCTTCGCATGGTGCATAAAGTGAATTCCGGGCATCCTGGGGGATCATTGGGATGTACTGAATTTTTTATAGCCCTTTATCATGAAATCTTAGCGCTAAAGGAAGGGTTTGATATGGATGGGATTGGAGAGGATCTGTTCTTCTTATCCAACGGTCACATTTCCCCGATTTTTTATAGCACGCTGGCCAGAAAGGGATATTTCCCAATTTCAGAGCTCAGTACTTTTAGATTGATCAATTCCCGTCTTCAGGGTCACCCCGCAACCCATGAGGGCCTACCAGGTATTCGGGTGGCCTCCGGCTCATTGGGACAGGGCATGTCAGTTGCCATAGGGGCCGCCCAAGCTAAAAAATTAAACAAAGACAAACATTTGATCTATAGCCTACACGGTGATGGGGAGTTGCAGGAAGGACAGAACTGGGAGGCTATCATGTATGCCGCAGGCAAGAAGGTCGACAACCTTATATCTACCGTTGACTATAATGGGCAACAGATCGATGGGGCCGTTAAAGATGTAATGCCCATGGGCGATCTTAAGGCTAAATTTATAGCTTTTGGGTGGGACGTGGTCGACATCAAAAATGGAAATGATCTTGAGGCGATACTCGAGGGCATGAAGGAGGCCAAAAGCAGGACTGGAAAAGGCAAACCTGTCTGTGTATTACTGCATACCATAATGGGCCACGGAGTAGATTTTATGATGTACACCCATGCTTGGCACGGTAAGGCTCCTAATGACGAACAATTAGCGATTGCCCTGTCCCAAAATCCGGTGACCCTAGGGGATTTTAAAGACTAGCAATGAAAATTAATATTCAGGTTCCCGCAACCACTGGAATGAAAAAAAAACATACATGAAGAAATACGTAGACCAAGGAAAGAACGATACCCGCAGTGGCTTTGGGGCGGGCATGACCGAACTCGGCAGGACCAACCCAAATGTGGTATCACTTTGCGCAGATTTGGTGGGATCCTTAAAAATCGAAAAGTTTATCGAGGAGAATCCGGATCGCTTTTTCCAGGTAGGGATTGCGGAAGCGAATATGATGGGAATTGCTGCCGG
>JBBKWR010000300.1:0-12442 GCA_037969055.1 Flavobacteriaceae bacterium | reverse complement strand
TACTCACCGGTATTTAAATCGATCGCATGCAAAGTCCCCCATGGCGGTGCGATGGCCGGAAGGCCATTATCATCGAGAAACTTGTTATAACCTGTATGTTTATAAGGCAAAGCCTGGGAAGTGGGGGGATAGTCTGTGGTAGGCACCTCTTTTTTAGCCATTTCGTTGAACAGGAACTTAAGGAGGGCCTCGCGTTCCAATTTTGGAATCTGCGGAAAACCGGTCATCATTCCCTTCCCTTGTGAAATAATTTGCGCCACTTCAGCTCCGGCCATTCTTGCACTTAAATCTTCAAGGGACGGAAATCCGCTCGCGGCGATCCCTTTTCTATCCGCTTGGTGGCAGCTTGCACAGTGTTGCATATAAGTACGTTCACCCAATGGCATATCTGGAATAATACTATCATTTTTTATCATCTTTAATATCCAGGGCATTTCATTGGCGTTCACGTATAGGATGCCCTGTTCTGGATCTGCCGCCGCACCACCCCATTCCGCCGCGCCGTCATAACCGGGAAAAAGCAAAACCGGGTCCAGACCTGGCGGGGCATACATCCGTTTGTCGGCAGTTTTTATAATTTGTCGCAAGGAATCGGGATTTGCCGCATAAGGACTCACGTCCTGATCCGTCAATTCGATGGATAATCGCGCGAATGGCTTAGGTTTTACGGGGAAGGGTTGGGTAGGCCATGCTGCTTCGCCATCCAAAGTTGAGGGCGGGACGGGCAGCTCCTGGATATCAAAAAGCGGTTCCCCCGTTTTTCGGTCAAACACAAATACGTAACCTTGTTTGGTTACCTGGGCGACCGCGGCTATTTTTTTACCGTCCCTATCTATCATGAGCAGGTTGGGCGGTGCTGGGGGATCGCGATCCCAGATATCGTGATGTGTAAATTGATAATGCCAGATGCGTTTACCGGTCTTGGCCTCAAGCGCCAAAAGACAATTGGCAAAAAGCCCGCTCCCTTTTCGGATGCCCCCATAAAAATCCGGCGCAACCGAACCTGTCGGAACATACACGATACCTGTTTCTTCATCTACCGCCATCCCGGCCCAATTATTACCTGCGCCGACCATTTCGTTTTTATAGGCCTCTTTGTTTTCCCACGTCCCATAGCCTTCTTCATCAGGAAAGGGAATCGTATGAAAAACCCATTCGACGGCACCTGTTACCACATTAAAGGCCATGATATTTCCCGGGGCGGCCCCGGCATCCTCCGACAGCCGCAAGGGCATGATGATTAGATCCTCAAAAATGGTCCCGGGCGTGTTCGAAATGACGAACTTATCTTTGGCACTTTCCGGCATCCCGGCATGCAAATCTATTTTGCCATTTTCCCCAAAACTGGTAATAGGAATTCCAGTAAGGGCGTTCAGGGCATATAGATTTGGGCCCACTGTATAAAGGATTCGTTTGTCATCGCCATTTTCCCAATAAGACACGCCACGGCTGGTGGAATGCCAAACCTGTAAAGAATCACCAAAACGCCATATTTCCTTGCCGGTCGCGGCATTCAGGGCGAATGCCCGTAGGGCGGCGCTCACCCCATAGAGTACAGAATCGACCACTAGGGGGTTCATCTGCATCTGGCCAAAATCGGGCGATTCGTAAGACCAGGCCACTCTTAAGTTGGTTACGTTTTCGGGGTTAATTTGTGAGAGGGTAGAATAATGGCTCCGGCCAGGGTCGCCCAAATAGGAAGACCAGGTTTTATATTCTTTTTTCGATTCGTCCGATCTTTCCGAGGGGCCGCAACCGAGTAGGCTAAAACATAGCAATACAAGAATGGGCGCAACGGGACATATTGTTTTGGAAACCATAATCGAACAGATGGAAGGGTTACTAAAAGTAATGAAAAATAAGACAATTTAAACCACTGGCCATGGCATTACGGGGAATGTGCAAAATAAAGGGGCGGAACCTTGTGGCAACTGTTTTCATTTGCGCTTACAGCGAAATGCGTTGGTTTATTTTAGCAATATTAAATCCATTTTCCAACACTTCCAGATACTGCGGGCTTTTTGCATCTAGTAGTGGATTGGTATGGTTGAAATGGATGAAGTGTATCTTCCCCTTTTCACTGGCGGGAAGGTTTGCGAACAATTTCAGGCTTTCTACCACGAACGGATGGGGTATTTCTGATAAATCCCTATTGTCGACTTCCCTTCCATCGTAGAACGTGGCGTCCAAAAAGGCAACATCGACTTTTGATATTTCAGCGATGATATTTTCTTCCCAGCGCTCCCATTTATCTATATCTGGTATAAATAGGACACTTTTATTAGGACCTTCGATGGCATAACCGACGGTCTCAGAATATTCATCGCGGTGTGGGACGGTAAACGGCGCCACGGTAAGCTGTGGGGAAAGCTTAATTTCCATTCGATTATCAAGACCGTGTAGTGCTATGTTATTATTGGTCACTAGCTGTGACCACGGGCCATTGGTCTCTAAGAAATTTTTCATTTTAGGCATGGCATGTACGGGTACACCAGTCGTATTTGCGGCCTCTTTCCCCAAATACATAAGGCCCGTATAATGACCAATATGGGCATGTGTCAAAAATATTCCGTTTGGTATTTCTGAAATTGCCCATGGGGCCGATGCTATTAATTCATTTACTTGTTCGGTGATGTCTGGGCTTGCCTCGAATAAGTAGGTCTTATGGCTTTCGTGGTCTACCAGCCCTAAGGAAACTACTTTCCTACTGGTATCCGGATGTGAAAATAAGGGAGCACAACAGGATTTTTTACACGCGATGTGCGGCGATCCGGCATCTTGTACCGTACCCAGCACTACAAGGGTTATACCGCTCACATTTTTGGAAAGGTCCTGTTCGCGAACAATTTGTTTTGGAATTTCATTGCATGAACCAATGGTCAAGCCCATTAAAATTCCTAATAGTTTATTGCGATTCAAATTGAATGGTTTTACCGCTTTGTTAAAAAGCTTCGAATATCTTTAGAGAGCTTGATCAGGTCCGGCTCGTGCAGGTACATCATATGGCCCCCTTCATAATAGGTCTTTTCGACCCTATCTTTAACAATTCCGTTTCGCGCAAATGTATATTCAGTATCAAAAAATGGACAAATGAGATCATAATACCCACTTGCCACCAATACCTTCATATCGGTATTTCGTCGCATCGTTTCCCCGAGCGTCCTGGCCACATTGGGCGGTGATGGCTCCCAATAAGTCCCTTCCGGCACCGTGCGCCAGCGCCAAATAGCGTCGATCTTATCGTTGGAGGTCAAATAGGGCCGTCCCATTTTTACATTTAGTTCAGACGCAAAGTAATGGTTTAACGATGCGGTATAGGCCGCGTCTATCTGATAGCTGGAAGCATCCCCCAAATGTGGATTTTCGGAGATCTTATCGGCTTCGTCGCCCATAAAGCGCCCGTCCAACCTGCCAATGGCCAATCCTTCTTCCGACAACAACTGTTTTTGGAAGCGGGGTACCAATATCTTCAATTCGGATTTTAAGATATAATCCTTTTTCAAACCAATAAAATAGGCAAGCTTTTCAGCGATGGAATTACGTTCCGCTGTGCTCAACAAATTGCCCTTATACAATGCCGGCGCATAGACATCATAGGTAAATTCACGGCACTCCTGGACAAAAGCCTCAAGGGTTTTTCCCTGTCCTGCTTTTTTGTGGTACCAGGCGGTGGCGGCCATACTGGGCAAATAGGTCACATAGGACGTAATATTTTCATGGACCGAGGTCGACCCTGCATAATCCAAAGCCTGTGAAATGAGTATAAGTCCGTTTAGCGCCATGGTTTGCCCACCTTCCTCCAAAACGCCTGCTACTGCCACTGCACGTGTAGTTCCAAAACTCTCCCCAGCGATATATTTAGGGGAAAACCAGCGATTGTTCTCCGTAATCCACTGGCGCATAAATTGCGCGACCGATTTGGCATCTTCCGTCAAGCCCCAATAGTCCATTTCTTTTCCCTTTCCAATGACACGGCTATATCCGGTACCCACGGGATCAATAAATACAAAATCGGTCAGGTCCAATAGACCATGGGCATTGGCCACCATTTGGTAGGGTGCGGCACCATCGTCTTTTTTCGCATCGGAATCTACGTTGACAATCTGTGGTCCGAACATGCCCATATGCAACCATACCGACGCTGAACCCGGGCCTCCGTTAAACACAAAAGTTACCGGCCTTTTTTTGACATCCCCCATGGGATCCAAACTATAGGAAACCGACCAGATCGAAGCTACCGAATCTCCCTTATCATTGGTCAAATAAGTTTCTTTTGCGGTTGCTTTATACCTTATCGGCTTACCACCGAAAACCCCTTGGTGGGCAGTTATGAAGGATTGTGCTATTGGGATGGGTTTCACAACCAGCTTCTTCTCTTCTTTTTGAGCTGATAACGTGAGACAGATAAGCATAAGAATGGGCGTTAAAATTCGTTTCATATAGGTTTTGCTTGTGTTTGTTCTTATTCTTATTTCAGCATTTCACGCAATACTTTTTCATACGCTTCAGCATATTGGAGCATACCTAGATCGGTAGGATGGGTACCATCTACGAAAGCGTCATTTGAAAGATTAATGTCCTCTTTCGCAAGCATCACAAGATGTGTTGCCCCTTCGGATTTGAGCTGTCGATAAGTTTCGGCCATCCATTCGTTCAAGGTGTTAAAAACTGCAGCCCTGTTCGAATCGACCTGGCCATCGGAGTAGCCTGCATGTTGTGCCAATAGGATTGGGGTTTGTGGATGTTTATCCCGAAGGGAACGGAAGCTTTTACGGATCCGCTTTTGTATTTCTTCTTTCGTATTGGTCTCATTAGGGGAAAGATTGGGAAGGCAATCCAATACAAAAACAGCAGCATCGATCTCATTGATCAGGGCGATAAGTTCAGGCTCCAACCGGCCGTTGCCCGAAAATCCAAGATTGACCACAGGCTGATCCAATTTACGGGACAGGATGTTCGTCCATGCCATGCCTGGGCGTGAAGCGCAGGCCCCTTGGGCAATTGAGGTGCCATAGATGACAATCGGTCGCTCGGAGCGCCGCTTTAAAAATACGAACGACTTCCCCTCAGGGACGCCTATCTTTAGATCTATGACATTGTTATAAAGCGGAAAAAGCAATTGGTGCTCCCGGATACTGTCGGCATTGGCATTAACAATAAAATCATACCGAATGATATTATTAAATTGTGGCCTACCCCGGCACCAAAGCCAGTCGGCATTATCTTTAACGTACAGGTCTACTCCGCTTACGCCTGTAGCAGGCATATGGTTCATTGCCAGCGCTCCAGCTACTTGGTATACGACAGAAATGGAATCCGCATCTGTTTCGAAGCGTACTCCCAATCCCGCCGATTGGCGTGAAAGTTCCCAAACCTCTGGTCTTATCAGGTCTTTAGCCCTTTCTGGCAAGCGATTGTACGCGATTTCTTCCCATCCCTGGCCATCAAATTTGACGATCGATTCGGAAGGATCATACCAATTATAGGCTGTTGCCACTTGGGAAGATAGGGATGTTGACAAAAAGAAGAACAAACCAAAAAGCGATGATATTTTTATAACAGGGGTCATTTTTTGGTTTTTAATTTCCGCTCGCCTGTATGATCGACCCCTTGTGAACGTTCTAATTGGATCATGGCCTTTGGTCTAAAATTGGCAATCAAAGCCCTTCGATTCGCTTCGGTAGAATTACCCCTGCTATAATGCAGCGTCCCTCCCTGGTGAAATACACATGAACCAGGCTGTAGTTCAGTATAAACCGAATCTTCCTCACTACCATCGCATAGCAAGGCACCCTTGTTACCTATTTGGACATGGGGCCGAATGGGCAACAAATGCGATTTTGGCGTGTACCACATACATCCATTCTCTTTATAGGCCGGGTCTATTGCCACCCAGCAACTGGCCGCCCGTTTATCGGGCATATCGATCCAATAAGCGGCATCTTGATGCCAGGGGGTGGGGGTATTCGTATGGGGGGCCTTATTGATGAGCATGTCGAAATCGAGTTCGATATCATCGCCCATCAGTTCTTTTGCAATTTGAAGGGATTTTCGGTGGATGGCTTTTTCCAACAGTTCGGGAACCAATTTGCTGGGCACCATAATCTGAGTAATTTTTTCACTGCCACCTACATGTCCGGAAAGATCGGAACGGTAGCGTGAGGCATCGATGCGATTGTCCAAAAATGAATCATACAATTCGCTATAATAGGCTATATCATTTTGGGTCAATAGATTTTGGATGACCAAATAACCTTCTTCATCGAAAAATTGATGTTGAGATCCAGAAATCATGGGCTTTATTGACATTTAAATCTAATATATGCATAATATGCCAATAAATCAGCGCGGATACAAGTCATTGAAATCACATAATATTTATCTACCTTGTACCATACAATATCTTGTCATAAACAACCTAAAACAGGCCTGTAACCCATTTCTGGGAAAATCAATAGTAAGACGACCAACCTTAAACCGCCGACCATGTCACAATTTGCAGAAAATGTTTCGAAACGACTCTTCTCCCTTGATGTTTTTAGGGGATTGACCATGTTCCTTTTAATTGCCGAAGCCGCCGGGTTTCATCATAGCGCTGTCGAACTGACCGAGGGCACGGCATTTTCGGGATTGGCCCTTCAATTGGAACACCATCCATGGAATGGACTACGGTTCTGGGATCTGATCCAACCCTTTTTCATGTTCATAGTAGGGGTAGCCATGCCTTTTTCATTACGAAAACGCCTGGAGACCGGAAGCCGAACCGATGTCACCAAACATATTTTAAGAAGGTGTTTTTTACTCTTTAGTTTTGGGGTGTTGCTACATTGCGTATATTCAGATCTGCTCGTTTGGGAGCTCTGGAACGTGTTGGTGCAATTGGCCTTTACTATCTTGATCGCCTACGCCATAATGAACACTTCCCACAAGGTTCAGATAGCCGTATCGATTGGACTATTGGTGTTGACTGAAATCCTTTACCGCGCTTATAATCCATTAAGTCCATATGCGCAAGGCCATGATAGTTTTGGATCTTTTGTAGATATGATGGTGATGGGCAAAGTAAACAACGGCTATTGGGTGTTCGTTAACTTTATTCCCACCGCGGCCCACACCATTTGGGGCGTCATTTGCGGACAGGTCTTGCTCTCCCATCGACCAGCGCGGGAAAAAATAAGACCCTTTTTAATTTGGGGAACGGCTATCTTGGTATTGGGTTTTGCCCTGGATTTACTACATATAACACCAATTATTAAACGAATCGCCACCTCTTCCTTTACCTTGGCCTCTGGCGGGATTACCATCCTGACCCTTTCCTTGTTCTATTGGTATATCGATGTAAGGGATAACCACAAAAAATGGCTCAAGATCTTTACCGTGGTAGGGACCAATTCTATTTTCATTTATTTGTTTGCCGAAACTGTAGGGCATCAATGGTTTACCGGCTTTGGCAAGATTTGGACCGTGGGGTTATTATCGCCCTTGGGCCTTCCTGAAGATTTGATCATGTTCATCAACGCACTGTTCGTATTGTTCATCTTTTGGTACATCACCTATTTCTTGGACAAACATAAAGTGTATTTTAAGGTCTAGAATTGGATTTAAAGCAATATTTTATGCCGCTTCGGGCAAAGAGACCCTACAGGGTATTGTAGTTTTAATAAACCGATTACCGACCGATGGGTCTGTTTAATATTTGTTGGGCCCTCTATGACCTTAAGCCCTATAGGATATATTGCCATTCGGATCGTCGAACGGCACGCCAAACCTAATCGCAGCACGTAAATTTGAGACAACAGACCGATCAGTTTGTTATTTCCAGGCGATTGCCCATGCTATTTGGTCTTAGATGACCCAAATATTGCCAAAACTTCTGTAATATTATAGTTGACTATAGAAACATTACATGATGATAAAACAATTGATTAATATTCTCTTGGTGGTGCTTTTCTTGGGTTGCTACCATGGCACCGCACAAAACAATAAGCCAGCCGCAGAAGGCTGGAAACCGCTGTTTAATGGAAAAGATCTAACCGGATGGACCACCAAGATCCATCATTACGAAGTCGGGGACAACTATGGCGACACTTTTAGGGTCGAAGACAGCCTCATAAAGGTGCGCTACGATAAATACGAAGGGGATTTTAACAATCGCTTTTCACATTTGTATTACGATACCCCTTATTCCTATTTTGACCTTGTCTTTGAATATCGGTTCGTCGGAGAGCTGTACCAAGGGGCCCCATCCTATACCCTAAAAAATAGTGGGGTGATGTTCCATTCCCAAGACCCCAAATCTATGCCCAAAGAACAGAATTGGCCAATTTCGGTTGAACTTCAGTTATTGGCGGGCGTAAACCAGGGAGAAGCCAGGCCTACAGGCAATATGTGTTCCCCTGGGACAGAAATATATTTTGAGGGCAAGCAGTATCCAGGGCATTGTTTGAACTCAACTTCACAAACCTATTATGGCGACCAATGGGTAACTGCGGAATTAAAGGTGATGGGCGATTCTTTGTTAACCCACTATATCAACGGTGAAAAGGTTTTGGAATACACAAAGCCACAAATTGGAGGGGGCGTTGTTGAGGGGTTCGATCCTGCCATAAAAAAAGATGGCCAACCTTTGACAGAGGGTTTTATTGCGCTACAAAGCGAAGGACAACCGATTGATTTCAAGAATGTTAGCATTAGAAATTTAAAAGGGTGTATGGATCCCAAGGCAAAAAACTATGCGGATTATTATGTAAAGTCCGATTTGGCCTCTTGTTTATATCAATAGTCAAAATTCAATCAACATTACCGGCTACGGTAAGGCCACTGGGAACTTTTTCAGGAATTTCGATATCAAAACCATCATCATTCAGGGAATTCAGGAATGAGATGATCTGGGACATATCCTTAACACTTAGCTCCAACTCGCGAACAAACGGATCGAATTTATCTTTGTGCACCAACGGGTTTCGCATTCTACCAAATGAAATGTCTTCATAAAACTCCAATACCTGCTGGAGGTCTTTAAAACTTCCATTATGCATGTAAGGGGCCGTAAACCGTAGGTTTCGTAATGAGGCCGTTCTAAAGGCGAAGGTGTCCTTGATACCCCGATCGGGCACCACTAACTTCCTGTTATCCGGTACCCCAAGCACATGTGACTTATAATCCGAAAACATGGGGCCGTTATGGCAGTTTGCACATCCAACTTTTTTGAACAGTTCAAATCCTTCCTTTTCTGAAATTGAAAGCGCGTCGGAATCCCCCCTCATATAGATATCGAAGCGCGAATTATTGGCTAAAAGTGTACGCTCGAAGGCGGCTATGGCTTTTGAAACGTTTTCAATATTGATTGCTACATCACCAAAAGCATCGTTGAAGAGTTTTTGATACTCGGGGATGCTTTTTAACCGTTTCTCGATCTCATTCAAGATAGATGCTTCCGAATAGCCGCGACCCCGCATTTCCTCCAGGGCCTTTATTGGCTCCAATGCCTGTTTTTCAAGACTTTTTGCCCTATCGTCCCAAAACATTGGGGCCATTTCCGGGGCGTACTTATTATTTGCATCGATTCCATTAAACGCAGTGTTCAATACGGTATGGGCGTTACGTTGTACAAGTGGTATATCGTTTGGCGCATTAAACCCCCTCCTACTGCCCAACCCTTTTCCGTTTACGCCAATGGAAAGGTCCAAAAATTCGGAATAACCGTGACTCGGATGATGGCAGGTAGCACATGCGACATCTTTGTTGCCGGAAAGGATAGGGTCATAAAAAAGCAAACGCCCCAAGAGCTCTTTTTCAGCTGATGCGGGATTATTCTTTGGAGACCTAACGGTTTTGGGAAGGGCCGCAAAAGCTATGAAGGGCCTATGCGTCGATTTTTTGGTTTTTTTTGGTTTTTGGTCACTACAGTCCACCAAGCTGAAAGCAATGAACGACAAAATAATAAGGAAACCAACTTTTTTCATTCGATGGGGTGGATGTTTTGCAACTAATTTTATGTTTCGAACATAAGATACGAAATGAAATAAAATTTTGATGGAACCCATAGATAATGTCCTCTGACATCGAACCAAGCGCCCACCTATCATTTTTCATATAGTTCGATTGGAAGGCCATCTGGATCCTCGAAAAAGGTGAATTTCTTTTGGGTGGCCCCATCAACGCGGACAGCTTCTGTGACGACCCCCTTTTTGTTAAGATTGTTAATGGTTTCCCCAATATTCCCAACCTCGAATGCGAGATGTCTCAACCCCATCGCTTCGGGTCGCGACGTGCGTTTGGGGGTGTTTGTAAAGGAGAACAATTCAATGATATAATCCCAGTTTAAGGCAAGATCCAATTTATAGGATTGTCTTTCTTTCCGATAGGTTTCGCCAATGATTTCAAGGCCCAATATCTCTGTATAAAAAGCCTTGGAGCGTTGGTAATCGGAACAGATAATGGCGATATGGTGTATTTTATTCAACAGCATGGTCATGTTTTTAGATCGGGAATGGCTTGCTGATTACAAATCCTCTGGATACTTGCCCGCTACCGTCCACCCACCATCCACCGGAATGGTTTGTCCGTTGATATGTGCAGCCTCCTCCGATAAAAGGAAAAGACAGGTCTTTGCGATGTCCTCTGGTTTCCCGACCACCCCCCTTGGGATCAATTTCCCCCATATGCCTTCATAGTCGGGCTGTTCTTGTTGGGTGCGTTCGGTCAAAGTGGCCCCGGGCGCTATGGCATTAACGGTAATTTGATATTGGCCCAATTCGTAAGCAAGGTTTCTGGCGAGCATTTGCAAGGCGGACTTGGTCATCGAATACGCGGTCAATCGGTGATACGCCTGTATCCCCACTTGGGACGACATCATC
This sequence comes from Flavobacteriaceae bacterium, assembly GCA_037969055.1. Taxonomy (GTDB): domain Bacteria; phylum Bacteroidota; class Bacteroidia; order Flavobacteriales; family Flavobacteriaceae; genus Pelagihabitans. The sequence continues at coordinate 1,583 of JBBKWR010000300.1, read as the reverse complement.
ACCATCCTGCCCCCGGTCCCCTGTGCGATCATTTCCTTGGCCGTTCTTTGTGCCAAGAAAAATGCCCCTTGGAGGTTAAGGGTCATGACTTTTTGGAAAGATTCTGGGGTAAATTCCAGAAAATTTCCGAAAAGGGTAATACCCGCATTGGGAACCACAAAATCGATTTTCCCAAAATGTTCCAAGCTAAAATCGACCATTTTATTGATCGTCTCCACGTTTCCCGCATCTCCCCAAAAGGAAAGACAACTCCCGGCATGAAAACGATCCAAGTTAGCAGCCGCTTTATTGGCGCGTTCTTCGTTGATATCATTCAACACCACATTGGCGCCAGCCTTGACCAATAATTCGCATATGGCATATCCGATGCCTTCACCTGCCCCCGTAACGATCGCGACTTTGTCTTTTATTCCTGAGTATTTCATTAAAAATAATTTATGGGTGTTCCTTTTGTTTGGGGCCGGTAGGCAAAGAGTCCACCACTATAAGGGTATTTTTCCAACCTAGCCTTCCCAAGTCCACTTCTTGCGGTGGTAATGTACAATGTATCAAGGTCATTTCCTCCAAAACAACAAGAGGTTACATGGGGGGCGTCAACTTTAACCGTGTGGATCACTTCGCCAGCATTGGGATTCCAACACCTCACACAGCTTCCGCCCCAATGGGCAATCCAAAGCATCCCTTCGCTGTCGATAGACATGCCATCGGGCGAACCGTAGGCCTTTGGAATTTTAAGGATGGATTTCTTATTGGATAGTTTCCCTTTGTGAACTTCGAAGTCGAACGAATAGACCTGAAAGGTCGGGCTATCGATATAATAAAATATGCGGTTGTCCGCTGTCCAGGCCATGCCATTGGAAATGGTCGTTTTTGGAATTTGGACCGAAACCCCAAAATCTTTGGTGAGTTTATATAAATTGCCTTTGCCAGGGGCAAATTTCTTGTGCATGCTACCGATCCAGAAACTATTATCCGGGCCTACCTTACCATCATTATAGCGCATCATGGTATCGGTATTTTCCAGGACCTTGTGCCAAGTCAAAGTTTGGGATTTAAAATCAAAGGTTGCCATTCCGTTTTCAAGGGCGAGCAACATATTTCCATCTTGCTTGGGCACCGCGGCACCTACCATATGGTCGAACTCCCACTGGCTATTTTTTCCATTGGAGGGGTCATGTTGGTGCAGTCTTTTGCCCTCGATGTCCACCCAATACAAACGTTGGTTGCGCCAATCCCACACGGGGCCTTCGCCCAAAATGGATTTGGCATCGAACAGTAATTCCGCGTTGTGATAGTTGGAGATGGACATCCTTGGTCATGTATAGATGCCCTAAAATAGTAATTTCCACCGGACTAAGTTAGGGGCAGGACAACAGAAGTGAACATAGCCCTTTTTATTTGAGTATCCCGTTATATTTACCCTGGTTGGCCAAGAGTTCGGTGGCTGCCAAAATGGCCTCATCGTGCTTGAGGTAATATTGATAAAGTCCTTCCCTATAGAAATAACGTTTTACAATTTCATCTTCCAATTTGTTCTCAATTTCCCTTTTGTAGGTTTGCAGGGCAGTGAATTTACTTTTCTC
>JBBKWR010000299.1:0-4157 GCA_037969055.1 Flavobacteriaceae bacterium | reverse complement strand
CTCGTCACATCCTGGGGCTGGAGAAGGTCCCAAGGGTTGGGCTGTTCGCCCATTAAAGTGGCACGCGAGCTGGGTTCAGAACGTCGTGAGACAGTTCGGTCTCTATCTACTGCGGGCGTGAGAGATTTGAGTGGTGCTGACCCTAGTACGAGAGGACCGGGTCGGACCGACCGCTGGTGCACCGGTTGTCCCGCCAGGGGCATTGCCGGGTAGCTATGTCGGGACGGGATAAGCGCTGAAAGCATATAAGCGCGAAACCCGCCACAAGATGAGATCTCTTTAAAGGGCCGTGGGAGATTACCACGTCGATAGGCCATAGGTGCAAGGGCGGCAACGTCCGTAGCCGAGTGGTACTAATTGCCCGTCAGGCTTGCGCATGCCCCCCGGACCCCGCCCTTGGCGGGAAAAGGGGGGCGACAACTCTTTTTTTACAGATAAGTACGCACCCAAAAGGTCCGTTTTCAAGATCCCTCACCTGTCCCATTATTATGTCAACAAAATTGCGGCGAAAACCGCGGTCGGCCCCTTGCGGGCGACTTAAATTTTAGGTGGCCATGGCGGCGGGGCCCACCCCTTTCCATTCCGAACAGGGAAGTTAAGCCCGCCAGCGCCGATGGTACTGCTATACCAAGTGGGAGAGTAGGAAGCCGCCTTATTCGAAGCCCCTTACAGAAATGTAAGGGGCTTTTTTATGGGAAAATGTCAAGTGGGAGGGCCCGCCCCTGCCCGAATTTGGCCAGGCGGGCGTACCGGACGGTACGTTCGGGCGGGTAGGAAGCCGCCCTGTTCGAATCCCCCGTAGCCCTTTTGAGCGATGGGGGATTTTTTTGTGCGCACACGCCAAGATACTTATTTAGCTTCCCCAACGGACATTCGAAGCGTTTGGTGTTGCCGCTTTTTTGGTATATTTAGCAAAACCAAACTCCATGCTTAAAAAATTATTGGCCGCTAGCACCTTATTATGTACACTTGCCCTGTACTCCCAAGAGAACACCGTTAAAGCCTTGGTCGGGGGAACCCTCATCGATGGCTTTGGTTCCACTCCCATCAAAAATAGCGTCATTATTATCGAAGGCGAAAAAATAAAAAGCATAGGCAATATTGATAATACACCCATCCCTGCAAACGCTGAAATTATTTCCACGGAAGGCATGACCGTGCTTCCAGGTCTGTGGGATATGCACGTACATACCATGATCAACGGACATGCCGATTACACCTATTGGGATAAAACCTATCCACCATTGTTCAAGGATGTGATCATGCCAGCTTCGGCCCACCAATTGTTAATGGCGGGAGTGACCAGTGCCCGCGATTTAGGGGGGCCTTTGGCAGCAAGTATTTCGGTTCGCGATGCCATCAACAAAGGGGAAATCCCAGGTGCTACACTCTATGTTTCAGGTCCCTTTATACAGCATAAACCCTATCCAGGAACCGAAGATTTTCGTTGGGGGGTGAACGGACCAGAGGATGGAAGGAAAAAAATAAAAAAATTGGCCAGTGCTGGTGTCGATGTCATCAAGCTAATTGACCAGGACCAAATGACCATGGAGGAGGTAAGGGCAGTGGTAGATGAAGCGCATAACAACAACTTAAAGGTGGTCGCCCACGCACATCGCCCTGAAGAAATAAGAAGAGGGCTACTAGCTGGGGCCGACTGTTTTGAACACACCGGATTATCTTCCGCCCCCAGGTACCCCGATGATGTAATGGCAATGATCAAAGAGCGCACCGCCGATATGAGCCGGGGCCCATTATTTTGGTGCCCGACTGTAGAAGGCCTTTATAACTACGAATACGTTAGGGATAATCCTGAGAAATTGGATAATGATTCCTGGCATCGGGGACTTCCCGATAGCGTGATCGTTGATATCAAAAAAAGTTTCGCGCATCCCGACCGACTTCCTTATTTTCAATTGACCCCTTCTCGCAAGCCAACCTTGGAAACCAAGATAAAGCAATTATTGGAGGCAGGGGTGGTACTGATGATTGGAACCGATAGCGGAATCCCCATGAAGTTCCATAGCCAATCAACATGGAATGAACTCGATGTTTGGGTTAATGAATTTGGTATCGATCCCATGTACGCCATTCGGGCAGCCACCTATTGGCCCGCACTCTGGATGGGCGTCGCCGATGAAGTGGGAACCATTACCCCTGGTAAGTATGCCGATATTATTGCCGTTGACGGCGATGTGCTCCGCTACATCAGTCTTTTACAGGATGTTGATATGGTGATTAAACATGGAAAGCGCTACAAATAAATTTTCGCATTTTTGGGCGTCGCGCCCCTTCCTTTTCAACATATGTATTACATTATCAAACATTCATTGTCCCATCAGGGTTTCCAAATGGTTACCTTCATAATCCAAATTAAATTACAAAGATGAAGCAGAGCTTACAGATGTTCGTCATCGCAATGGCTATAATTTTAAATTTAGCCTCCTGTTCCAATAAAAAAGAAAAAATAGCTGCCAACAAAGAAATCACAGCACCTGAACGATTTTTGCCATTCCAGTCATTGGACTTGGCAAGCCTTTCAGCATTCAAAGAAACCACCAAGAATTGGGTTATAGCGGGAAATGCCTATGCAGATAGATCGCAAGAGGCGAACCTCATACCCAATGCCGGTAAAGGGGTTTTACTTAATCTTCCAAAAGAGGGGATGAACCAAAATCTGTTTACAACCTTTGAACATGGCGATATTGAGTTGGAGCTGGAAGTAATGATGCCGCTACATTCCAATTCCGGGATATATTTCCAAGGGCGATATGAGGTGCAGCTCTTTGACAGCTGGGGAATCGAACCAGCTACTTTTTCCGATATGGGAGGTATCTACGAAAGATGGGACAGTAGCCAGGAAAAAGGAATGGAAGGTTCCGAAGGACGCGCGCCAATCGTAAATGCAGCGAAAGCACCCGGATTATGGCAGCATTTTAAGATCATATTCCATGCCCCAAAATTTGACACTTCGGGGACGAAAATAAAAAACGCTTGGTTCGAGTCCATAGGGTTGAATGGTATCTTGATCCAAGAGAACGTGGAATTAACTGGTCCAACCCGTGCAGCGGCGTTTAATGATGAGACCCTAAAGGGTCCTTTGATGATACAAGGAGATCATGGGTCAGTGGCTTTTAAAAATATTAAGTACAAATTGTACGACAATAATACCATTAAGTTCGAGGATCTCAAACTCCAGGAATTTGAAAATACGGATAAAAAGGTCCCCAGTTTGGATAGTTTGGTCCCGATAATGGAATCTTTAACCGATTCTATTTCTCCGATTGGGATCGCTTATGACAATTCACAAAGAATCCTAAAATATTCTGGTAAATTAAATCTTCCCAAATCGGGAGATTACCTTTTTGAGATGAAGGTAAATGGTGGGGCCTTTCTATTGATTCGAGAAGATACATTGATCAACCTGAATGGTGAATATAACTTTGATTCGCTTGGCCTGGCCAAAATATCCTTGGAAAAAGGATCTGTTCCTTTCACCCTTATATATAATAAACATACCCCATGGATGAGGGGTTTTGAGTTATACGCAGAAGGGCCGGCGATGCAACGTTTTTCATTACAGAAACCGGTATCATTGCCAGAGAAGAACGAAAACCCCGACGATTTTACCATTAAGGTTGTCGATGGTCCGGTTGCCCAACGAAGTTTTTGGATGCATAAAGGCGCCAAAAGGACCCATTGCATTTCGGTTGGGATGCCCCAAGGAATTCATTATACTTATGATTTGGAAGCAGGTTCATTGCTTCAACTATGGCAGGGAGAATTTATGGATGCGAGGCAGATGTGGGAATCCCGTGGGGAAAAGCAACTAGGGGCCCCGAAAGGATTCATCGTTTCCTTACATGGAGATCCTGAGTTTGCCGTTTTGGAAAATGATCAATCGCATTGGCCAAATAATGTGGCACCAAATCCAGATTTCAAACCATTAGGGTATGCATACGATGCAGCTGGGATTCCTTCTTTTTTGAACCAATTGGGAAGTACAAAAATTACCAGCAGATTCGTTCCGATGGATACCGAACGTACCATGAACAGAACGATCGAATTAAAGGGTGATACCGAAATTTGGCACAAAATTGCCGATGGAGCGTCAATTGAGTTGCTACCTGATGGGTCCCATATCATTAATGACGAAA
>JBBKWR010000298.1:0-25243 GCA_037969055.1 Flavobacteriaceae bacterium | reverse complement strand
GTTTATTAATGCCGCTTAATTTTTTCATTATAGACTTATTTAAAAAATCACCCTAATATTACTTCCCAGCTCTAAACAAAAACTCTTTCTCTTCAGCTGTTAAACTTTCGTAACCACTTTTACTAATTTTATCGAGAATTACATCTATCTTTTTTTGATTATTAAACTGGTTAAAATCGGTCTTAGTATATCCACCAACTTTCGATTTATTTTTGTGAACCGTTTTCATAGGTGATTTTTTAGACGATTTGAAAAAATCCACAAACGCATCCATTAAACTCCCGAAACCTTTGCCAATGTCATGACCTTTCGTCAATTGCTTTGCATAGAAATAACCAAGAATTGCTCCTCCCAAATGAGCCAAATTTCCACCAGAATTCATTCCAAACAACCCAAAAACATCTAGTACAACCACGGCAACACCAATATGCCATAACTTTAATTTAAATGTGAAAAATTGCAAGTCTTGCTGAGGCATATAAGCACAAAGGAAAATTAACAAGGCCCTTACCGCGGCAGAAGCTCCTACCAAACGTGAGTTACCACCAAATAATTCTGGCAATAGTGTATAACCCAGCATAAACAATAATCCGCCAGCTATTGCTCCTAAAAAATAAATATTAAGTGCTGTTTTGGGACTGAATAAATTTAAAAGCATACGCCCTATAACATATAACCAGAGCATGTTAAATAAAAGGTGCCAAAAATCATAATGAATAAATGCATAGGATATAATGGCCCATGGCTTTAAAATAAAATTAGATAACTGACTGGGCAATTCAAACCAAATCAGATCAAATTTTAAAATCAACCCAACAATAAAAACAACAACATTAACAGCTATTATTTTCTCTAAAACATTTAGATTAGACAATTTGTCTTTTATGTCTTGTGTAAGTGTGGTCATTAATTCCAACGATTTCTATTAAACTGATTCTTTTTCCAATACCACATCATAATAAAACCTGCCAAAGCACCTCCTATATGGGCAAAATGTGCGATTCCTTGCCCGAAAATCCCGTATCCCGTAACTCCTGAAAATAGATCCAAGGCAATTAGCACAGGTACAAAGTACTTCGCCTTTATGGGAACCGGAAGAAAAATAAGCATTAATTCCGCTTCTGGATAACTGAACGCAAAAGCGACCAAAACGCCATAAATGGCTCCCGAAGCTCCCACGGCGGGAGTATGGTAGGCACTTAATAAGTTATCAACGGTACTTTTTCCAACAGTATTGTACCAATCGGTGCTATATTGACCATTTCTAATAATTTCCAGCACCGAGCTTTCCGATAATCCCGAATTTACCAATGCCGATAACCCTTCGTTAAAGTAATAATAGTTTATTGCAGTATGGAGCAGTGCAGAACCAAGACCGGCCGAAAAGTAAAAGAATAAAAACTTTTTCCTTCCCCACATACTTTCCAAGGGTGTGCCAAAAGCCCAAAGGGCATACATATTAAATGCGATATGCATAAAACCCCCATGCATGAACATATGGGTCACCAGCTGCCAAAGTTCAAAATTATCGTTTTTTGGAAACCATAAGGAAAACAGTTGGTACATATGGTCTCCATACAATGTGGTGGCCACAAAAAACAAGACATTAACAATTAATAAATGTTTAATGGCTTCGGTCAATCTTCCCATTTAAATAAATTTTTTATCAATATCACTTTCGGAAATGGTTATATAAACAGGTTTATTGAACGGACTTACCCTTGTTTCTTTGCAAGCGAAGAGGTCATTTACCAGTGCCAACTGCGATGAGGTATCTAATGCTTCCCCGGTCTTTACCGCCAAAGATTTTGCCAAAGTTTTTGATAATATATCACTCTGCGAAAAATTCTCCCCTATCACTTCCCGTTGACAATCGGAAATTAATTGGTCTAAGACGATGCCTACCTCGCTAGCTGTAACCAACAACGGAAGGCCTGTTATCTGGACCGATTCCCCTTCGATGGAATCAAAAACAAAACCAACGGCCGTTAGGGTTTCCTTAATATTATTGAGCACACCAATTTCCGTCTTTGAAAAGCTGAGCGATAATGGGAACAACAATTGTTGACTGATGGCCTGCTTAATGGTACTATTCCTTAAAAACCGCTCATATAATACCCGTTGGTGGGCCCTACTTTGATCGATGACCACCATACCCGATTTAATGGTGGTAACGATATATTTTCTTCTCAATTGGAAAGTAGTGGCCATAGACTCGGTCGCATCGGTTCTTCCTTCGAATATTGAACCAGTAATAGTGTCTGACTCGTACTCTAGGCTACTGAACCCTTTGTCATTGCCCATTTTTGATTCCATACCAACATAAAGACTTTCCCAACCCCTATCTTTAAATGGCATTTTACCAGCAGTTCTATACAATGGAGACCCACTTTGGCTTGTGCCTTTTTCCACAAAAGGATTGAATGACGAATCTACGGTGACTCCAGGCATCTCGGTGGCCCGGTTCTTATAAGCATAAGGGGTCTCAAGGTTTTGGTCTATATCAAAGTCGATGGCAGGCACTACATTAAATTGCCCCAAACTGTGCTTGATCGTTGATCTTAAAATGGCATACAGTGTTTGTTCATCATCAAATTTTATCTCTGTTTTCGTCGGATGAATATTAATGTCGATGGAAGCCGGATCGACCTCTAAATACAAAAAGTATCCCGGATAGTGATCAGATTTGATAAGCCCTTCAAAAGCGGTTACCACCGAGTGGTGCAAATAGGGGCTTTTGATAAAACGATCATTTACAAAAAAGAACTGCTCGCCCCTACTCTTCTTTGAATATTCAGGCTTTTGAATAAATCCGCTGATCTTTACAACTTTCGTCTCTTCTAGCACTGGCACCAATTTTTGATTGGTCTTGTTCCCAAAAATGTGCACAATCCGTTGCCTTAAATTACCTGTTGGAAGGCCAAAGAGTTCACTGCCATTTACGTAATAATGAAACGCAATATTAGAATGTGCGAGCGCAACACGATGGAACTCATCTGTAATATGTCTAAGTTCGACCTGATCAGATTTTAGAAAATTTCTTCTGGCGGGGATATTGAAAAAAAGGTTTTTGACAGCTATGGAAGTACCTTTGGGAACTACGTTTACCTCTTGAAATATAATTTTGCTGCCTTCTATTTTAAGGTGCGTGCCCAGCTCGGCCCCTTCGGGTTTGGTCTGCATTTCAACATGGGCTATCGCCGCGATAGAGGCAAGTGCCTCCCCACGAAATCCTTTGGTTGAAAGCTTAAAAAGGTCTTCAGCCTGCTGTATTTTAGAAGTCGCATGCCGTTCGAAACTCATTCTTGCATCTGTTTCGCCCATGCCCGAACCATCATCCACTACTTGGATCAGTGTTTTTCCGCCGTTCTTGACTATTAATTTTATGTTGTTCGCGCCAGCATCGATGGCGTTCTCAAGCAGTTCCTTAACCACTGAAGCTGGTCTTTGCACTACCTCTCCCGCCGCAATCTGATTCGCAACATGGTCTGGCAAAAGTTTGATGAGGTCTGCCATTACTTGGAATAGAATATAGAGAGGTCGAAATCGATAATGTATAGGAAGATAAATAACAACAATGAAAGGATTACAAGAAAACGAATCTTATGACTTCGGTCTCCTTCACGGCGAATATCAGCCATTGCATTGCCCAGTTTCTTCTTTAATCCCCTCGTACTGCCTACCGTAGTTCTAAACTTGTCAAATTTTTGTTCAAATTTATAGGGACTCCCATCGCTTTCATTTTTGTAATAACGGGGAGCATAATCGAACTTTTTGTTCTTTTGTAATTTCGTGAATTTATCAAATACACCCATATTCCCAAAGTTACTTAAATTCAAAAAATATGCCGTATCCCTTCTCCTAAAATTTGTTAACAGCAGAAATTGGTGGGACCTCCAAAGAAACATTGGGAATTCACGGATTGCCCACAAAGTATGGATTGACAAGAAAAATTGAAAAGTGGCTATTGCTAAACTTATTTTATTGTTGACACTTAATTTAAAGGTTCGTTATGGTCCATCAGCCTATTCTTAGCTTCTTCTTTTTACAACCCTTATCGTCCCAACATAGCCATGCGTATCGCGGCGATAGCGGCTTCCGTGCCTTTGTTGCCATATTTTCCACCACTTCTATCCTTGGCCTGTTGCAATGTATTGTCTGTCAAGACACAAAAAATGACTGGGGTATCGAACTGTACATTTAAATCCATGATTCCTTGGGAAACCGCATTACAAACAAAATCGAAATGCTTGGTCTCGCCTTGTATCACGCTCCCTATCGCAATGACCACATTTACCTTCCCGGTCGCTATTAGTTTTTTGCAAGCAAATGGCAATTCAAAACTTCCAGGAACATTCCAACGAATTATATTTTGGGATTTTGCACCACAATCCAACAGGGCTGTTTGCGCCCCTTTGTAAAGGGGTTCGGTAATTTCCGAATTCCATTCGGCAACAACGATCCCAAATCGGAGATGTGCTGCACTGGGAAGGGTTGCCTTATCGTAAACCGATAAATTTTTAGCTGCGGTGGCCATTATTTTCCACTTTTGGCCATACCTATAAAGGCATCAATGGAACGGGCTTCGTCTGACTTTGAAAAATCGTCTTTTATCCTCTGGAAATATTGTAATGCCTTATCGTTTTGGTTCAGTTCCAACGCGGTCACCCCGGCCTTGTAAAGAAACTTGGGGCTCGTAAATTCGTTTGTACTGTGGGCCATTGCACTTTCGTAATATCCCAACGCTTCCGCTGGTTGGTTTAATTGCATGAATGCATCTCCCAATCCACCTTTTGCCATGGCACCCAAAACAGCATCATCTGAAGAAAAGTTACCCAAATGGGTTATCGCTTCCTGATATTTCTGCATGCTCAAATAAGACATTCCAGCAGAATAATGCGCCAAATTTGACGCTTTGGTCCCTGGATATTCGTCAATGATATCTAAAAACCCATATTTCCCATCGGCTCCGTTCAAAGCCAAGTTAAAAAGACTGTCTTTCTCAGTTGTGGCATTCAGTGCCAGATCAAAATATTGTTGTGGATAGTATAATTCATTGGCGGCACTTTCTTCTTTTGGTTTCTGCACGAACTGGTTGTAAGCCAAATAGCCTAGTAAACCTACTGCAATCACTCCAATAACCCCTAAAATATAGTTCTGATTCCTTGAGACCCACTCTTCGGTCTTAGAGGCCCCTTCGTCCAACGAACTAAAAACCTCAGCAGTAGTACTTTCCTTCTCGTCCAACCGCTGGCCCTCTTCCTTACTCTTTGGTTTAAAGCCCCGCTTCTTGTATGTAGCCATCCTATTATTTTATTGGTGGCGCAAAAATAAAGTTTTTATCCAAAACCGAAAGGGTATTTATTCGTTATTTTTGGACACTAAAGCCATTTAAAATATTTATTGCCTGCGAATCCTACCTGTATGCTCCCATATTTCCATATTTTCTCCAAAATATATGCGTTACTGGGAAAAATCAGAAAATATCGGGTCCTATTCGATCCTGGCTGCTTGGCCCTGGCCGAAAACATATTTTAAATGACCAGCAAATAAGCAGTCGCCCATTGGGCTATTTCAAAAAATAAGATTCAATTTAAATGTTCCTTAAGAAATTATCTTTAATCAATTACAAAAATTTCGAATCAGGTGATTTTGATTTCGATGGTAAAATAAACTGTTTTGTGGGTGCGAATGGGGTGGGTAAAACGAATATATTGGATGCCGTTTACCATCTCTCCTTTGGCAAAGGTTATTTCAATCCGGTAGTAACCCAGAACATACGGCATGGGGAGGATTTTTTTGTAATCGAGGGTATATTCGAGAAGGATGGGCGTGATGAGCACATTGTGTGCAGTGTCAAGAAAGGCATGTCAAAAATCATAAAAAGGAATGGGAAGGCCTACGACAAACTTTCTGACCATATTGGTTTACTACCTTTGGTCATTATTTCACCAGCGGATAGAGATCTTATCCTTGAGGGCAGTGAGACAAGAAGAAAATTTATGGATGGGGTCATTTCCCAATCCGATAAAATATATTTACAAGACCTGATCAAATATCATAAAGTGCTGGCCCAACGGAATTCCCTTTTGAAATATTTTGCCGTTAACCAAACTTTTGAGCCGGATACCTTGGCCATATATAATGATCAATTGCATAGCTATGGGACCAATATTTTTACGAAGCGAAAGGCTTTCTTGGCGTCCTTTATTCCAATCTTCAAGGAGCAATATATAAGCATTTCTGGGGGCAAGGAAGAAGTGGCATTGATTTATGACAGCAAGTTACTGGAAGAAGGACTCCAATCCCTCCTCCAAAAAAACCTGGAAAAAGATCGTGCGTTCCAATACACGACTGTTGGGATCCATAAAGATGATCTTGGCTTTGAAATTGATGGTCATCCCATCAAAAAATTTGGAAGTCAGGGTCAGCAGAAATCTTTTTTGATCGCGCTAAAATTTGCCCAATTCCAATTTATTCAGGAGCAGGCTAAAACTACCCCCATCCTATTGCTTGATGATATTTTTGACAAATTGGACGAGAGTCGGGTAAGCCAAATCGTGGCTTTGGTGAACGATGAGAATTTCGGACAGATTTTTATCAGCGATACCCATGCGGAGCGAACAGAAAATGTGGTAAAAAATATTCATCAAACCTATAAAATTTTTAAATTATAGCATGTACAAATCATTGTTTTTTGGATTGATTTTCCTATTGGTAGGATGTTCGGACAAGGTGTCCAAACAATCGATCCCACAATTGAACGGCTATTGGGAAATCAAAAAAGTGATTTTTCCAGATGGCAATTCCAAAGATTACAAGGTGAGTACTACTATCGATTTTATTCAATTGGAGGGTATGAAAGGTTTCAGAAAAAAAGTGCAGCCCCAATTTGATGGCACCTACGACACTTCTGACGATGCGGAGTTATTTGTCATTAAAGAATTGGACGATGTATTTCAAATCTTGTACAAAACCGAGTTTAGCGAATGGAGCGAAACCTTGGTTAACCTGCACCCAAACACCTTTTCGGTCATCAATGAAGACGGAATTAGGTACAATTATCAACGGTATGAACCCCTTAAGGTAGATGAATAATGCAAAAAAGAAAGGATGGCCATTTGCAATTGGGCGATGCCCTACGACAGTTTATAAAAGAAAATAAGCTGCAAAAAGGAATTGATAAAGTTGAGACCCGAGAAGTTTGGGCCAAACTTATGGGCAACGGGGTCAACAACTATACCACCTCGGTAGAACTACAAAAAGATACCCTGTTCATATCGCTTTCCTCTTCTGTCCTAAGGGAAGAATTAAGTCATGGCAAATCCAAGATCATTGCCATGCTGAACGCCGAACTGGGTAGGGAATTGATCAAAAAGCTGGTGCTTAGGTAAGTAACCGCCCCATATAGACCTCCTAAAGAGCCTTTATGGCCCATTCCCTAAATTTTAGTATACTTCCCTTCCGGCAAAATGAAACGCACCTTCTATGGCTGCATTTGCGTCACTATCAGAACCATGAATCGCGTTCTCCGCAATATCAGTGGCAAATAATTTTCTGATGGTACCTTCGGCAGCATCGGTAGGATTGGTAGCCCCAATCAAGGCCCTGAAATCTTCTACCGCATTGTCTTTTTCCAAAATCGCCGAAACGATAGGACCCCTTGTCATAAAATCGACCAATTCTCCAAAAAATGGACGCTCTTTGTGAATGGCATAAAACTCCTTGGCATCCCTCCTACTCATCCGAGTATATTTCATTGCAATGATCTTAAAGCCAGCGCTGGTAATTTTTTCCAAAATGGATCCGATATGTCCATTTTCGACGGCATCAGGCTTGATCATTGTAAACGTTCTGTTTGTTGTCATTTGTTTGTATTATTTTTTTGAAGGTTCAAACCTGCCAATACCGCCAAATTGCTCTTGACGGGGAATATTCATACAGGTGCGATTTGCCATTAAAGACTCTTTTTGTTCAAGAATAATTAAGGCCATTTCAATCTTAAAAATTTTGTGCAAAAATAGGCTTTTCCCTTAAATCCACAACTTTATTTGGGGTAACGGACCTGCAGAAAAAAAAATAAACCTAACATCATGTCTGTACGCAGGCAAACAATTAATAAATTTCTGAATAATCTTTAATCTATTAAATCGTATCTTTGCACGCATGAATTTTGAGGATAGCTTAGCGGTTCGGACAATGCTCTCAGAACCACAAAAAATTGTAATCGTACCCCACAAAAATCCGGATGGTGACGCCATTGGATCCAGCTTGGGCCTATTTCACTACTTAAAATCTTTGGGTCAGGAAACAGTAGTGATTGTTCCCAACGACTATCCCAAATTTTTAAAATGGATGCCCGGCACAGACGACATCTTTAACTTCGAGAGGCATAATTCACAATCAAAAAAGGCTTTGGAATCGGCCACAATGATATTTACCCTAGATTTCAACCACCTTGGCAGAACAGGACAGATGGCCGATTATTTGGAACGGTCAAAGGCTTATTTTATAATGATAGACCATCATCAAAAACCTGAGAAATATGCCAACATTACCTATTCCGATGTGGAGATGAGTTCGACCTGTGAAATGGTCTTTAATTTTCTTGAATATTTGGAAGATACCGATAGGATAGATGAAAAAATAGCCAATTGCCTTTATACAGGAATCATGACCGATACAGGTTCCTTTAAATATAATACAACCACCAGCAAGACCCACAGGATCGTTGCCGAATTGATCGATAAAGGCGCCAACAATACCTACATCCATAACAAAGTTTTTGATACCAATACCCCAAATCGATTACATTTATTGGGCTGTGCCCTTAAAAACATGGTTATTGTTGAAGGTTACAATACCGCGTACATTACGCTAAGCCAGGAAGAGCTGGATTTATTCGACCATCAGAAAGGAGATACCGAAGGATTTGTCAACTATGGGCTCACCTTGGATGGCATCTGTTTTGCCGTCATTTTTATTGAAAACAAAGAAGAGGGCATCATTAAGATTTCCTTTCGTTCCGAGGGGAATTTTTCGGTCAATGAGTTTGCGAGGAAACACTTTGATGGTGGTGGACATGTGAATGCTGCCGGTGGCAAAAGTGATGACCCCATGGACAAAACGATCGCTCGGTTCTTAAACCATTTAAAAGAGTATAAAAAAGCCTTGACAAGGTAGTGCTGGACGGTTAAACATTCAGGGCAGAAATCTAAATAATAGATAAACAATAACCAAGAACAACGATTTGAGATATAAGTTAATCATATTACTATTCCTATGCTTCGCCAGTTGCAGTGGGCCAGAACCTCGAAGGCCCAAGGAAACCAAGAACCTACATTCGATCAACGCCACGGTAGAGCGGGGAAAGGCACTTTTGGCACATGAGCAAAAAATAATCCAAGAAATAATCAAGAAAGATTCATTGCACCTTTACGAGCACAGTGCCAGCGGTTCTTGGTACTACTATCAATCGGTGAACGACACGGCCAGTTATTTTCCCAAACCGGATGACTTGGTGACCATGACCTATAATTTGATGAGTTTTGAAAATGATACCATATATTCCCAAGAAGAAATTGGGATCGTAATCTACAAAGTAGATAAACAAGAACTTTTTCCAGGACTTAGAAATAGTGTGAAATTGCTTAAGGAAAATGAAACGGCAACCTTTTTATACCCATCCTCTATGGCCTATGGATATCTAGGGGATAAAAATAGAATTGGGGTCAATGTTCCTCTGAAATCAACGCTTACAATATTGAAAATTCAAAAGCAAAAAGACATTCCAAGGAACTAGATCTAGAGTAGTCCAAAAAAAATAAGAACTATTAATCGGAAAGAAATATTTACAAATTTGTACCCACATGACGCGATTGTAGCACGACTACACAATCGTCCTAAATCAATAGTAAACTAAAAAGTAAATTCAAACAAATGAAAAAAGTAACGCTATTATTCATTGCCGCCATCGTTGGACTGTCCAGTTGCAAATCGAGCCAACACGCCGATTTGGGCGATGGCGTATTTGCCGATATACATACCAATAAGGGTGATATTATCGTAAAGCTGGAATATGAAAAGACCCCTGTTACGGTGGCAAATTTCGTTTCGTTGGCCGAGGGTACGAATACTTTTGTAAGTGAAGAATACAAAGGGAAAAAGTATTATGATGGCCTTACCTTTCATAGGGTAATGAAAGATTTTATGATCCAAGGGGGCGATCCTTTGGCAACAGGCAGTGGTAATCCTGGATATAAATTTAAGGATGAATTTAATGATTCGTTACGTCACAATAAGCCCGGAATCCTTTCGATGGCCAATGGAGGCCCCACCACCAATGGCAGCCAATTCTTTATTACCCATAAAGAAACACCATGGTTAGACGGAAGGCACACGGTCTTTGGAGAAGTGGTGAAGGGTATGGATGTTGTTGATTCTATCGCCAATGTCAATGTAATCTCACCTAGTAATAAACCTGCTGATCCGATAACTATGAAAACCGTCGAAATCATCAGGAATGGTAGGACGGCCAAAAAATTTGATGCCATGAAAATTATGACCGATTACTTTGCCGAGGAGGAAGCAAGGGTGGCGGCAATGACCCAAATGATAAAGGAGCAGGCAGACGAATTCGAACAACAAATGTCCAAAGCAGAAATGCTGCCCTCCGGGTTAAAAATATTCAGTTTGGTAAAAGGCACGGGTGATACCCCCAAGATTGGACAAAAAGTGTTGGTCAATTATGCTGGCTATTTAATGGATGCTACCTTATTTGACAGCAACTATGAAGCAGTGGCCAAGAAATATGGGGTGTTCGATGAACAAAGAAAATTGCAGAGTGGGTATGAACCCTATCCAATGGATTTTAGTCCAGACGCACAACTTGTAGCGGGTTTTAAGGAAGGTTTGATGACCATGAAGGTGGGTGACAAAGTGAGGTTGTTCATCCCATCACATCTTGGCTATGGTAGCCAAGGTAACGGTCCGATACCACCAAATTCCAATCTTGCCTTTGAATTGGAAATAGTAGGAATCGCAGAATAATTGGCCCAACCAAGCACATAAATGGCCTGAAAAATCAGGGCATTTTTTGTGCATATAATTGTACAGGGTTGAACTTCAATCGATGCATATTTTATATACGATTAAATTAGCGAAAAGTTAAATATACGCGCCATGGGGTTGCGCGACAGCTTTTATGTGAGGTACGGCGATTTGAGCCGAGATACCTCGGCTAGCCATTATCAATGAAAGCTATTTAATGGAAATCGAGGGGAGAAGTGTTTTTATTTGCCCCAATTTTGGGACTTTAATTTTACAGTCGCTTTAAGGATATCTTTTTGGGAGATCTGCCCCACTAATTTTCCATTTTCCACAATCGGAAAACGGCGACGTTTTTCACTCAAAAACTTATTGGCCGCATCAAAAATATTCATATTTCCATCAATGGTCTCCACGTTTTTGACCATACGGTGCTCAATTTGATTATTTTCCATGGGCATATTGTAGTATCTGCTCTCGCTGATGAACTTTATGCAATCACCTTCGGAAATTATGCCGACAAGTTCGTTATTGGAATTCACTACTGGGGCCCCAGAAATTTTATTCTTTATAAGGGAATCAATGACCTCCTCTATCGACTGTTCCGGTCGAAAAGTGATCAACTTTCTGGTCATATAGTCACTGACCTTTATCGCAACTTCTTCACTGGAACGTTGTTTTCTGGCACCTTGAAAGCTTTTTATACCCATGATGTTCAATGTTGTGGTCCTTTAAAGTTAATGATTTTTGACCACCCCAACAATTAATACCATTTGTTTTATTTTTTAGGTGCTGCACTTAAAATCTCCAACAAAAACTTCCAAAACTTTTGTACCGAGCTAATTTGTACCTTTTCATCTGGGGAATGTGCCCCTTTTATTGTCGGGCCAAAACTGATCATATCCATCTCAGGATAATTTCGCCCCAGAATGCCACATTCCAGACCCGCGTGGCAAGCGGCAACCTTTGGTTTTAGGTTGAAAAGTTTTTCGTATGTATCTTCCAATAATTTTAAAAGCGGAGAATGGGGGTTGGGTGCCCAACCCGGATAATCGCCACTATAGCTCACTGTATATCCCGCCAGCTCAAATGCCGAGCGCAATGCATTCGATAGATCCTCTTTTGCTGAATTCACAGCGGACCTCGTAAGACAACCGATTTTGATCTTGCCCTTTATTACTTCTACCCTGGCCACATTATTTGAAGTCTCCACCAATTCGGGAATCGCGGCGCTCATGGCATATACCCCATTATAGGCTGCATAAACCGATTTCAAGAACTGTTCCTGAGCCTTGTGCCCCATCATTTTGTCTGGAAGCGTGGTCGAAGCCGTGCCTACAAAAAGGTCCGGCTCAACTATGGCAAGTTCCAAAGCTATTTCCCGGGCCCAGCCCTCAATATCCTTTGAAAAATCATCTATCCGTGCCTTATCCAAAACGATAATTGCGGAACTTTCCCTAGGGATGGCATTCCGAAGTCCGCCCCCTTCTATATTCGAAATTCGAATGCCATGTCGGGACGATGCCTTGTACAGCAATCTGTTCATTATTTTGTTGGCATTTCCCAAACCCTTGTGGATCTCGATACCACTATGTCCTCCCTTGAGGCCCTTAAGCTTAATGGAGAAAGCCTTCATTTCACTTGGGACAGGTTCTTCGGCGTAGCTGCCAGTCGCGGTAACATCAATACCGCCAGCACAACCGATATCGAGTTCGTCGTCTTCCTCAGTATCCAGGTTTAATAAAATTGTTCCTTTTAGAACCCCTGATTCCAGACCCATTGCCCCTGTCATTCCGGTTTCCTCATCGACTGTAAATAAGGCTTCCAAAGGAGGGTGTACAATATGCTTACTTTCCAACAGGGCCATAATGCTGGCAACACCTAGACCATTATCTGCCCCGAGGGTAGTACCCTTCGCCTTTACCCAATCGCCATCGACCTCCATTTCGATCCCTTGGGTATTAAAATCGAATTGGGTATCATTATTTTTTTGATGTACCATGTCTAAATGAGATTGCAGGGTGATGGTTTTTCTATCTTCCATCCCTTTGCTCGGCGGTTTCCGAATGATAACATTTCCCACATTATCCTTAAAAGTTTCGAGTTTCAGACGCTTCCCAAAATCCAACATAAATTTAATAACCCTTTCCTCTTTTTTTGAAGGCCTAGGAATGGCATTTAAATCTGCAAATTTATTCCAAACCTCATTGGGCTCGAGTTGCCTGATATTTTCTTTCATAAGAATTCTAAAATTTGTCCCAAAAATACGGAGTGAAAAATTAGTATGCTGGATATTTGGTTAATTTAGCCCCAATGTCTTTCTGAGTACTCTCTAAATTCCATTAAATCCCAAAACTTTTCAAGTTATGTAGGTCTTTGGCAGTGCTCAAAAAGATAAGGTATAATACAATTTCAATTATAGGTGTCTATAATGAATAACAAACTTAGAAACGGAATTGCGCTGAGCCTGATTCCCCAGATAATATTCGTCCAATGGTTGGCCGGACACCCAGGTTGGGTCGAAACCTATTATAGCAACGGAATATATCCAATTATCAGTCAGTTTTTTCGTTTTCTTTTTGGATGGATTCCTTTTTCCGTAGGTGAAATCATTTATACCTTGTTGATAGGGTTAGGCATTTTTTACGTATTCACAAAAAGGAAAAAAATCAGACAATATCCTTATCAATTCATTCGGAATGTTGCCTTGGTTATTGCTATTTTTTATTTCACTTTTAATTTGGTCTGGGGACTGAACTACTACCGAATACCCTTGGCCGAAACTTTAGAAATTCGTGATAGTATTTCCAGGCCGGCACTACTAGACCTTACCCAGAAGCTTATCTGGAAGACCAATCAAATCCATCGGGAAATAACCGGTGATAGCACCTCAAAGGTGATCATGCCGTTTGATAGAAATGAAGTTTTTGAGCAGACCGTTGCCGAATATGGCACCATAGCGCATAAAATGCCCTTTTTGCAATACAAAAGGCCCAGCCTTAAAAAATCGATGTATAGTCTTTTGTCCACCTACATGGGAATTGGCGGCTACTTGAATCCTTTTACAAATGAAGCGCAGGTAAATGCCCTTACCCCCTTGTTTCGCTTTCCGGTGATCAGTGGGCATGAAGTGGGGCACCAAGTGGGTTATTCCAAAGAAAATGAGACAAATTTTATAGGCTATTTGGTAACCATGAAAAGTGAGGACAAATATTTTCAATATTCGGCCTATAGCTATGCGTTAAGTCATTGTATGAATGCCATTGCCGTTATGGACAAATCCGAATTTGATCGATTATACGGACAGGTGAATAACGGCACCAAAAAAAACTATCAGGAACTGAAAGATTTTTACGAGAAGTATCAAAATCCCTTAGAACCCATATTTGAATCTGTATTGAATACTTTTCTAAAAGTAAATAACCAAAAAGATGGCATCCAGAGTTACAGTAAAGTTGTGAACCTTCTGATAGGGTATCATGAAAAATATCCTATTTAAAAAACAAGGGCAATACTATATTCCGTATAATGCCTAAAAAGGTTTGGAGAATGATTTCCCTCAAATAAAAAGTCGACCTTCTGCAAGGATATCAATAATGTAACATTTCCTTCGTTAATGCCACTTCGGAAAAGAATAAAAGTTAAAAAAGACCAAACATACTCAGTATTAAAATGACTTCCCCTATTTTTAGAGCGACTAATTAACTGATACATATCTTTACAAAATAAGCCGTTGCAACTGGTCAATACCAATAAAGTTTCCAAATGCCGAATTACCGCTGTCAGTTAAAAATACATAAATAAACAGATGAAAATTAGATTACTCGCTCTTGCCCTTTTTTGTTGCAGTGCAACCGTTTTAGCCCAAGATTACTTTCCAAAAAATGACGGCGTAAAAGCAAAAAACAATACCTATACGGCCTTTACCAATGCAAAGATATTTATAACCCCGACACAAGTGGTTGAGAAGGGTACCCTTTTGATCCAAAATGGAAAAGTAGTTCAGGTAGGGCAGACGATCACATTGCCTAAGAATACAGTAACGATAGATTTAACAGGAAAATCGATTTATCCCTCTTTTATCGATTTGTTTTCCGATTTCGGGGTAGATAAACCAAAAAGACCTGAACGATCAGGAAGATCAGCCCAGTACGAGCCCACGCGAGCAGGCTATTATTGGAATGATCATATCATGCCCGAGAACAATGCGATTTCCAAATTTAAATATGATGATAAAAAAGCCAAGGCCTTCCGCGATGCTGGTTTTGGCGTTATCAATACCCACGTCCAGGATGGTATCGCACGGGGTACGGGGGTATTGGTTGCCCTTAATGGAGAGGGGAACGATGCCGATCGAATTTTGGAAGACCGCTCCGCACAATATTTTTCCTTCACCAAAAGCGTTTTAAAGACCCAATCCTATCCTGGCTCCTTAATGGGGAGTATGGCATTGATGCGACAATTATATTATGATGCGGACTGGTATGCCAAAGGGAACATGTCCACAAAAGATCTCTCCCTAGAAGCGTTGAACGCCAATAAAGGGTTGGTTCAAATTTTTGAGGGGGGCGACAAGGGCAATGTATTGCGTGCCGATGGCATAGGTGACAAATTTGGGATTCAATATGTCATTTTGGGCGGTGGGGATGAGTATGAAAGCTTGGCGGAGATAAAAGCTACAAATGCCAAATTAATCCTTCCCTTAAATTTCCCGGACGCATACGATGTATCGGACCCTTTTCAGGCCGATTATGTTTCCCTAAAGGAAATGAGACGTTGGAACCAAGCTCCAGCGAATCCAAAATTGATGGCCGATAATGGGGTGGTTTTCTCTTTTACCATGCATGATATCAAATCGGCAAGTGACTTTAAGGACAAATTGATGAAGGCTATCGCATATGGACTCCCAAAAGTAAAGGCACTCGAAGCTTTGACGACCGTTCCCGCCCAAATACTAGGCAAATCCTCAAAGATAGGTGCCCTGCAAAACGGAAGCTACGCGAACTTTTTGATTACATCTGGCGATGTTTTTGACAAAAACAGCACCCTCTACGAAAACTGGGTGCAGGGCACGAAAAATGTAATCAATGATATGTCATTAAAGGATATTAGGGGAGAATATGAGCTCAGCGCGGCAGGCAATACTTTTTCGCTCTCCATTACTGGCGAATCGGGCAAACCTAAGATGGAAGTGAAACAGGACACCCTAAAATTAGCCTCAAAATTCAACTATCAAGCAGATTGGATAACCTTATCGTTTGCGACCGACAAGGGCGATAATTACTATCGCCTAACCGGGAAAGTGGCCAAAGAAAAGGATGAGCTTAGTGGAAAAATCTTGCTGCCCAATGGAAACGAGACAATGTTTACGGCCATAAAAAAAGCGCCCTTTGTCGATAAGGTTAGTGGGGACAAAAAAGATGATGACAAAGATCCAGAATTGGTGGCCATAACCTACCCAAATGTCGGTTACGGAAATGTGGCCGTCCCTAAGCAGGAGAACATCATATTTAAGAATGCTACGGTATGGACCAGTGAGGACATGGGGGTTTTGGAAAATACAGATGTGCTGGTCAAAGACGGCAAAATTGCCAAAATCGGGAAAGATCTGGTTGCAGGAAACGCTAAGCTCATCGATGCCACTGGGAAACACCTTACCGCTGGAATCATAGATGAACACAGTCATATCGCCGCGTTGGCCATCAATGAGGGTGGACAGAATTCCTCCGCCGAGGTAAAAATGGAAGATGTGGTAGATCCAGAGGACATGGATATTTATCGAAACCTGGCCGGTGGCGTTACTTCCCTTCAATTATTGCATGGATCTGCTAATCCAATCGGTGGCCGTTCTGCCATACTTAAATTAAAGTGGGGCGGCAACGCCAAGGATATGATCTATACCAATTCCCCAAAGTTTATCAAATTCGCTTTAGGCGAAAATGTCAAGCAAAGTAATTGGACCAGCACTAGCCGTTTTCCGCAGTCAAGAATGGGGGTAGAACAATTATTTATCAACTATTTTCAAAGGGCCAAGGAATATGATGAGCTAAAGAGAAGCGGCCAACCATATCGCGTAGACGAGGAAATGGAGACTTTGGCAGAAATTCTGAGGGGCGAACGCTTTATAAGTTGTCATTCCTACGTGCAAAGCGAGATCAACATGATGATGAAGGTGGCAGAAAAGTTTGGCTTTCGGGTCAATACCTTTACCCATATTTTGGAAGGGTACAAAGTGGCCGATAAAATGGCCAAACACGGCGCTGGCGGTGGCACTTTTAGCGATTGGTGGGCCTACAAATTTGAGGTGAACGATGCAATCCCATACAACGCGGCCATCATGCAAAGCCAAGGGGTAACGGTAGCCATTAACAGTGATGACGCAGAGATGTCCAGACGTTTGAACCAAGAGGCAGCGAAATCAATCAAATATGGAGGAATGACGGAACTTGAGGCATGGAAAATGGTGACGATCAATCCGGCTAAATTACTTCATATTGACAATCGGGTGGGTAGCATCAAGGTAGGAAAGGATGCCGATTTGGTACTCTGGTCCGGACACCCCCTTTCCATATATACCAAGGCAGAAAAAACCTTGATCGAAGGGGTTACCTATTTTGATTTTGAAAAAGACAAGCAGCAAAGGGAAGTTGTAAAACAGGAAAGGAACAAACTGATCCAAATGATGTTGAAAGAAAAAGAAAGCGGCGCTAAGACCCAAGGTAACATAGGTGCCAAAAAAGAAAGATTTACCTGTGAATCGTTGTAGACGATCATCCTATTTAATAAGAGTTCATAGTCCAAAACAATACTAATGAAAATAAGATACTTTACCATCCTGTTCGCTCTCGGTTTTATACTTCCGGGCATAACACAACAGACCCCTGCCCCAAAACAATCAGAGGTCATTAGTATTACTGGAGCCACCATACACGTTGGTGACGGAACCGTCGTGGAAAATGCAACCTTGGTGTTCGAAGACGGAAAAATTACGGCGTTAGGACCAGAAGTCCCGGCCAAGGGAACCATCATTGATGCGGGTGGAAAGCATTTGTATCCTGGGATCATTGCCGCGATTTCACCATTAGGTTTAGTAGAGGTCGATGCAGTACGCGCATCCAATGACCAAAGTGAGCTTGGGAACCTATTGCCCCACGTCAGGAGCCAGATTGCCTATAATGCAGAAAGTAAGGTAGTGGAAAGCATGCGCCCCAACGGAGTGCTTTTAGGGCAGATTACCCCCAATGGGGGACGCATTTCCGGAACCTCTACCATTATGCAATTCGATGGCTGGAACTGGGAAGATGCCACCGTTAAGGTCGATGATGGAATTCATTTACACTGGCCCAATAGCTTTAGGCAAGGACGTCGGTGGATGGGCGAAGAAAGGGGTTGGAAACCAAATAAAGACTATCAAAAGGAAGTTAGTGAGGTTGAAACCTTTATGCAAAATGCGGCCGCCTATGGCAAGGAAGTGGCAAAGGAAAATAATCCCGCTTTTTCAGCAATGCAGGGATTGTTCAACGGAACAAAAAAATTATATGTTTATGCCGATGGTGAAAAAGAAATTGTTGATGCCGTAACCACGGCCCAAGCAGGTGGCGCCAAGCAAGTTGTTTTGGTAGGTGGGTATCACGCTTTTAAGGTTACTGACTTTCTCAAAAAAAATGAGGTGGCCGTTTTGGTAAGGGCACCACACAATCTGCCAGAATTTGATGATGATGATTATGACCTGCCCTATAAATTGCCGAAATTATTGAACGATGCTGGCCTATTGGTTGGGTTGCAAAATGAGGATGCCGCGAATTTCCAAACCAGAAACCTCCCTTTCTATGCAGGTCAGATTGCCGGACAGGGAATGGACAAGGAAAAAGCATTACAGTTGATTACTTCCAATCCTGCCAAAATTTTGGGTATCGATGATAGGTATGGGACCTTGGCAGTGGGCAAAAGCGCCACACTGTTTATTTCTGAAGGAGATGCACTCGATATGCGGGGCAACCGACTTACCCATGCCTTTATTGACGGTCGCAACCTGAGCTTGGAAACCCACCAGACAGAACTATGGAAGCGATATATGGGAAAGTTTGAGGGGCGATAAAAAGGACCAGTTTAACTATTGGATGGCATTGGAAGGCCTTCCACAATGACCTAATGATACCTAATATGTCAAAACATACCCATATCGTTTCCTGCATATTTTTTTTGGCTACTTGTGCTTCTGCCCAAACCAAAAATCTCCCGCGTATAGCGATTGCGGGCTTAGCTATAGAATCTAGTACCTTTTCACCTGCTTTGACCCATGAGGAAGCCTTTCATGCCAAAATAGGTGATGATGTTTTTGAATTCTATCCCTTTTTATCCCCTGATTCGATTGACCGAAAGCGGGCGAACTGGATTCCCACCTTGCGGGCACATGCGTTACCAGGTGGCACAGTTACCAGAGAAGCTTACGAGTCGCTGGTTGGTAAAACCTTGAAGATGCTCAAAGAAAATGGCCCTTATGATGGTCTGTTTTTTGACATTCATGGAGCGATGAGTGTGGTAGGGCTCGATGATCCCGAGGGTGATTTTATACTTCGCATCCGAGAAGTTATAGGGATGAAAACACTCTTATCGACTTCGATGGATTTACACGGCAACGTATCGGAGCGACTTGCACATCATACCGACCTAATTACCTGTTACCGCATGGCACCCCATGAAGATGCCATCCAATCCAAAAAACGGGCGGTAGGCAATTTGTTGTCCCGACTGGAAAGTGGCAAAGGGAAACCCCGGTATAAAGCATATATTCCTTTGCCCATCTTATTGCCAGGTGAGAAAACCAGTACCAGAATAGAACCTGGCAAGAGCCTATATGCGCTGGTAGCACCAATTACCAAGAAGGAAGGGGTTATCGATGCAGCAATTTGGGTCGGCTATGCGTGGGCCGACGAACCCCGTAATCATGCAGTTGTAATGGTAACCGGGGATGATAAAGTAAATGTCATACATGCGGCCGAGACACTTGCCAATAGTTTTTGGGATGCCCGAAACCACTTTGAGTTCGTAGCACCAACCGCGACGTTGGCCGAGAGTCTGGATTTAGCGGTCAACAGTGATCAATATCCTTACATGATCAGTGATATGGGCGATAACCCTACCGCAGGTGGCGCAGGGGACGTCACATGGACCCTAAGGGAAATATTAGCACGGCCAGAATTTAAATCAGATAGTGGACCTTCCCTCATATATGCCTCAATTCCAGGACCGGAACTGGTAAAACATGCCCTGAATGTAGGGATTGGCGGACAAGTTTCTGCCCATGTAGGCGCCCAAATCGACGCCCGTTTTTCACCCCCCATTTTACTATCGGGAACTGTCGAAGCCATTAAAGAAGGTGACACCCATGCCGAAGTAGAAGTAGTCGTAAAAGTGGGCAGTGTGCACGTGATAGTCACCAGAAAGCGCAAACCCTATCACAAGGCAAGTGATTTTACTGAATTGGGGTTGCAACCGCGAAGCACCAATATCGTGGTAGTAAAAATTGGGTATTTGGTTCCAGAATTGTATGAGATGCGTGCAGATTGGATTATGGCGCTTACACCTGGCGGGGTTGATCAAGATTTGGAACGACTCGGCTACAAAAGAATCAAGAGACCAATGTTTCCACTGGACAAAAATATGGAGCATCCTAATTTACTTGTTAGGATGATACCCAGCTCGGATGAATAGCAAGAGATCCGAATCTTGGGTTCTCAATTCAATCCCAGTCCATTTTTCAAAAGCACCCGAATCCCAACCATAAGAACCAACAAAGCGGTTACCCTCTTGATTCCATTGGGTGTTAATCTTTTTAAACTAATTCTGATGCCCAGCTGCCCCCCTAAAAATACCGTTAGCCCCAAGACCAAGGTTTCGATCCAAGGAAGTTTCAACGTATCTGCAGAAATCAACCCTGCAATGCCGGAAATAGAATTTACCAAGATAAAAAAACTGGCAAGCGCCGCAATCTTAATGGCCTTATCCCACCTTAAATGATTGAGTACGGGCGCCAAAAAAATTCCCCCTCCTATGCCGACCAATCCTGACAATAACCCAATTGCCCCGCCGATCAAATAACTTAAATAATTTGGATAGGTTCGCGTTTTTTCACTGGTTGCCAATAGGGTATAGGTCTGCCAAGCTAGAAATAGTGCAGATACAATCAAGGACGCCCCTAGGATCATAAAGAATACATGTTCCTCCAATTTAAACGAAGCCCCAATAAATGCTAACGGAATACTGGTGACCACGAAAGGGAGAAAATCCTTTATCTTGGCATGGCCATGTTTAAAATAGAGGTAGGTACTGGTCGAGACCACCACCAGATTGCAGACCAATGCCAACGATCGAATGGCAAAAAATCCCAGTAGGGTTAGCGTGAGGAGCGCCAAATAACTCGATCCCCCACCGAAACCAACAGAGGAATATAAGGTCGCCACCACAAAGAAACCGATGCACAGTAGCACCAGGTTTTCAATACTTAGCAGCATAGTTCGTAAAATTGTTTATGCCCCCAGCAACGTTGACAAGAGTGGCCTTTGGTTGATAATTTAGAAATTGCTGCAACGCTTGCTGACTCCTTACCCCCGACTGGCAAAGGAAATAAATGGGTGATGATAGGTTAATTTCGTTCTTTCGCACCTCCAGTTCAGGTAGCGGTATATTAAGGGAATCGCTTAAATGGAATACATCGAATTCTTCCGGGCTTCGCACATCAATGACTTGCAGGGCGCCCGTCTCCATTAATTTTATTAATCCATCCGCAGAGATAGATTCGTAAGTGGCTTCACATTCAAAATTGTAGTTGGTCTGCATTTTGGTGTGCTTCAGATTTTCCGGATTCGCCTTAAATTGGATTTTTTGAAAACTGGTCGCCAGACCATTAAAAAGGAGCAATGTGCCGGAAAGTGGATCCCCTATCCCAGTGATTACCTTTACGGCTTCTAAAGCCTGCAAATTGCCCACAATACCTGGGATTACCCCTAAAACGCCATGTTCATTGCAGTTGGGCACCTCTCCAACCTTGGGCATAAAAGGGAACAGACAGCGATAGGTAGGCCCGCCCCTGTGGTTGAAAACGCTTATCTGTCCTTCAAAGCCGTGTAGCGCCCCATAAATAAAAGTTTTTTTTAAGATCACACAGGCATCGTTGATCAGATATCGGGTCGGAAAATTGTCGGAGGCATCAACAATAACATCGTAGGACTCTAAAATACCCAATACATTTTCCAGGGATAAATAACATTCATGGGCAATGAATCTAGTTTCTGAATTTTGACCTTTCAGCCTATGAATGGCTTGGAACACTTTCGATTCACCGATGTCTGATTCGTTATATAGTACTTGCCGATGAAGATTCGACATTGAAACTACATCATTGTCTACAATTCCAATTGTGCCAACGCCCATGGCATTCAAATAAGTGAGCACTGGTATTCCCAAGCCACCGGCACCTACTACCAAAACCTTGGCCCCCGACAGCTTTTTTTGGCTTTCCGGACCAAAATCCTTTAATAGTGTCTGGCGTTTATAGCGTTCAGGATTCATACCGTTGTTAATTTTGTCAAGGCTTCTTGGTAATCTTCTATGGAATTTGCATTTAAAAGCACATTTGGGTTTTTTGGAAAAACCAAATGCACTTCATTATTTATCAAAAACTTGCGAGGACAGGTACCATTACCACTGGCCAGATAGGATACGGATGCTGCCAATGCATGTGGTTCCCAAAGTGCACAAAGCGGCTCTGGTAGGGGATCTTCTTTTTGTGAAAAAGCCGTTGCCAACATTTTCGAATTACGTTGGCTAATGAGGTACGTTATTGCCTGAAAATCAATCAACGGAAGATCACAGGCCAAAACCAACCAGGCTGCATTGGGATGCGCATGATGTGCGGATAAGAGTCCGTTATAGGGACCTTTATACACATCTTCATCCAAAATAACAGCCATCCCTTTAGGTAAACCTAACAATTGTTCCTTTCGCAAGCTGATAAAAGTACGGGTACACACCTTGTCCAATAAATGATATAAGTATTCCCTTTGGGGCATCCCGTGGTAAGAGATCAATCCTTTGTCCGTCCCCATTCTAGTACTTTTCCCTCCAGAGAGCACCAAGCCAAATATTTCAACGTTCGAAGTCATTCTTCCCTCCAGTTTTTTGTTCCAATTGGATACTTGAAATTTTTATATCATGGGATAAAGCCTTACACATATCGTAGATGGTAAGGGCACTCACGCAAACACCAGTCAGTGCCTCCATCTCCACTCCAGTACGTTCAGTGCACTTAACCTTACAACTGATCTTTAATGAATTGTCCATGGGTAGTATCTCAATGTTAATTTTAGAAAGGTTTAGTTGATGGCACAACGGAATTAATTCCGAGGTTTTTTTTACCGCCTGTATCCCCGCGATGACGGCCGTTTGTATTATACTGCCCTTGGCTCCCAAGAAATCTTGGGCCGACAGGGTTTTGAACACTTCTGCCGGAAATTGCACACTGCCCGAGGCAACGGCCGAACGGACCGACGCATTCTTGTCTGATACGTCTACCATATTGGCTTGTCCAGTTGCACCTATATGAGATAGTTTGTTATTCATTCAATTAAATTCCAAAATGTTTAACGTTCAAAATATTTTTATTTTGCTTTGCTATAATCCGGAACAGCCTAATTTGTCTACGGATGGGCCGAGACCCAGACGGTTTTGTTCTTGAAAATTTCTTTTTTCCAAATGGGCACCCTTTCCTTAAGGGTATCGATCAAAAATCTACAGGCTTCAAAACATGCCGCCCTATGCGGGGCGGATGCTCCGACCACTACAACGGGATCCTCAATTTTTTTGGTGCCAATCGCATGACGGATAACGACTGAATTTAGTTTCCATTTTTTCACGGCTTCCATAGCAATCTTTTCCATTTCCTGCAGCGCCATTTTCCGATAGGTCTCGAATTCCAGGGAGACCACTTCCTCGCCTTGGGTAAACTCCCTTACCGTGCCAATAAAAACACAGATTCCCCCACTTTTGGGACTAGAGAGCTCCATATATGTTTTAGATACATCTATAGCATCAACGATCTCTATTATAGTCTTTTTCATCAACCTCCGCTTACAGGTGGAATTATCGCTATCTCATCCCCACTTCGCAACGTTACATCGTCCAAAGCATATTCACTGTTCACCGCTACTGCCAAGGAAGACAACTTAGCGAATTCGGGATATGTCTTATTAAGAAGATCCCTTAGGGCAGCAACCGACCGCGGCATGTCTCCGGATTTAGCAAAATCAATCTTCGATTCTCCAACTATATCCTTCGCTATCCCAAATAATAACACTTCCATGGTAACTGTTCTATTAACATCACAATTTACGAAAAAATAGTAGCTACAGCTCGAATACCTGCTATTTTAGTGTGTTATACCACCTCAAAAATTTCGTAAGCAGGTAGTTTCAAATAAATAAAGCCAACCAGATAGGGGGTCTAATGAAATAATTCCCGCAGTATATTATTAGATACTCCTGAACCCTTCGCAAAATTGGTTTTAATTACTTTTGCATCTATGGGTGAAACTAAGCAAATCGATAGCTTGCAGAACGGTCTGGTAAAGAAAATACTGCTTTTAAAGGAGAAATCACGAGAAAGGAAAAAAGAGGGACTTTTTGTTTTGGAAGGATTGCGTGAATTGCAGTTGGCTATCAAAGGAGGGTACGAAATTGATACCCTTTTATTTTTAAAGGAGCTAGTATCGGAATCTAAACTGATAACACTTTTTGACGGAAAAACAAGCCCCAAACAGATCTCCGTATCCAAGGAAGTATATCAAAAATTGGCTTATAGGGAAGGAACCGAAGGTATCCTTGCCATCGCCCGTTGCAAGGCACATACTTTGGAAGCCATCAAACTGGCCAACGGCAACCCTTTGATCTTGATTGCCGAAGCACCAGAAAAACCAGGGAATATTGGAGCGATGCTGCGAACCGCGGATGCAGCCCATCTGGATGCGGTGATCATCGCGGATCCAAAGACCGATCTTTATAATCCCAATATCGTACGATCTAGCGTTGGTTGTTTGTTTACGACCCAAATCGCCACCGGCACTACTGCGGAAGTGCTTTCATTTTTGAAAAGTCAAAAGATTGGGATTTACTGTGCGGCGCTTTCTTCCTCTAAGCCTTAC
>JBBKWR010000297.1:0-4339 GCA_037969055.1 Flavobacteriaceae bacterium | reverse complement strand
GCTGTTCGAAAATCTGTTGCCTAAGGGTTTCAAGGCACTCGTGCTTTTCACATAGGATTCTGAAGTCGTGGTATGGGAACTGTATCAACTTGCATGACAGTGCTGCCTGATAGGAAAATTGGCTCGTACCTCCCGATCATAATGCTGAAAAGGCGATGGGAAACATACCCGGAACGAAGAACGCTGAATTGTAGTCAAGCCCCTCCTTGCTGTAAAATGCCCTGATAACACCTTCGGTAAGCAAAAAGCAGCGAAACGTCCTAGACCCTTCCCGGATCAAGTATTCGTTTTTGTGGAGCACGACGGGTTCAATTATTTGGATAAAATCGCCCCACGCTTCCCTAGATATCGGACTTATGCCATTTAGATAATGATATAAGCGTTCAATCTCCATTTGTTGGTTCGGTCATTTAGGCATTGAATTAGGATTTGAAAGTAAGAATTTTTTATGAAGTAGTTCCTTATGTATTAAAGAATTGTATTTTTTTGAACCAACAATCAAATTGCGAAGATAAAAAGAAAAACAATTTGGGATTCTATCATCATCTTTCCTTCAGTTTTCGCCAATTGATGATTGGTATTAGATACTACTTACCCCATATAAGGCAACTGTTTGTTTCTTTCCCCTGAGTACCATATCGCCCAAAAAAATGGGATTGTAGTCGTTTAAGCAATTTTTCGAAAGCATGGAAACAACATCACCGGAAATTATAAGTTTTTGCTTGTGAACCTTACATTGCTCTAACATACGGGCGGTCGTATTTAGTATATCCCCACTGTAGACAATTTCCTTCTTGATCACCCCAATCTCACCAACCACAACTTTACCCAAATGAACTGCCGTTTTAAAGTCGGGCAGAAGGCCATATTTCTGAAGGTAATAGGGTTCCCTTCTTTTCAGGGTATCGCCTATTTTAAAAGAACATGCAATTGGGTGGCAGTTATCCATTACTGATTTTACTAAGGGCCAGGAGACGATTATTTCATCTCCAACATATTGATAGATTTCACCTTTTGAATTTAGGATCGGGTCGGTGATGTCGAAAAAAAAATCGCTTAGCAAAGAAAAAAATTTTACGTGCCCTAAACGTTCGGCAACCGATGTAGAGTTTGAAAGATCTAAAAACATAAACGCCCTTTGTACTTCACGGGGCCTATGATAACGACCCAGAAGCATTGATAAAATCGTGCCAGCACCATATTTTTCATGAATCTTAATGCCCTGTATGGTGAACCATGCAACGATCATCCAAGTCACCACATTGCGAATGGCATATGGGTTAAAGATAAGTAATTCGATTGCGGCTAAAAATGGGGCATCGGCACTCTGAATATCATCTTTAAAATAATAGAAATAAGAGACCCCGATATTAAGAAAAAGAATAAAGACAAAAAAATAAAGGAGGTTCACAAAAAGATAGAATCTATAGCTCCTATGGCCCAACTTTTCATTAAGTACCATTACGGCCATACCGCCTCCGATCAGTCCCCCTATCGTTGGACCGATCATATTAATTAATACAAATGCGCCTAACGATAGGGACTGTGGTACTATAAAAATAAATTTTTCGGATAGAACATCATAGGTGACACATTTGTATACCGCCAAAAACGCGCCACATAACATCCAAAATAAGGTAATGGCTAAAATGAGGTTAATTTGGGCACGGATTTTAGGTCGGATATACATGATAAATAAGTATTATACAATGGCACTATGCTAACTAAGACGTTCTATCAAATGAAATTCATTATCACTGTTTGTGGTGCCGGATGGCATAAGCTTGGACCGAAAGTTATGTTAATATGGTAAACGGGGTCGAAATGGATTGTCTGTCGACTCCGGACAAGAAATATTGACGGTATTATTTATGGGCCTTATTAAAATTAAGACTAAATTGGTTCGTTTTGACATATGTAGGACAAATAATGCGGTGCTGGCCCTAGGGATCACTGGTCAGTTTTAATAGATTCCTAAATTCAATTGAAGTTGATTTACTTAAAAGAAAAAAGCAGTTGATTTTAAGTTGATGTTGAATTTTTTATTAATTTTAATTTTGTTTTTATGACAAAATTGCCTGTTGATTTATTGCACTTCTCCCTTGCATCAACTCGCTTTTTAAATTGTTTGTTATAGCCACAGGCCACGCTCCCCCTATATCCCCCTCTTTTATTTTTTATAGTTAAATCGGGAATTGCCCATTGGCATATTGGTTCGATTGCATGGACGGTATAATAATTCCTTAATTAGGATCGGTGGCTTGTGGTTATTCATTATGGCAACATTGCCAAGAACCCCCTGCCAGTCCTTAGGAATCAGAAAATTAACTTATTATGACAAGCCCTAAAAAGCATTAAATTCAAAATCCAATGAAAAAAACTTTTTTAGTACTTGCCATTGCTGGTTGCATGGCCTGTGGGTGTAATTCCCCAAAACAAAAAGAAATGGTGAAATCGGAAATGCCGAGTAAAGCCGATTTGGTAAAACGGGGCGAACTTTTAGTAGCTGCCGTCGGATGTTCCGATTGCCATTCCCCCAAGAAAATGACCCCGGAAGGCCCGGTGGCAGATATGGACAGGTTCTTATCCGGACACCCGGCAAGTAATATCTTGGCCCCATATGACAAGGAAACTGCAAAATCCTATGTTTTATTCAGTGCCGATTTTACCGCTGCCATTGGCCCATGGGGTACTTCGTTCTCCGCCAATCTTACCCCAGACCCAACAGGTATCGGAAGTTGGACGGAAGAGCAGTTCTTTAATGCCATAAAAAAGGGAAAGTGGAAAGGCATGGAGGGCAATAGGCCGTTATTACCGCCCATGCCTTGGGAACAATATAAAAATTTCCCTGACGAAGATATTTCGGCCATTTTTGCTTATTTAAAAACCTTAAAACCTGTTAATAATGTAGTTCCATTGGCGATACCTCCCAATGTTGCGCTTATTACCAGCAATTAAAATGGCATAACAGTTAGATCATTGATTGGTTTTAAATATTTATTGAATTATTTGTAGGGATGAAATTAAAAATTGAAGATCGGGGAAATCTCTACACCTATTTATTTTTTGTATGTCTTGCGCTTACGGGAATATTGTATGGAAGTAGGTTGGCAGATTCCCAAATGAACATTAGGGTATGGGATACCTTAAACATCTTATTTTTGGGTGTCGGTATCCCTTTTGTCTTTTTACAAACAATGGCAAGGCTGCCCAACTTTTGGCAAAGCGGCATTGGCAACAAACATCGTTTTTGGATACCTTTTGCCATTGGTATTGTATTCGGTTTACTGGACCTTTTGGTTTTTAAGATCTTATTACATCCAGAGGCCTATCATGATCTCCCGCCTTTCTTACAACCTTTCCCATACTCCATATTTTTATATGTGTCCGGCGCGTTTGAGGTGGAGGTATTTTATCGTCTGATTCCCTTGACGCTTATCATGTTGCTCGGGACCCACTATAAGAAAGGACGGTACCTAAATCATTTTTTTTGGACAGCTGCCGTTTTGACCTCGCTTAGGGAACCGTTGGAACAGGTTTTGGAAAATGCCCTATGGGTGGTTGCCTATGCGCTGGTAACAGGTTTTATAATGAACCTAATACAAGCTATTTATTTCAGAAAAGCGGGCTTTCTTGCTTCGCTTACCTTAAGGTTGGGGCACTATTTGATATGGCACATTTTGTTAGGGATTTATATCGAATCCTACGAAATAATTATATAAACACGATATTGGCTATTCAACAAACACATTAATAGTTAATACTCACTTTGGCCTTCATCGAATTTAAACATTTGATAATTCCCTACTTCCTTATTACCGGGAACATCCGATTTTTGATTTTGGGCCGCCTCGTCAGATACAGGGGTGGAAAAGGGCATTCTGCCACTTGGCTTGAACTTGCCCGTAACAACATCCAATATGGCCTCGGGGGTAGTGCCAAATGTGGCTAATATTCCCTTTAGGTTTGTTTTGCCCTCCACGTATATTTCGTCGATTGCCCAAGGGTTGGAATAGTTAATCGCCAAAATTGTTGGTTTTTTGGCAATTAACCTACGAATATATTTAGTATCAACATTGTTTTTTGACAGGCTTAGATGCAATGGGCTACCATCGGATTCAAAAAGGGAAGGGGAATTGGGGATCAACCAAAGTACAATAACATCAGCCTTTTCTGGGGTATCCACAATTTCTATGTCCCAAGTATTCGTCTCTGATTGATATACATTCGTTGGAGATACCCCTTTCTTAGGATAATAGGTTTCAAAATACACCTTCTTCTTTGGTTGGATCGGGAGAAATTTGTTATCCCCATTAGGGAGGTTTCTCAATAAGACAAT
>JBBKWR010000296.1:0-2790 GCA_037969055.1 Flavobacteriaceae bacterium | reverse complement strand
TTAGACTGTCCATAATGTACTACGGTCACCTTATTCGCGAGCAATGGAATATTTTTCATTTCGGCCCAGGCCCCATCATTTGTTACACGTGATATAGTTGAGAAGGTATTGGAGACAGCGTCCACATCAATACCCATCAAACCCCGTGTTAAGTGCTCGACAACCGTAAAGGAGTTCTCTGGATAGTCCCGTCTTTGATTTGCAGCACTACATAAATCAATGAGCATTTTGTTGGCCATTTCGGATCGCCCATTTTCATAAAAGATGATGGGTAAATAGGATTTTAATTCAACAATTAATTTATCGAAGTTGGCCTCATACTTATTGACGATTTCCATCAATTTCTGATTATCTGAAATAGTGTCAAAATAGTATAAATAATGCAAAAATGCCTGGTTATCCCCCACCATAAAATAGTCATAAGTCCCGTCATCATACAGTATTGAACGGTATTCTTGCTTTTCGGCATCCCACCAAAAATCATCCAAGAATTCC
This sequence comes from Flavobacteriaceae bacterium, assembly GCA_037969055.1. Taxonomy (GTDB): domain Bacteria; phylum Bacteroidota; class Bacteroidia; order Flavobacteriales; family Flavobacteriaceae; genus Pelagihabitans. The sequence goes on along the minus strand of JBBKWR010000296.1, from coordinate 2,295 downwards.
TGCTCCCGCAGCGCTTGCTTGCCGTACTTTTCTGATTCCTGCATGGCGCCGTTCAATCTGAGCATTTCCGAATACGCCTTATAAGCCGCAATCATCGAGGCGCTCATATCGATTCCGAGTAGTGTTTCTCCTCTGCCTCCTTCGTTATAGGTAGGGATACCCCGCTTATTCCCGAATCTGCTTTTTTCAGAGTCAGCACCTAAATGCAGCGTGCGACTGCGATTTAAGATCTTATCCGCACCCAAATCCCAATGGTCAACATACTCGTTCAAGCTTAGTTCATAAAAATTTTTTAAATCGGAGTTATCCAGGTAGTCCTTATTGCCGGTCCATTTATAAACACGGTAAGCATTATAGGTTAGATCAAAGTTGGCGGGGAGGTTGTACCAAAAATCATGGTCGTTTTCATAATCGACCGGGGCAGGTTTGTTATATCTATTTATTTCCCAATAGGTACAATAGTCCTTTTCCTTACTGATGTTTTGGGCAAATTTGAGGAACATATTAAAATTGTGTTTGCGCAATCCCAAAATTTCCGCGCCGATTGCTTGGTGTGACATATCGCGCATACAAAAAGCTTCCCGGTTTGGAAGGGCTGCCTCTACCCAGTATCCAACAGGGTCGGAATTATCATGTGCATAGGAAAGTGCCTTATTTTTTGCCCATTTAAACGATTCAGTTAATTCCTTATTTGAGGAATTAAATTCCAAATCCGCCGTACTTTTAACCGCTGTTTTTTTAGATAAACCATCACAACCACTTATAATAATGGCCAACATAAACAACATTAACATCCAGTATTTTAAATATTCGCTATCATTAAATTGCTTTTTTTTCATTTTAATAGTCCCTCTATTTTGTAGTTCAAATTTAAGGCTACTCAACTTTTCTTTGTTTTAACTCGATCTCTATCATTCGTATGACCTCGGCAGTTTGTGCTGCTACTTTTGTTTTTCGTACGGTCGATTGGATCCTCAATGCTCCCCTAAAGCTGAGCATATTAAAAAACTCCGTGTCGGCGAGCCAATTTTCGTAATCATTGGGAATCCATTTATTATTGATATTCCTAAAATGCTTTTGATATAAGGGCATTACCAGGGCTGGCCAAAGTTGGTCTTCCAGTCGCCGGGTCTCCTGCATGAGGGTCGGATACACCAATTCGAACAAGTTTATTATGCCCTGTCGTAAACTATCGGATCGTATGATATTTAATCCTGAAGATTTCATGGTTTCAAAAGCCGAAGCGGTCAAAACTACATCGGGTGCAAAATTAGCCTTTTGCAAGTAACTGGGAAGCGAATCATTATAAGGTCTTTTATGATCGGCATGATCCATTATGATGTTGAAATACTGCATGCCCTCCGTTTGCGTCTTAATATCTTTTTCTAGATTTAGAATGTTGGTTTTTAGATTTGATTTTAATTCCTTCAATAATACAATTTCCCTTGCCTGGTGCTTTTTTACCTCGTTCCAAGTGTTGATCTGCAGGGCGATCAAGATCCCGATCACAACAAGTATGATTTCGCCAATGGCATATTTCAAATACTTTATGGTATTGCCTTCCAATAGTAGTTTCTGACGGATTTTACGAAAGAATTGAATCATCGGTGTTCACTTTTTACCTTTAGGTTAATACGGAATATAAGGCTTTGCTTTTATCGATGGGTATTTTGACACTATAAGTGAATCTATTTGTACGATATCCTTATCAATTCTGATATAGGTGCTGTTGATACGGTCCGTAAAAAAAATTAAATCCATCAATAGGTTGGAAAACTCCCGATTGTGAATGAGTATATCCAATGAAGGCGGAAATTTGGAGGGATGGTGGGTGGTTGACATTACCGCGGCTGTAAGCTTGGAACGAACTGTGGTTCGGTCGATGGCGCGATTCAAAAACGGTCTTAGTTGTTCGTCCACAAATCGGTTCTGTAGTTCCTCAAATATTGATAACGATTCTTGGTTGGCCTTTAAATCGACCAGCTTTTTACGCAGGGCAGCAGATGTTATCAGGTCAAATTCTCCCGATCCACTGAGCACATCGAATAGTGTGGTGGGCCTTCGCGATACCCAAACCCAAGTAAGTTTATTAATATCCGGATATACCTGTGCGGTATCCAATGGGTTCATTTTATTTTCGTTTAACTTAAGAAGACGATCTGCCGCGCCAATAACCGTAGTCATTGTCTCGGTGCCCCTTATCTGAAGGAACTTATTGAACGCCAATTCTTCTGAAAGATCTTGCAATATCCTTTTTTCTTCCCTTGTATTTAATCTATCCTGGTTCCAAGAGTT
>JBBKWR010000295.1:0-8820 GCA_037969055.1 Flavobacteriaceae bacterium | reverse complement strand
TGACGGGTTGGGGTGAGTATAACCTTGATCTTGGGGGTAAAATTAAGCTGGGCAAAAAAACGGATATCTTATTAGGGGTTAATTATTTTAATTATGATACGCCCATCGATAATAACGGTGATAATTTTACCGATCTAACCTTGCAGAACAGAATATCGATTTTTCAAAAATGGAATTTTCGACGGCCCGACAACCGAATTTTCTCATTGGCTGGACGTATTTATTATGAAAACCGATGGGGCGGGGAGATGCAATGGACCCCTGAATTCAGGGGAGGTGACGAAGTCTATGGGGAGAGTATCTACACCCGACGGTGGGAGGTATTGGGTAAATACCAGTTTCCCTTGGCGGAAAAATTGTTGTTATCCTTTTCCTATAACGATCATGACCAAGATTCTGTTTATGGCGATGTGCTATACTTGGCCCAGCAGCGAATAGGCTTCGCACAAATTACATGGGATAAAGTTATGGGTGCACACGATTTTTTGTTGGGAACGGGCCTTCGTTACAATTTCTATGACGATAATACGCCTGCGACAGCAGACCTTAACGGTAATAAACAGGAAGAAACGGTCATTCCTAGTCTATTCGTACAGGATGAGATCAAACTCGCCAATAGGCATACCCTTTTATTGGGAATGCGATACGATTATGATTCCAGGCATGGCGCCATTTACACACCGCGCGCCGCGTATCGATGGAAAGTTTCTGATAACGATATACTTCGGTTGAACGCTGGCACCGGGTTTAGGGTCGTCAACCTTTTTACAGAGGAGCATGCTGCACTTACGGGCGCCAGGGACATAGTGATTGCCGAAGCGCTAAAACCGGAACGCTCTGTCAACATAAATCTGAATTTCCTAAAAAAGATCTATTCCGATAATGGAACTTTTATAAGTTTGGACGCTTCGGCGTTTTATACCCATTTTAGCAATGTTATTATTCCGGATTACGATTCAGATCCCAACAAGATAATTTATGACAATCTCGACGGAAAATCGGTTTCCCAAGGCATAAGTGCCAATTTGGATGTTGCATTTCAAAACGGAATAAAATTGCTATTGGGTGCCACTTATCAAGATGTCAGCAATACCGAAAAAGGTGAAAAAAGAACTCAGATCCTTACCGAAAGTTTTATGGCGACGTGGAATATATCCTATGATTTCAATACCTCAAAATTTAGCGTAGACTACACCGGAAATCTCTATGGCCCAATGCGCTTGCCCCTGTTGGGCGATACAGATCCAAGAAAGGAATACTCTCCCTTTTGGAGTATTCAAAATGTACAGTTCACTTATAAGGGACTGGCACATTTTGAGTTTTATGGGGGAATCAAAAACTTGCTGGATTGGACCCCCAATCGTGGTAACCCCTTTATTATAGCCCGCGCTAACGATCCCTTTGACAAAAACGTGGTATTTGATTCAAATGGCAGCGCGGTGGCCACAGCCGATAATCCGAACGCACTTACCTTTGACCCTTCCTATGTATACGGTCCCAATCAGGGGATACGCGCTTTTTTCGGATTGCGCTATAGGTTGGATTAGATAGCCGATGCCAACGATAGAATGGCTATTTTTGGATAACATCTATTTAGGACCTACTTCAGGCTAAACAACGAAATGCTTCATTACGACTACGTTATTATTGGTGCAGGGGCCGCAGGCCTTATGATGGCGGATGCCATGGGAAAGGATGACTACTTTAAGGATAGGAACATCTTGTTATTGGATCGTGAACCCAAGCAGACCAACGACCGCACCTGGTGCTTCTGGGAGCGCGGTGCAGGAAAGTTCGATGGCCTGATCTACAAAAGTTGGACGCATATTTATTTTGGGGGGCAGGCATTTTCCAAACGTTTTGATATTTCTCCCTATACCTATAAAATGATCCGCGGTATTGATTTTTATGCTGCGTATTTGGAACGTATAGCCAGCTATGGCAACATAACCTTTAAGCAAGAATCTGTTGTCAAGGTTCAAGATAGGGGAAAGAATGTATTGGTTTGCACCGACAAAACCGAGTACTCGGCCAAGCAGGTATTGAACAGTATTTATGACAAGAATATTGCGGTTTCGCAAATTAAATATCCTGTGCTGCAACAGCATTTCTTGGGATGGTTCATTAAATCTGAGTCTCCGATATTTAAACAGGACCAAGCTACTTTCATGGATTTCTCCGTAGCCCAAAAGGGGAACACCCGCTTTATGTACGTACTCCCTTTTTCAAAAAATGAAGCCTTGGTGGAATACACTTTGTTTTCGGAAAAATTGCTTCCAAAAGCAACCTATGAAGAGGCGATCCAGTCCTATCTTCAAAATGATCTTGCTTGCAATTCCTTTGAAATTCTAGATCGCGAAATGGGCAGTATTCCCATGACCTGTTATGCTTTTGAGGACCAAGACACACCAAATATCAAATATATTGGCACTGCGGGCGGATGGGCAAAACCAAGCACCGGATATACTTTTATGAACACTGCCAAGAAAATTCCGGAAATGGTACAGCTGCTCAAATCGGGAAAACCCTTAAACCAGCCGCGCACCAAAAATAAATTTTGGTATTATGACCTGTTATTATTGGATATTCTTCACGCAGACAACAGTAAAGGTCGGTTGATATTCGAAGCGCTATTTAAAAATCGCGACCCAAGATTGATCTTAAAATTCTTGGATGAAGAAACAAGTTTTTGGGAAGATTTGAAAATAATTTCCGGTTGCCCTAAAAAAGAATTTATTGCTGCATTTCTAAACAGGCAATTTTAATGTAGTGCAATTCCTATGGCGATTCGACTTACGGGCAAATTATTATTGAGAATTTCGCCATATGAGATGCGTAGTCGTAATGATCTGGGTCTTCTTGCCGCACTTCAAATATTTTGCGGCCATTTGGGCCATTTCCTTTAAATCTGATGGCGTTGTGGTTACATCCACAAAACCAATCTCCTTCCCCATTAGTGTAATGTCAAAAATTATGCTTAGGGATTCATTTTTGTTATATACCTATTATTTAAGTTGATTTTGTTTGTTTATTAGCGGCCAATTGTTATTTTTACTAGAGTAGCGTAGTGTGTCACAGCCATTATGTTGCCTATTTTTTAAGCATTACCTAACTAACAACCTAAACTTTATGAACAATCAAACTTACTTTGGTAGACGGAGAAAATTGTACTGGCCTACCGTAATGGCTACATTATTATTTTTTGGAGGAATCTTATTTTCTTCTGTTATTGCCCAGACCACGGTCACGGGTACGGTTACCGATAAATCTGGACCTTTACCAGGCGTTAGTGTTGTGGTAGATGGCACGATAAAAGGAACATCGACCGATTTTGATGGGCTTTATACGATTACGGTAAATGGGCCAGATGATGTGCTTGTTTTATCGTACATAGGATATCTGACCCAGAAGGTTACTGTTGGATCCAATACTACGCTAGATGTGCAGATGCAAGAAGATGTTCAAAATTTGGATGAAGTGGTCGTTGTTGGGTATGGTACCCAGAAAAAAGCAACGTTAACAGGGTCGGTGGCAACAATTGGGGGCGAAGCCCTTGAACAATCCTCCTCCCCCAATTTGGGTTCGGCACTTGCGGGAAAGGTTGCAGGGCTATATATTGATGCCGGGCAAGCCAATCCAGGAGCTGACTCTCCTGCGATAAGGGTTCGGGGAACCAACAGTTTCAACAACTCCTCCGCTTTAGTGGTTATCGATGGTATACCGGATCGTTTGGGTGGGATAACAAGAATCAATCCCGCTGATATTGAAAGTATTTCCGTACTAAAAGATGCGTCCGCTGCCATTTATGGCGCACGGGCCGCCAACGGGGTTATCTTGGTTACCACCAAGCGAGGTAAGGTAGGGGCTCCTAAAATAAAAATCAATTCTACCTATGGCTTACAAAGTTTTACTACAACACCTGATATGTTGAGCGGCGCTGAATATATGGATTTGGTAAACGTACTTAACGTTTATAAATTACCAGTATCGGAATGGAACGGTGCACACGCAGGTAGGGGTGCGCCTTATACGCGGGCTGATAATGGCGAGGTGGTCAATCCGACCTTTACGACCGATAGAATTCAACAAACAGCTGCAGGCACTGATCCTTGGCTGTACCCCGATACCGATTGGATGGATGCGGTAACGACAAAAGGCGCGCCCATTACGCGTCAAAACATGCAGATTTCCGGGGGAACAGAGGATGTTAGATACCTGGCTTCCGTTGGTTACCTAAGACAGGACGTTAACTTTAAAAATGCGCCCAAAGGGTTTACACAGTTCGACTTAAGGTTGAATCTTGATGCAAAAATCAGCGAGTCTTTGAGCTTGGATGTGGGGCTATACTCCAGGCAGGAAAATAATTTACAAAACACAAGGGGGGGAGGCAATGGTATCTTCGATGACCTTATAAGGCAATATCCGTGGTTCCCAGCCTTCTGGCCGTCAGGAGAACTAGGGCCGGATATTGAAAACGGGAATAACCCGGCGGTGCGGGTAACCGATGCTCCCGGTTATACTGAAACCAACACCAACTTTATCCAAAGTAATATTGGTTTGAAATATAAAGTACCAGGTGTTGATGGATTGGAGTTAATGGGTAATGTTTCCTATGACAAAATGAATTTTGATTTTAAGAATTGGAACCGGCCCTGGGTACTGTACACATGGGATGGTATTAACCGAAATTCTTCAGGTCTAACGGCAGCACAGCGTGGCCCGGGCGATCCTAGTTTGAACCAGCAGCATACGACCTTGACCGCTATCACCGCGAGTTTTAACGCCTCTTACGAGAAGGAGTTTGGCGACCATTACTTCAAATTACTCGGTGGGATTACGCGTGAGGAAACGGAACAAAGTTTCTTCGGGGCGTTTCGAAGGTTTTTCCTCTCTAGCGACCTGGCCCAATTGGACCTAGGGGGTAGTGAAGGTCAGAACAGCTTTGGAAATGGTTTTGAGACGGCGCGTCTAAACTATTATGGCCGTTTGAATTATGCCTTTAAAGAAAAATACTTATTGGAGTTTCTATTTAGATATGATGGATCTTACCTTTTTGCAAGAGACAACCGTTTTGGGTTTTTCCCAGGGGTGTCGGCAGGATGGGTAGCTTCGGAAGAGCCTTTTTTCGAAAATGCGTTTCCCTTCTTGGACTACTTTAAGCTTCGTGGTTCTTGGGGCCAATTGGGGAACGATAACGTTGCGGCATTCCAGTATATTTCAACCTATGAACTATCTCAGACCGGTTTAGGAGCTACAACGTCAACTGCCTATGAGAGCAAAGTGGCAAATCCAAACGTTTCCTGGGAAACGGCTACCTCGAAGAACATCGGTTTTGATATGAGAATATTGGACAATCATTTAACACTTGGTTTTGATTACTTCCAAAATGTAAGAACTGATATCTTGACAACACCACTAAAAACCTTACCTGAATATAGTGGTATCGCCGCGCCAGCGGTAAATATTGGGGAGTTTGAAAATAAGGGATATGAAGTAACGCTAGGGCTAAACGGTGGAAACCCGGATGGGTTAAACTATAGCTTTACTTTTAATTTTAGTGATTCCAATAATAAATTGTTGTTTTTTGATGAACCTGATTTGGCCGATCGCCCATGGCAGCGTGAAACCGGTGGCGAAATCGGTAGGCCACTTTTTTATAGCTTTGCAGGCGTATTTCGTACACAGGCGGAAATTGATTCAGAAACCTTGGATTATAGTGGGGTGACCCCAGCCTTAAAACCAGGGGACGCACGGGTGGTAGACATCAGTGGCGACGGTGCAATTGGACCAGAGGATAAAATTCGAACAGGTGGTAGCGCCTTTGCAGACACCCAATTTGGATTGAACACCGCCCTCAATTATAAGGATATCGACTTTAATATGTACTGGTCGGGTGCAACCGGAGGATATAGCAATTACGAATGGGCTTTTATGTCTGGTACCCTTGCCAACGTGCAACGAGATGTTCGTGATCGTGCTTGGTCTCTTGACAATATCAACGCACCAAAACCAAGATTGGCAGACAGGGGCGATCAGTGGTATTCTGGGCAAACAGACGCTTATCTCCTTAAAAGAAATTACGTTCGTATGAAAACAATTGAGCTTGGCTATACCTTTGATAAAGAAAAAATGAAAGTGATCGGGGCCGAAACCTTGCGTCTTTCAGTATCGGCTACCAATCTTTTCACTATAACCGACTTCCCTTTTGACCCGGAATTGCTGCAGGTAAGCAATAATGATCTTTCCAGTAATGGTGTTGGCCAGGATGCTGGTACCCAAGGGATAAGTGGAGGCCGAGTTGCCAACGGTGGTATATACCCTATGCTAAAAACCATTAATTTTGGATTTCAAATAACTTTTTAAAAATTGCTATTAACTTTTTAACATTTTTAGATATGGAGAAGAATATTTTAAAAACTATGATCATTGTGCTCCTCGGATTTCTCGTGGTAGGATGTAACGAGGATTTTTTGGAAACTACCCCATTGACGGAGGTAGGGGAAGCAAGCGTATGGTCGGATGAAAAATTGGCCGAAGCGGCTGTTTTGGATCTTTATCAAGGAACTTGGGCCGGTACCCTTACAAGGGAAGAAACTACTGATGCCTTTACGGATCAAGCCTTATTTACCCATCCGGGACGGGGTGTGGATGGCTATACCGAAGGAAAAATGAACCCTGCTGGCAATTTTATGGACATGCAATGGTTTAGTTGGCCCCAACTGTACCCCTTTATCCGAAGTGCAAATATCGCGATTTCCAAACTTACGGAGAACGAGGGAGGCTTTGATGCGGCCTTTGTGAACCAACTGTTGGGGGAAGCCTATTTTATGAGAGGGTATTATTATTCTCAATTGATGAGACAGTTTGGTGGGGTAGTGGTTTTGACCGAACCTCTTACATTGGACAGTGAGGCGAACAATCCGCGTGCGACATTTGAAGAAACGGTCAATCAGATCATTGCTGATTTGGATCGGTCCATAGATTTGTTGGCGGATGCCCCACAAAGTAAGGCAAGGGCCCACATGATTACTGCAATGGCAATTAAATCGAGGGTTTTGACCCATGTTGCAAGTGATCTGTACGAGCCGTCCAAGGCCTCTAGCGTGGCTACGATCGCATCTTACGGCCACCCTGAATTGATTGGTTGGACCGGTGGCTCACAAGCCCAAAGATGGGCGACGGCAAAAGCGGCTTCCAAAGCCTTGTTGGATGCAACTACTGGTTATAAGTTGGATTATGCTGCTCCTGCGCCTTTTGATGAGGCCGTTCAAAATTATGTGGACACCTGGCTCGATGGAGACCTGAACCAAGATTTTATTTGGGGCAGATTGGTAGAGGAATTTGGCTTTGGTTCACGGACCTACCCAGGCGGTGACGGCTGGTCCCAAGGTCCTGGAATGGTGGCTTTATATCATGGCCCGAATGGATATCATGAATGGGCAGGAACCACTCCTACCGAGGCAATGGTTTCTAAATACGATTTGGCAGATGGCACAAAATTTGACTGGAACAATCCAGCGCACGCCGCGGCCCCGTATGACAATCGTGAAGCGCGTCTCTATGCATCCATTTTGTATGATGGGGCCCCTTGGAAACCAAGGACAGATGATGTTGTTAAATTTGATAACTTCAATGAAATCCAAACAGGGTTTTATACGTTGTCGGACGGGACGATCATCAATGGGGTAGATACCCGTCAAGGCCCTATAGAAGACTGGAACGGTTCCAGAACTGGATATTACTTTAGAAAATTTGTGGATCATCGCGTACCGGCATCATGGCCCAACGACCTTCAAAAAGTTGATGCGCCATACATACGGTATACAGAGGTTTTATTGAACTATGTGGAGGCTTCTATCAATACAAACGATGAAGGGGAGGCAATCGCATGGTTGAACAAATTACGCTTCAGAAATGGTATGCCGGCAGTGACCGATTCAGGGTCGGCCTTACTGGAACTTTACAAAAGGGAACGTGATAAGGAGTTGGTCAATGAAGATGCGAGACTCTTTGATATGAAACGATGGTTGGAAGGGCCACAGTCGTTGAACAAACCTGCACAGATAGTACTGATACAGGCGACCCAAAAACCAGGTACCACTGTTACAAATTACAGAAAGGATACCTCTACTTTTGATTATACCTTTAACCCAACGGATATTGTCTTTGAGAATAGATTATGGCAAGATCATGTCTATTTTATGCCCATAAAACAGGAGGAAATAGATAAAGATCCCTCTATTCTCCAAAATCCGGGCTACTAGAAGGAATACCAAATAGTTTTAACAATTAAATTGAATAACCCTTAGCGCAAATGTGCGGGGTTATTCTTATTTTAGGAGTGTTTCGATAAGACCTATTTATGATTCAAAAATATATCCCATTCATTGTTTTAGCATTGTTGTTCTCTTCATGTGAGCGGAAGCCAACTCAACTATTCTCCAAACTAAATGCCGCTGCAACCGGCATTGATTTTGCTAATACATTAACGGAAACCCATACCTATAATTACTTTACCAATCCCTATATTTACTTAGGGGGAGGGGTTTCTGTAGGAGATATTAATAACGATGGGCTGGAAGATATCTTTTTTACCGGAAACATGGTTCCCAATAGGCTCTATTTGAACAAGGGCGGTTTAAAATTTGAAGATATCTCCAAGGGCGCTGGAGTTCTTGGCGATGATCGATGGTATTCGGGAACTACGTTTGTTGATATCAATCAAGATGGTTATTTGGATATCTATTGCTCTGTTGGTGGGAAAAATGGTCCGAATAATAATGTGCTATACATCAATAACCAAAACAATACATTTACCGA
>JBBKWR010000294.1:0-4290 GCA_037969055.1 Flavobacteriaceae bacterium | reverse complement strand
CTACCATGCACAAATGGAACCGCTGAATTCAGTGGTACAGGTTGCCGAAGATAAGAGGAGTGCAGAAGTTTGGGTAGGCAGTCAGCAAGGGGGCGATGGCAAATTGGGCGTTCCCGATGTGCTGGGCATCCCTTCCGAAAACGTAAACATCCATCTGCAGTATTTGGGCGGGGGTTTTGGGAGAAGAAGCATGACGGATTTTGTGACAGAATGTGCCGTGATGGCCAAAGAAATGACACCCCTTCCCGTAAAATTGATTTGGACAAGGGAAGATGACCTAACCTATGGGGCCTATCGCCCCCTATCACTTCAACGGCTTACGGCTAGTACGGATGCCAAAGGAAATATTACCGGCCTCTCACATTGCGTGGTCGCTGAGAATGCAAATCTCGCAACGAGTGGTATTCATAATGATCATTACGATATTCCCAACTGGGCGGCCGAATGCCGTGAAACGAAACATGGCATTCGCCTGAAACATTGGCGTGCAGTGGGCCATGGCCCGAATAAATTTGCCATAGAATGTCTTTTGGATGATATAGCGACGGATCAACAAATAGACCCAATCGACCTTCGTCGGAAATTAATGGCGAAATCCCCAAGGGCACTCGCTACCTTGGAGAAGGCAGTTGAAATGGCACAATGGGAGAAGCCCAGTGAAACCGGTCGGGCCAAAGGCGTTGCCTTTTTGGAACGAAGTGGTACCCTAGGTACCGGAATTTGTGAAATATCGATTGACCGTACTACTGGAAAAATAAATGTACATCGATTTTGGAGTGCAATCGATGCAGGGGTCATTGTTCAGCCCGACAATGTAAGGGCACAAATGGAGGGCGGCATCCTTATGGGTATTAGTAGTGTACTCCATGAGCAAGTAACAATGGTTGATGGCAGGGTGCAGCAATCCAATTTTCATGATTATCAAATCTTGAGGATGCAAGACATCCCTGACAGCATTGAGACCGAGATGATCTCCTCTATGGAACATCCACAGGGTGTTGGGGAATCAGGTACCCCATTAGTGGCGGGGGCCATCGCCAATGCATTTTTAAAACTAACAGGAAAGCGCTTAAGACATTTGCCCTTTACCCCAGAACGGGTATTGGCCGTTTTAAATACCTAATATGACAATGTCTAGAATTTAGCAGTTCACCATATCATGAAAGGTTGCCATATACCATTATTTTTGTTTGTCCCTATATTTATCTCCTGTAACGAAGATAAAAAACCTGATGATACCCTTTCCGTAGCCAGACTGGTTGCTTCAAGTACCTATCCTGCGGATGGTTCCCCGAGCCTTAAGGATTTTACCTCAATAGGGCTGCTCAATTTAACTTCTCCACAGGCCGTATACGAAATTGCCATTGCAAAGACTGTACCTCCTCCTGCTACGCTCCCCGAATTGCAATCGATTGTCGACGCAGCGAATGATGCATATTTCACGAATTACCATAGGTCTTTTGGGATTACTTTGGCCGGACCTGAATTTGGGAATACTTACCCAGGGCTGTATAATACCGATTATATCTATCCGGCCAGCGAACAGCTGGACTATTATAACGCCAAAAATCTAAATCTTATCAGGTTGCCCTTTAGTTGGGAAAGGGTACAGCCCGTTCTAAATGGTGCATTAGACCTAGAAGAACTTGCCCGGATTAAAAAGTTTGTTCATTTTGCTGCCAGCAGGAATATGTTCGTGCTGCTTGACCTTCATAATTTCGGGCGCTATACTTTAAATGGGAAAGCGGAAATTATTGGTTCGAAGAACCTGAATATTTCCCATATCAAAAACCTATGGACAAAGTTGGCTTACGAATTCAAGGATAATTCCGGTATTTGGGGCTATGGAATCATGAACGAACCCCACGACATGCTCTTAAACACCCCTTGGTTTGAAATTGCGCAGGAAATAATAATCGGAATAAGGGCCCAAGATAAACATACCAAAATATTGGTTGGGGGCGATAATTGGAGTTCTGCAGAAAAATGGATCCAAAACAGCGATGATTTAAAAAATCTAATTGATCCGGCCGCAAATCTTGTATTCGAGGCCCACGTCTACTTTGATAAGAATTCATCCGGCAGGTATAAAAAAAGTTATGACAAGGAAGGTGCTTATCCTACCATCGGTATCGATAGGGTCCAACCATTTTTGGGTTGGCTACAGACAAATAATTTGAAGGGTTTTGTTGGGGAATATGGTGTGCCCGGTAATGACCAACGCTGGTTGACCGCTCTCGATAATTTATTGGTGCACTTAAAAACCAATTGCATCAATGGATGTTACTGGGCAGGCGGACCATGGTGGGGCGATTACAACCTTTCCATTGAACCTAAGAAAGGAATCGATCGAATTCAAATGAGCGTCGTTGAAAATCATACTTTGGCTGACAAATCAAATTAATATCCAATTCGTACATCAATTATTGACAGATCTTGAAAATATGAATCATGGAACAGCAACCATTTTAAAAACGGGAGTCACCGAAAATCCGAAAGAGTAGGCAACCTAAAACAATCAACATGGAAATTGAAATCAACTGGATGGCAATACTGGTAGCGGTAGTTGTCAATTTTGTACTGGGATTTATTTGGTACACCCCATTATTTGGAAAAGCATGGGGCAAAGAAATGGGCTACGATCCCAACGAAAAGCCTGATAAATCAGTAATGCTAAAAGGTATGGCCTTTATAGTCATTGGCAACTTTTTAATGGCTTATGTATTAGCGAACAACATTGCAGCATGGCAGTTCGTCCCAGGTGTCGAAGCTATGGGGCCGATGGCAAATGCCTTGAACGCGGCCATCTTTACATGGCTCGGATTTTACCTTCCCGGGCAATTGGGCGCAACAGTTTGGGAGAAAAATTCATGGAAACTTTTTGGAATCAACACAGGATATCACTTGGCTTCTTTATTGGTAGTCGCTTTTATTCTTACCTATATGAAATAATATTTTTTGGGAAGAAAAAACCCAGTTTCATTGTTGCGCAACACTTTGCGATATGATGAAATTGGGCTTTCACCAATCATCTTAGACTGCCCATCCCATTGGTATAAAAAAATTGCCATATCCGCTAAATACTTCTAAAAATTAAAGGATATTTGAAGGAAATTCAAAATTCACCCAATGCGTTTTAAGCTTTTTTTCCTATTTATTTTATCCATTTTTTTTTCAAACTGCGAGGAAAAGAAAACGGTTGTGGTTTCCGAAAATATCGAGCAGAATGGTGGCCTATTCTTACCTGATGGATTCGAAGCTTTGGTAGTAGTAGATAGTGTTGGGCCCGCCAGGCATATTGCCGTCAATGATAACGGGGATATTTATGTGAAGTTGCGGATCGATAAAGGCGATAAAGGGAATATTGCACTCAGGGACACCACAAATGATGGCAGGGCTGATATCATAGAGCGCTTTGGCGATTATCCGAATGATGGCACTTTTGCTACCGAAATGCGCGTCCATAACGGGTATTTATATTTTAGTTCCGAATTGGTCGTATACCGTCAGAAATTGACTCCTTCCAAATTGATTCCGGAGGGCAAACCAGAAATCATAGTGCAGGACCCTTACCCCATTCGATGGCACAATGCCAAGTCATTGGCTTTCGATAACGACGGGGGTATGTATGTTACATTTAGTGCCCCGACAAATGCCTGTGAAGATCAGAATGCTACTGGTGCGATCGTAAACGGGGAATCTCCATGTACGCAATTGGATATACTGGCGGGGGTTTGGAAATTTGATGCCAACAAATTGGGCCAATCCCCATTGGATAGCGAACGCTTTGCCACGGGATTGAGAAGTATCGTAGCAATTTCCTGGAATGACGCTGACAACCAACTTTACGCTGTGAACCATGGACGGGATTATCTTCACAACCATGCCCCACAATACTTTAGCGAATTTCAAAATGCGATCTTGCCTGCTGAGGAGTTTATGATCATTGAACAGGGCGATGACTATGGGTGGCCCTATACTTATTATGACCCATTTAAGCGAAAAAGAATGTTGGCCCCCGAATACGGTGGGGATGGTAGCAAGGAAGCGGAGGGCTATAAAGATCCAATCATGGCGCTGCCCGCCCATTGGGCCCCCAATGATCTGCTATTTTATAAAGGTGATTTATTTCCTGCAAGATATAAACAAGGTGCCTTTATAGCCTTTCACGGATCTTATAACCGCACCCCATATCCCCAAGGGGGTTATATTGTGGCTTTCGTACCGTTCGAAAACGGGAAACCTACAGATACATGGGAAGTATTCGCGGATGGTTTTACCGGGGTAGAA
>JBBKWR010000293.1:0-26807 GCA_037969055.1 Flavobacteriaceae bacterium | reverse complement strand
AAGGCGTTCATCAATCCCACATCGTAACGTTCCTTAGAATAGTTATACGCCAAACGACGCGCCTCCAGCGTTTTTAGGGCCGCCTCGTAGGCACTGTAAAAGCTTGATACATCTACATAGGCCTGTTGGATGTTCGATTCCAAATCTAACTTGTCTTGTTCGTATTGTAGCCGTGATTTTTCAACGCTGATCTTGGCCCGCTTGATACTGTTTCTGGTATTGAACCCATTGAAAATGGGAATATTTAATTGGACCCCGTATGAAATACCATCGAAAATCCAAAGCTGGTCGGTAAAACTAGGGGCGTAAAGTACGTTATTGGCATCCGGCAGTTGTGTGGCATCGGAGTATCTTGAACCATAATTCATAAACCCAGAAACCGTAGGAAGAACAGCTCCTTTGGAAATCCAGAGATCTTTTTCAGCCAGTTCGACGTTCGTTTTGGATAATTTCATATCGCTCCTGTAACTCAGGGCTTTCTCATAAATTTCCTTGGCAGAATTGTTCAAAATATCGGAAGGGGGAATATCGAACGCTTCTTCGGCAATATCAAAATTTTCGTAATCGGTAATTTGTAACAATTGCGCAAGGCTGATCCTAGAGATCAAAACCATACTTTCCCCATTGACGATCTGCTGTTGTTGATTGGCGGCGGTAGCTTCCAATTCGAGAAGATCCCCCCTGGGGACTACCCCAGATTCAACCAATTGTACGGTTCTCTTCATGTCCTGCTCCGTAACCGCATATTGGGCCCGGAAAACCTTTAATGATTCTTTGTTTGAGAGCACTTGCAAATATGAATTCGCGACATTCAAGCGGATATCATCGATCAAATCCTCCAAGCGATATTGAAACGCAATTGCACTCAATTTGGCCCTATTGAAACGGTGTACGTTCCGCAAACCATCGAAAATCGTAACGTTCGAATTAAGTCCGATATTTACATTGGTAGCGGTTGAAGTCGTAGGGGCATTATTGGTTGGATTGATCGAAAATCCGGTGTTGCTAGACACTGAGGACGAGGCATTCAAGTTGGGCAGGAAATCGCCCAGAGCATCCGATCTATCGATCTTTGCATTTTCCAGATCCTGTTCGAATTGGGCGATGGTCAGGTTGTTCTCTACCGCATAGGTCACGCATGCCTCCAAGGTCCATTTTTTTTGTTGGGCGAAACACGTTCCGAGTGACAGAAAAAAGATGGCTATAAGTATCTTAAAATTCATTTCAATTTCTTTTATGTGATTGTTTTGATTGATGGTGTTAGCGATTATTCTTCCGATACATCTTCTTTGTTGTCTTCTTTATCATCCTCATCTCCCTTCTTTATGGGCTCGGTCTTGTTCCAAATCTTTACTTCATCCTCTTTAGTGATTCCAGAAACAATTTCAACATTTACCCCATCGGATATTCCAATCTCCACATCTTTTCTTTCAAACTTTTGATCGGTAACGGCCCCAACGGCAATTTCCACATAAGGCTTGTCCGTTTTTTTATCGAACTGCAACAACGCTTCGGGGATCACCATCACGCTGTCTTTCTTTTCCAGCACCATAGAAGCATTGGCGCTGTACCCAGCCCTAATAAAAATATCATCGTTAACCTCAACATCGCCTTCTATCTTGAATTGCACGGCGCCGGTCTCTTCCACCCCTTTTGGTGCGATAAACCGAAGCTTGGCATCCAATTCCTTGCCCTCCACGGCCCCAAGACTGATCTTTAAAGGCGTTCCGACCTGCAACTTGCCGACCTCGCCTTCATCCACTTTTCCTTCAAATATCATTTTGGACAAATCGGCAATGGTAGCGATGGTAGTGCCATCGTTGAAGTTGTTGCTTTGGATTACTTGATCGCCCTCTTCCACCGGGATTTCCAAAATCGTTCCATCTACCGTGGCGCGAATGTTCGTGTTTGCTGTCGAAGAACCACCTGCAGAGCCCACGCGAATAATTTGGTAGTCGGCCTGCGCATTTTTTAGCTCTTGCGTCGCTTGGTCAAATCTGAGTTTTAAACTATTGAAATCCTGGCTGGAGATGACCCCTTTATCGAACAAAGCCTTGTTCCGGTCATATTCAATTTTAACATTTCCCAAAGCGATCTGGGCGTTGGTCACCCTGCCCCTAGCTTGGTTCAAAGACTGCTCGTTCGGCACAACTTTGATCACGGCGATCAAATCCCCTGCCTTTACTTTGGCCCCTTCCACTAAATATATCTTATCGATAATGCCAGAAATCTGGGGCTTTATCTCAATTTCATCCTCAGGGACAACTTTTCCAGTGGCTACCGTTTTCTTTTCGATGTTAGAAATAAAGGGTTTTTGGGTTTCATAGGTAATCGAAGATTTGCTGTTCGATTTAATAAAAAAAGCAGTGGCCCAAAGTGCCCCCAGCACCAAAATTCCTATGAGTACGTATTTGACAATCTTGTTCATTTTACTGTGTGTTTGTTGATTTTATGTTGGTTATCTTATTCTTCTCTCAATGCGTCAATGGGTTTGATACTTACTGCCCGTTGTGCGGGTATCAATCCTATTAGGGTTCCCAAAATTACCATGATTGCCAAGGCGCCCAACACATAAGGTATGGGTACGGTAGGGTTGGTGTAGGGGAAGTCAATATCTTTTGTTAAATTGTTGATCAAGGCCAACAACCCTGCGCCTAAAATGATGCCAATGATGCCGGCAAGTACTGTTAAAAAAACAGACTCGAGGATTATTTGGTTTCGAACCTCGGCCGGGGTAGCCCCTAAGGCTCTACGAACGCCCAATTCTTTGGTCCTTTCTTTTACCGATATCAAAAGGATATTACCAATTCCGATGACCCCCGCCAAAATTGTTGCTATTCCGACGATCAGCGACAAAAAGGTCAATCCATTGGCAAAACCCATTACCTTTCCAAATGCTTCTCCCAAATTAAAGGATCCAAAAGCCCGTTCATCATCCGGGTCTACCCTATGGATGCTTTTTAGTATTGCCTTCACATCCTTTTCTACCTGTATCACGTCCACATCGTCATAGGCGGCAATACATAAATAGCCTACATTTTCACCGGTATTGTACAGTTTTCTAAAAGTCGAAAACGGAATAAATATAGCGCTGTCATTGTCAAAACTAACCCCTTGTGCCAATATATGGACACCGATGACCTGAAAGTAAACACTGCCAATTCGTATATACTGTCCAATTGGATTTTCGTCCTTTTCAAATAGTTCCTGTAGGTTGCGCTCGCCGATCACGCAGACCTTGCGTGCCTGCTCAATATCCTGATCGTTGATGAACCTGCCTCCGTCAAATATTTTTTTAGTGGCAATTTTGGTATATTCCGGAAAATCCCCGTTCACGGTGTAAGTTCCGGATTTTTGACCCCTTACCGTATAAATTGGCTCTGAACCAAAATTTCCCATATCAATGCGGGGTACAATGTATTGTATCTCTGGAATTCTGTTCTGCAAGGTTGTCACATTGTCTAACTTCAACTGCATTTCACGGCCCGTTTTAAAACCGTCGTAGGGCATGCTGGTACTTTGGCCCCATACGAACATGCTGTTCATCGACACCGTTTTAAAAACTTTATCGAAACCATTGTCCATTCCCTTTGCCGCCCCGGAAAGTCCAATATATACGAATATTCCCCATAGCACCCCAATCATCGTTATGATCGTCCTGGTCTTGTTCTTACCAATGGAGCCAAAAATCTCCTGCCATGTATTTCTGTCAAAGATAAATTTCATATCATTCGTCCCTTAGCGCCACAATGGGCTTTATTTTGGCGGCTTGCCTTGCAGGTATATATCCCGCTATTGCCCCGAAAAAGATCAATATCAAAGTAGCGAACATCGCCAACCCAGTATTGATATAGGGGTCGGTGATAAAATAGTCCTCTAATTTTTCGCCAAGTGAACTTAGAATGGCTATTCCTACAATCATTCCAAATATCCCAGAAATAGTGGTGATAAATACAGATTCCAATAAAATGGAACTGATGACGGCCTTTGGGGTCGCTCCCAAGGCTTTTCGAATACCAAGTTCTTTGGTACGTTCCTTAACCACAAAAACCATGATATTACTGATTCCGATGATCCCTGCAAACAAAGTCCCCAGGGCTATTCCTCCGCCAATAAAGGCCAAGACACTGGTAAATTGTTGGTTCTGTTTTAATTGATCTGCCACATTTCTTACGAAAAATGCGTTTTGATCGTCCGGGCTAATGAATTTTTTATCCCTAAGAAATTTGTCCAAACTTTTGTCTAAAGCCATGGCTCCCGAATACCCTATTTCTGGTTTGAACCCAATAACGATTTGATTGATCTTATCGGTGTTCTTTTCAATCAGCTGTCTTGTGGTATAGGGGATATAGATTCGCCTTTCCTCATCGTCCCCCGCTTCATCCTGAAAAACCCCAATCACCTTAAACACGCTTCCCGCTATATCTATATATGATCCAAGGGCATCTTCCTGTTTAAATAGATCATGCTCCACCAGCCTACCAATTACGGCATATTTGGTTTTATTGCCAATATCCTCCCTGTTTAAATACCGGCCTTTCATCATGATGGTCTTCTCGGCAAATTGGTAGGATTCACTTACCCCACGGGTGGTATAGTTGTTCGATTCATTTTTGTATTTCACCATGCCACTTCTGTCGATCCTTGGGGAAACATATTCTGTGAATAAATCGAAGTTCTTTTCAATGTCGGCGATATCGCTGTTATCAAATTCTATTTGTCTTCCAGATTTGTAACCCTTGTACGGTACAGAGGTTCTTCCCGGAAAAATGTAGAATGTGTTGGTGGCATCGTCGCTGAAAAACTTATTAAAAGTGTTCTCCAGTCCATTGGTCAGCCCCACCAACGAGACGAAAATTAGAATCCCTAAGGCCACGGTAAACCCAGACAAAAAGGTTCGAAGTTTGTTCTTCTGGATGGTCTCAAAAATTTCTTTCCAACTGTCCCGGCTAAACATTTGCAACTGCTCTTACTTGTTTCACCTTTTTATCTTCTACGATTACACCATCCTTGAGATGCACTATGCGTTTGCACATGTGGGCAATGTCATTTTCATGGGTGACGATCAAGATCGTGTTACCTTCATCGTTTATTTTCTGGATAAGTTCCATCACCTCCAATGACGTTTGACTGTCCAGGGCACCTGTAGGCTCATCCGCCAATAAAACTTTGGGTTCAGCGGCCATGGCGCGTGCAATGGCTACGCGTTGTTTTTGACCTCCCGATAGTTCGCTTGGCAAATGGGTGGCCCATTCTTTCAGCCCGACCCGCTCTAAATATTCCAATGCCTTCTTCTCCCGTTCCTTTCGTGGCATTCGCTGGTAGTATAAAGGAAGTGCCACGTTTTCCATGGCATTTTTATAATTGATCAAGTTGAAGGATTGAAAAACAAATCCAAGAAATTTGTTCCGGTAGTTGGCAGCTTTGGTCTCGTTCAAATTTTTGATCGGAACCCCGTCCAATGTGTAGGAGCCTGAATCCAGTTCATCCAACATACCCAAAATATTCAGTAAAGTAGATTTTCCCGAACCCGAGGAACCCATAATGGCCACCAGTTCGCCTTCGGCAATGGAGCAATTTAGTCCTTTTAAAACATGAAGGGAGTTGCTCCCCATTTTATAGGATTTGTGAAGATCTTTAATTTCAATCATGCGGGTTTGGATTAGTGGTTTATGCCACCTTGTTAGCTATCACGGCAATAAGTCACACAAGATGTTGATTTGTTACAAGAATTGCTCTCAAATTTATGTTAAAAAGCGATGTTACTGTGTTTGCTCGGCAGGCTCAATGGCATTCCAGACTTTTATTTTATCCTCGGTTCCAATTCCAGATTTAACCTCCACATAAAACCCATCACTTATCCCCAGCTCGATATCCTTCCGTTCAAATTGCTGATTGCCCTTTTCTATTTCTACGAAGGGTTTTTTGGTTTTGTCATCGAACTGTACCAAAGCCTCTTTTATCGCTAAAACGCTATCGACCCTCGCCAATATAATAGAAGCATTGGCACTTAATCCAGCCCGAATGAAAACGGTGTCCAGTTTGCTCAAGGTGCCTTTTATTTCAAATTGTATGGCCCCGTTTTCAGCTTTACCCTTTGGGGCTATATAGTCCAGCACAGCATTGAATACCTTATTCTCGATGGCGCCGACAGTGATCTCCAAAGCCAGGTCTTCTTTGATTTTTCCAACTTCCGATTCATCCACTTTTCCCTCAAAAATCATTTTATCCACATCGGCGATGGCCGCAATGGTGGTGCCTTCATTAAAATTATTGCTTTCGATCACTTGGTTGCCCACTTCGACCGGCACGTCTAGCACCATTCCACTGACAGTGGCCCTTATTTGGGTATTGGCCACGTTGCCATAGCCTTTTGAGGTTCCTGTTTTTACTATATCATATCGCTTATTGGCGGCCGCATAGGCTTGTTTGGCCTGGTCGTAAGACAACTCTGCCCGTTCCAGATCCACTTTTGAAACCACTCCTTTCTCAAAAAGACTTTTTTGACGTAAAATGTTCCGCTGCTGGTCATCCAATGCTATTTTTGCCTCATCGATCTGATTTCGGGCATCGTTCAGCGCATTGAGATTGGGCACCACTTTAATTCTGCAGATAAGGTCGCCGGATTTAACATAATCTCCGCCAATGACAAAAATTTCCTCGATGACCCCAGAAATATTAGGCTTTATCAGTACTTCCTCCAATGGAACTATACTGCCGGTAGCCATTGTCTTTTTGATGATCGTTTGTTTCGAGGGTTTTTCAGTCTCGTAAACGACCGGGTCTTCCGCATTTTTTTGGTATAAATAATACATCGCCCCACCGAAGGCAAAGACGATTACTATTAAAATAATCCTGGTTATCGTTTTCTTCATTTTTGATTGATATTATTTGAGTGTTATAAATATTAATACCTGAATTCCCGCCATCAACTCATTCCCTTCTAAGTGCTTCAATAGGCCTCACCCTAATCGCACTGTTCGCCGGAATAAAACCTGCCAACAGGCCTGAGATGATCAGAATGGTAAGTGCTACTATAACAACCCCTATATTTACGCTTGGGTTGACGAACATCATGACCGGGCCGCTTACTTCCAAAATATAATTGACCCCGTATATAAATAAGGCCCCAAAAGTAATGCCTGCCATCCCCGATATAATGGTTAAAAAGATGGACTCCATCAAGATCTGCAATTTAATAGACCATGGACTTTCGCCAAGGGCCCTACGTATCCCAATTTCTTTGGTCCGTTCCTTAACTACGATCAACATGATATTGCTCACCCCTATGACACCAGATAAAAGTACCAAGATGCCCACAAAATAGGCAATGAGCTTAAGGGCTCCGAAGAGGCTTACGACCCTTTGAAATTGCTCGTTCAGGTCAAAATTACCTATGGCCCGTTCATCGTCGGGGTGGATCTTATGACTTTCCCTCAATAATTGAAAAATTTGATCTTTTATTTTGGTAATGGGCGTGCCATCCACCGCGGTTATGGCCATCCAATCTACATTATCGCCACGATTGAAAGCCTGTGAAAAAGAGGTGAAGGGAATGTAAATTTCCTTTTGTGCCTCTTCGTTTCCATCGGAATTACTCTTTTTGTAGGTGCCGATAATTTGGAAATTCACGCCTTGAATCTTTATATAAGAATTCAAACAGGCCTCTCCCTTGTCATAAAGGCTTGTACGAACATCTTCCCCGATAATGGCAACCTTGCGTTTCTCATTGATGTCGGAATGGTTGATAAAGCGACCGGAGGTAATGGTCATGGGTTCCTGTTGTATGATCTCGGGATAGTCTCCATAAATACTGAACGCACCCGTCTTGATTCCCCTGACCACATTAGTCGCCCCCCTAAAATTTCCCAACTGGTTTCGCGGGGATACAAAACGCAGGCCGGGGACATTTTGTTTTAGGCTCTGCACATCTCCGGTGTTAAAAAAAAACCGTCTATCCTTGGGAAGGCCCTTATAAGGCTTGGTGGCGGTGCGGGTCCACACAAACATGGAGTTGGTGGCAATGTCCCCAAAATCTGCACGAATGCCATTTTCCAAACCTTTGCCGGCGGCCAATAAAATGATCAATATCAAAATGCCCCAGAACACGCCGAACGCGGTCAATACCGTCCTAAACCAGTTGTTCGTAAGTACCTCCAGAATTTCTTTCCAACGATCTTTATTAAACATGACCTATTTCATTTTATGGCCCAAATGGTAAATTTGGGCACATTTATATTATTAGGCAGATGCAAAATCTATTTGTACCCAGTAACCATTAATCTATTCATCGCGCAATGCTTCAATGGGCCGTATTTTGGCAGCCCGCCAAGCCGGAAAAAACCCAGCAAGGGCACCCGCCAGGATCAGCAGGAACACTGTACTCAACGCAACATTAAAATCGATCGACGGATTCAATACATAATCAACCTTAATATGGGGGCCGACCAACTCCAGTAAACCCATGCTGAATATCAATCCGCCAAATCCCGCAACTGTGGTCACGAAAACGGCTTCGTGCAAGATCATGCCCACGATAGACCACGGTCTTGCGCCCAAGGCTTTCCGTACCCCAATTTCGCGGGTGCGTTCCTTTACGATGATCAACATAATGTTACTTACCCCGACCACCCCTGCGATTATCGTACAAATACCCACAAACCAAAAAAACAATTTAATACCGCCGGTAAGATTGTGAAACCGCTGTACTTGTTCCAGTGTATTGAAGGTGTTCACGGCACTAATATCATCTGGGGCAACCGTATTGGTTTGGCGCAGGTATGCTTTAATTTCATCTGTAAATTTCACGGATTCGGCAAGTGACCGCTCAAAGGTGAGGGCGGGCTTTAGGGTAAAAAACATCATATTTAAACTGTCGCTACCGTTGAATACCCCTTGGGCGGTACTCCTTGGAATAAATATCCTATCCTCTTCCCGCTCCCCCCCTTTGTCGCCATAAACACCGACTATTTGAAAGCTAAGTCCGGATATCTCCAATCTTTCCCCAATGGCATTCTCTTCCTTTTGGAGCAACTCTCTATGGATCTTATTACTGATGACGGCCACTTTGCCAACGTTGGCCTCGTCCTGGTAATTTAAAAATCGGCCCTGGGAGATAAATTGGTTCTCTATTTGCTGATATTCTGGTGAAATCCCTTGTACGGAATAAGCTCCCGATTCATTTTTATAGGTGACACTCGCACTTCGAGGCCTAAACATGGGAGATTTAAATTCAAGGTTGTCGCTGAACCTCTTCTCAATGAAACCGTAATTTGCATTTTTAAGTTGAATAGGGCGCCCTGGATTGAGGCCTTTGAACTCTTTGGTGGTCACTTGGGTCCATACCCCGATCCTATTGCTGGCATCCTCTTCAAATTCATGGGCGATACCATTTTGCATTCCTTGCCCAAAACCAAGTAAAATAACGAGAATGAAAATACCGGATGCTACCGAGAGTCCGGTCAGGATAGTACGAAGCTTATTCTTGCGGATGGTATCAAAGATTTCCTGCCATCTTTCGATATCGAACATGAGATTGGTTTTGATTGAAAGTACACCGGGGATGATTGTACTTTAATAAGACAGTTATGAGTAGCAATTGTTACAATGCCAATCCCTAAATAATTGTTAAAATGCTATCCTTTCATCTTCCTGTAGACGAAATAAAAAAGCACGGCCACCAATAGGTAAGGGATGGCCATTAAATAAACAATTCCATTGTTAACTCCCTCGGCGACGCCGGTATTGCCCTCGCTTTCCAATACCGCTCTGCACATGGCACATTGCGCCTTGGCAATTTGAGGTGAGAGCCACAGCAACAATATTAATATGAAGACGATATTCCTTTTCATTTAAACCCTTTCAATTGTCTTGCCCGCATCTTTTATGCAGGGTATAAAGTGTTATTAATTGTCTAAATAATATAGTAAGGCGAAATCATCAAATAAACAATAACACCGGAAACTGCCACGTACAACCAAATTGGGAACGTAATCTTCGCCAATTTTCGATGTGCCTCAAATTTTTTTAAGTAGGCCTTTGTATAAGTCTTGAGTACCAGCGGGATGATTACAATCGACAGTACGATGTGTGTAATCAAAATCACGTAATAGACATATTTTATAGCGCCCACGCCACCAAATGTAGTTGATTCCGACGTCATATGGTAAGTGATGTACATCATCAAGAACAACAATGATAAGACGATACAGGTAGTCATTATTTTTTGGTGCAGTGCGCGCTTACCATTTTTAATTGCCCATAGCGCAAATACAAGTAACACTGCTGTTAATCCATTTATGGACGCATACATAGGGGGGAGAAAACCCAGCCTGTCAACATTTGGAATCTTTACCCCAAAAAGCAAGGCTACCACTAAAGGCACTATAATTGAAATTACGGTAATGAGCCTATTGAATTTCTTTTCCTTCAGGTCGATGTCTGCCATTTACTCTGCCAATAGTTTTTTAATATCTTCCTTTAAAATAGTTATTTGTTCGGTCTCCCCTTCGTCGTTTGCGCCGGATTTTTGGTCAATAGATCCTCTATAATACACGATTGGGTTACCAAATTGGTCGGTTCGTGAACGTAGATATCCATTTTTATCGATCAGGGCAAAAAGGCCAGAATGTTCAAAACCGCCCGGTGCTTCCGGGGTTTCGGCCACAAATATATAAAATCCCGCATTTGCCAGCTCAAATATTTTATCCCGATCGCCTGTCATCAAATGCCAATCTGGATCATTGACACCGTTGCGTTCGGCATATTCCTTAAGGACGCTAGGGGTATCATAGTCTGGGGTAATGGAGAACGATGCGATGCCAAAATTTTCAGCGTTTGTGAATTCGTCTTGGATCGCTACCAAATTTTCGTTCATAATCGGACAAATGGAAGGACAGCTCGTAAAGAAGAACTCTACCACATAGACTTTACCGCGATAGTCCTTATCGGATACCTTCACACTATCTTGGTCCATAAATTCGAAATTGGGCACCTTCCTTTTTTTCCCGTTCAATAAAATATAGGAGAGTGCTCCACCACTTTCGGTGATGTTCATCCTGTCATTTTGCACTACCGTACCACTTTTAATCCGTGAGATGATCTTTGGTATGAAGATGATGCCAAAAACCAATATTATTAGGGATACCCATACGTAGGTGTACTTACCGTTCTTCATATATCAAAAGTCTAATGTCAAAGGTCGAAAGTCAAAGGTCGAAAGTCGAAAGTCGAAGGTCGAAAGTTCAGCCGCCGAACCTTATTGATTCTTACTGTCAGAATTTAATTGCCATTTGGCTATTATTTTTCCCGATACACATTGTTTTTTTTAAGGGCAAGGCGATATTCCGCCAAGATGATCTTTACATCATCCACCATTTTGTTGTTCAGGTCGGCTACCGAAGCGGTATTAAAACCATATTTGGTGCCTTCATCCTCATCGTCATCACGGCCCCGTAGATTCAAGTCCTTATCTACAACGAAAACAAAAGGGGTAAAGAGATCTTCTCCCAGTACCAAATCTGTTTTAAGCCCCTTAAAAACATCCTTGATTTCGTCATCGGACCCATAGGCAAAAAACCATTTTGAAGTTTCCGACAAACTGCCCAGTTCTTTTTTTAATGCTGCCGTTTCTGTTTCGGTACCATAAGGCACCAACATGATAAATTGAAAATCATTGAATTCATGGAAGCGTTTGTATATTTTTTGGTTCAAGTTAAAGGCGTTACCCTTCCTCAACTGCACATTCTTGCCCAAAAAACCTAAAACTGTAATTTTGTTTTTTAAGGAAACAGAGGTCTCAATCACTTCTAGTTCCTGAATATTTTTGGTAAGGATCGGCAATTTCCCAAAGTTGGTCGTCCCCGATAAAAAGAAGAGATAGGCCAAAATGGGCAGTACGAACAATGCCACCAGAACAAAGGTTTTTTTCATCGATCCAACTTCTTTGCAAAAATAAAAAAGACGGTTATCAAACCGTCTTATAGTGCTGTTAATTTAATGGTTTATCCTTATTAGAAATTCCACTTAACAAACCCTTCCCGGTACACGTTATATACATAGTCTGCCTCAAAAAGTAAGATAAAAATTAAGTAGGCCACCAAGAATATGGGGGTCCATACCACTGCCCTTCTTAAAGAGGACTTTTCATCGCGCAAGTGCATAAAATCCCAAGATATATAATAGGCCTTCACTAATGTCAATGTAATGAAAATCCAGTTGAGCACCTTCATGCCCAAGAAATGGCTATGGGTTAGGGCAACTGGTTTTATGATCCCCAGAACGACCTCCACCGCGGTAACGATGGTTAAAAAAACCAGAACCCCCCAAATTTTTTGGGTGTTGGTCTTGAACTTCAACAGTCCCCTGAAAATTTCCAACTTGTGTGCGTGTGCCATTTTTATTGTCTAACAATTAAACATTCTTCCGTTTGGGCGGAAATGAAATTTATTATACCAGATAAAAGAAGGTGAATACAAATACCCAGACCAAATCCACAAAGTGCCAATAAAGTCCAACTTTTTCCACCATTTCGTAGTGCCCTCTTCGTTCATAGGTGCCCAAGATCACGTTAAAGAAAATTATGATATTGATCCATACCCCCGAGAATACGTGGAATCCGTGAAACCCTGTGATAAAGAAAAAGAAATCTGCGAACAAACGGCTACCATATTCGTTTTGAATTAGGTTGGCCCCTTCCACCACCATCGTGGCGTCCTTAATTTTTTCAATAGAAGCCTCTCTAGAAAGCACCGTTTTATGGCCATCTTCATTGATCAATTCAGTTCGGATCACTATGTTGGGGTTTGCCTTAAAACCTTCGGTTACTTCGGTCAAGTTGTAGCTTGGGCTATAACCTTCATCAAAAAACCAGAGCCCATTTGCCGTAGCATGTTCCACTCTTGAATCCGGAATTGTTTTGGCAAAATCGGCAAGGGCCACATGCGCACCAGTTTCCGAATCCACAAACTGAAGGATCCTTCCTCCTTTGGTCTCAAGAGCCCCATGGTCACCACTAATGAAGGTCGCCCATTCCCAAGCTTGGGAGCCCACAAATATGGCACCTCCAATGATGGTCAGGAACAAATACCAGATAACGGCGTTCTTCTTGTGGTGGTGCCCAGCATCAACGGCCAGAACCATTGTCACAGACGACATGATCAAAATAAAGGTCATGAACGCAACATAAATCATGGGATAATTGCCATGAAAAAATGGTATGTGGGTAAACACTTGATCGGCAATCGGCCAGGTCTCTATAAACTTAAACCTAGAAAAACCATAAGCGGCCAAAAAACCAGAAAATGTGAGGGCATCCGAAACCAGGAAGAACCACATCATCAATTTGCCATAACTTGCCCCTAAGGGCCTATTACCGCCCCCCCAAACGTTTTCTTCCGTAGTAGATGTTACTGTAGAATCCATATATTTTAAAGAAAGGTTAGTTTTCGTGCAAATTTACATTTTTTTCGTCCATACAAAAGCCCAATCGATACAAAACATAAATTCTCACAAAATATTATTTTACAAATAACATAAACAACATTAAATATACCCATAATAGGTCTAAAAAATGCCAAAAAGTTGATCCAAGAGAAAGTCCTAAGTATTGTTCAGCAGAATATTTTCTTTTGGTATGGTTGTAAATAACCACCAAAAGTGATACTAACCCAGCGACCACATGTGCGATGTGGACGGCAGCGATCAGGAATACATATGACATTTTGATATTGCTGGTCGGCCCTGTAAAATAATAGCCACTGGCCAGCATCTCCCCAAATCCCCTAAACTGCAAAAAGATAAAAGCGATTCCCAAACCAAGGGTAACCAAGAGCCACGTACCACATTGTTTAAGGTCATTATTTCGGATCGCCCTATTGGCCAATATATAGGTCAGGCTACTTAAAATGATAACCCCGGTGCTTATGAAAAACGAGTTGGGCAATTGCAGTGCACTGATCCAATCTTCCCTTGTACTACTTACGATATAGGCGCTTGTCCATCCCGCAAATGCCATAAGAAGGCTTACAATGCCGAACCAGAGCATCATTTTTTTCGCTCTTTCTGTTTTTAACTTCTCGCTACCCTGGGTAAGATCCATTTTTTAGATTAGTTTGTCAATAACATATACCAGTTGCATCAACGTGATATAGCTCACACTGGCCAACATTAATTTTTTTGCTGAGGCGTTGTCTTTCTTTTCATATAATCGAAAGGCAAAGTAAAGCATCAGCGATCCCATTAAGAAGATAAGAATTGCCGCCGGTATCGACAGTTGCAGGCTGCCTGTAATCCCCAGAACCGGCACAACGGATATGACCATCATCCAAATGGTGTACATGATGATTTGCAGGGCAGTTGCTCGATCCTTTTTACCGGTAGGGAGCATTTTAAACCCGCCTTTTTTATAATCATCGTCCAACATCCACCCTAAAGCCCAAAAATGGGGGAATTGCCAAAAAAATTGTATCATAAATAAGGTGCCAGGCTCTATTCCAAAATCATCGGTGGCAGCCACCCAGCCCAACATAAAGGGTATGGCCCCAGGAATTGCGCCTACAAAAACGGCTAGGGGGGTCTTCGTTTTCAAGGGGGTATAAACACAGGTATACAAAAAAATGGATATGGCGCCAAACATGGCCGTTTTTGGGTTCAGCACGTAGAGGGTTACCACTCCTAAAATAGTAAGTACGACCGCTATGGCCATCGCCTTGTTCACGGACATCCTTCCTGCCGGAATAGGCCGATTTTGGGTACGGGTCATGAGGGCATCGAGGTCTTTTTCGATGATTTGGTTGAATGCGTTGGAGGCTCCAACCATACAATAGCCCCCAAAAGCCAATAAAAGCAATGATCCAAGTTGGGCTTGTTCGGCACCCAAAAAATATCCCGCAATCGACGAAAAAACCACGCTTACTGCTAGCCTGGCTTTGGTTATTTCCTTGAAGTCGGAAAAGACCAAGGACCATGTGCTAGATTTTGCGGTGCCCACTGCTGTTTTCATAATTTATTTTAACGCCTGCAAAGATAGCCTCCTCATATAATTTCTGCAACGAAAAGGGGATGTTTATCCTATATTTGATAAAATATAAAGCTTAGGTCATGGAAAAACAAATACGCTATTTTCTCTTTTCGTTAGGACTTTTGTGCATTTTAGGCCTTAATGCCCAAGATCAGGAGGTCAACATAACGATCGATTCGCTCTCACAAGATGTTTATATGCTTACCGGACAAGGCGGCAATATTGGGGTCTATATTGGGCAGGACTATGTTTTTATGATAGATGATCAGTTTGATCGTCTCAGTGAAAAGATTAAAACGGCCATTGGCACCTTAACGGATAAACCCATCGCCTTTCTTTTTAATACCCATATGCATGGTGACCATTCTGGTGGGAACGCCAAATTTAATACCAAGAGTACAGTCTTGGTGGCCCACGATAATGTTAGGGATAGGATTAGGGCGAATGCGGAAACAAAGCTGACTGCAAAAGAGATTTCATTGGAAGATTTTAACAAAATGCTGCCAGAGGTCACATTTTCCGATGGTATTCATTTTTATGATGGTGAGGAGACCATCATGGCATTTCATGTGCACAATGCCCACACCGATGGAGATGCCATGGTATACTTTGTACAGAATAACGTTTTGCATATGGGCGATACCTATTTTTCCGGGCGCTATCCTTATATTGATTTGAACAGTGGCGGAAGTATCGAAGGTTTTATCAATGCCAGCAAGAAGGCTTTGATGGTCATCAATGCCGATACCAAAATCATTCCGGGACATGGTCGGCCCTCCAATAAAATGGAACTTGAAAATTATGTGGCCATGTTAGACGATATCAAAAAGAACGTCTTGCAACAGATCAAAGCGGGTAAATCTTTGGAGGTAGTGAAAGCAGATACAAGCCTTACCAGCAAATATGATGCGGTTCACGGCACCGGATTTATAAACCCCGAACGCCTACGGGAGACTTTTTATAACAGTTTGAAAGTAAACCGTTGAGCTTTTCCTTTCGACATTGTAAGTAAAGGTAATTCAGTTGAATTTACCCCATCTTATAGGATGGTTCGGTTCTTGAATGAGATACTGAAGAGACACAAAAAAACCAGGGTTTTGCCCTGGTCTTTTAATTTTATTGGGTACTGAACTTATTGAAGCTTGAATGTAATAGGAATACTGAAGGGAACCCTAACTGCTCGACCTCTTTGTTTTCCAGGTGTCATTTTAGGAAGTTTAGAAATAATCCGTTCGGCCTCGGCCTCTAAATTCTTATCAGGACCCCTAAGTCTAACGTTGCCAATGGAAC
This sequence comes from Flavobacteriaceae bacterium, assembly GCA_037969055.1. Lineage (GTDB taxonomy): Bacteria > Bacteroidota > Bacteroidia > Flavobacteriales > Flavobacteriaceae > Pelagihabitans. The sequence continues at coordinate 10,498 of JBBKWR010000293.1, read as the reverse complement.
CATCTTTTTGGATAGTGAACATTACATTAACCCTACCCTGAACACCCATTTCTTGTGAAATTTCAGGATATCGAAAATTCTTGCTGATATGTTTTTGCATCATCTCATTAAAGCAATCCCTTTTGTTTGATGCACCTTCACATCCCGGAAAAACGGGTACGTCTTCAATAACTGAGAAAGGGATATCCAAATCTTCTTCCACTTCACCAAAATCCACGTCTTCTACTTGGACTACTTCTGCCTCTTCACTGGACTCGGTAGATTCAATTACTGTTTCCTCAATTTCTACCTCATCTTCGACTACTTCAATAATCTCGGGAGCAGCCGGTGGCGGTGGCGGTGGCGGTGTTTTTATTTGCTCTGTCATAGGAACTTCTTCGTCCAATTGATCATCCACATTCAAAGAGATATCGTAATCGTTCCCTTTGTCATAGGTTTTCCATTCCAGGGCTTGCCATGTAATGAACATGACAAAAGCCAAACCAATAACGAAATAAAGGGCGCTATTTCTGCCCACATCGGCTTTTGGATTCTTTTTAACTTCCATAGTGCTACATTTTAATGTTCGCTAATTTAAATAAATAATCCTTAAAAAAGCAATTAATATTACCATTTTAATTCCTTCTTTCGGGAAAACAAATAGTTGATGACCAACATGCCGATCACGGTACCTGCCGTGTTGGCCATTCCATCATATATATTTCCATCCCTGTAGGAGGTTAAGGTGCTTTGTAATACCTCAATAATTATACCATAAATAATCAACGCCAACCCCCCGAATATCATTGTTTTAAGCATGTTAACTTGGCCATTGGTACGTTCCCTTACAAAAAGACAGCCCAATATGGAAGCAACAAGATAAAAGACAAAGTGCACTGCCTTGTCCATGTTTGAAATTTCAAAAACCGGGATATCTATATCTAAGCTGGGCAATGAATATAGACTAAGGAAAGTCACCAACAGCATCCAACCGATAAACGAAATTGTAAACCACCCTTTTTTACGCACCAATGAGCTCTTTGTAGTCGGCGGCACTCAATAATGTATCGACTTCCGAAAGGTCCCCAATCTTAATTTTGACCATCCAGCCTTTACCGTACGGATCCGTATTCACTTTTTCGGGCTCATCTTCCAGAGTCGTATTGAATTCGATGATTTCACCACTCAGAGGAAGCAATAGATCGGAAACAGTTTTTACCGCTTCAACGGTGCCAAAAACAGCTTCCTGTTCCAAAGTTTCATCTAAAGTCTCTACTTCCACATAAACAATATCCCCCAACTCTCCTTGGGCAAAATCGGTGATGCCCACCGTGGCGATATTGCCTTCGATTTTCACCCATTCATGATCTTTGGTGTATTTTAATTCTGATGGTATTTTCATTCTTATGCAATTGGTTATCCGAACAAATGTAAATTATTCCTACGCAGTTTTCAAAAAATATCGTTGGCAAGTTGAAGTTTCGGGTTTCAGGGTTCAGGTTTCAGGTTTCAGGTTTCAGGTTTCAGGTTTCAAGGTCGAAGGTCGAAGGTCGAAGGTCGAAGGTCGAAGGTCTATAAAAAATAAAACCGTATTTGTTCCGAAATGAAAATGTAGCGACACGAAGCCGTTGGCAAGTGGTAAAGGAAGGGCCTAAGGGCAGAATGGTTAAATGTGCTTGTAATGATCTTGGTTAATTTCCAAAGTTATACCGTAAGGTAAAGCCGGTATTGATGGTCGTTTGTGGGAAGGCCGTTGAGACCGCGAACTGGGAAAACGAGTGATCATAGAAGAACAAAACGTTCAAGTTTTTGCTGAGGGCATAATCTGCGGTAAACTTGATCGATAACAAATTTTGTCCAGAAGTGATCTGGTTATTGTCGATATCTAAATTTCGGATAATGGTTATATTGTCACGCAAGCTTACATCAGCCTTGAGGTTCAGATCGCCTTTTAGCCTTGTTTTATTGCCCCCGATATTGGTCACAAATTGCACATCCTTAATCCTATACCCCAGGCCTAAAGTATATTCCTTGCCGTTGATCTCGGTCATCAGATTATTATCAAAACTTAGGGCCAAGGCACGGTCGGTACGTACTTCAGCTAAAATACTGACCGAGTTTTGCATCTCGAAATCGATCCGCATTAAGGGATTGAATTGATCGGTCAACACCACATTGTTTAAAATAAGTTCTGGAAGTAAATCGTTGTTTTCAGTGTCAATTGGGCTTAGGCCATCTTTAATGAACTGCTGGCGTTCCAAATTGGTTTGAAATGAGTTAATGCTATAGGAAGCGCGATAACCATGTTGTAAAGAAAAGCGCTTAAACTGCTTTTTGAACCATTTGTTGCGCATTAGGCCGGTATATTTAATGTTCCAATTGGGAATGGGTATCTGCCTGAAGATGTCCAAATTAACCCTGTCAACACTTTGTCCCGTATAGGCAGCAAAGAATGCGGGCAGCAAAACGTCTTGCTGTGTTTTTCCGTAAAATTCCGGGAAACCATCTGCATCCAAGATGCCCGGACTTTGGCTCCTATCCGACACCAAGCGATTTGCGATCGTGATGCGGTTCTCTTTAAATTTTTCAAAATTTTCAGAAGTAAATTCATCACTCTTGCCGAACACGGTACCGATCATCATGGTCGAAATACTAAAATTTCCAAAGTTGTTGGGTGTCAGTGACCGATAGGGGTTTTCTTGGCTAAAATCGATCTCGTAATTTTCCTGATAACTATTGGAATAGCGTCTGTCTGCCGAAAGGTCGATGGTCAAGTCCCGCATTGGTTGGGCGGTAGCCGTTAAATTCAATTGCTTATTGGTGCGTTCAATATATTGTTCATTGAAATCGCCAAACGAGGTAAGCCAACCGTTACGGGCGGCTTCAAACCGAACATCGGCTTGGCTCCCAAACACAAAGCCTAGGGTGGGTCTTGCGGAACCGATGAAGCCAACGCTCTGGGTATAACCCGGCAAGACGATTCCCCTATTCTCGCTATAATTGAGGTTCAGACGTTTTACCATCGTAATCACATCAACCGCCGTGTTGTATAGTCCACTGGTCTTTTTGGCAGGTTTCTCCGCTGATGTAGACGGGTTGCCTGCCTTATCTTTTCGAATGGGCGCATTGCTTGCCAAGACCTTGCCATCATTTTTCTTAAGACCCAATAGATCATAGAACTTTTGCATGTTCAGAGAGGCCGTAATGTTGTGGGTACTGGCGTTCTGTACATTGTTAATCGAAACGATGTCCAACTCATTTCTGGGCAGACCAGGGTTCTGTTGCTCCGCCACCGCCAAATTCAAGGCATCCCCTCCCCGTTGCCAATCGAAATTGCTGGTATAACTGTATTGGGCCGATATAAAATCCAGGGCTGGAATTTTATTAAAAGGTATCTCATAGTTCAGCTGTAGCGCTTGGGAATGACGATTGGGTTCGCCCAAATCCCAAAACCCATCCCATAGCCCGAGGGCCTTGTCGATCTCAGATTCCGGGTTACTCGGGTCTTCCAAATAATTCCGTACGATATGGTTATTCGAAGCAGTAAGGTTCACTCGAAGCGACTTTGTCAAACTGTAATTGACCGCGTACTGCCAGTTAAAAAGGTAATTTCGTTGTTGGAGTTCGGGTAAGGATAAAAAGTTTGCGGGATCTTCCCCTGCTGGGATCACATTTCTAAAAGTCTGTCGATTGAACTGCCTATTCATGTTCGAGTTAACGGATACGCTTGTAGGAAGCAGGCTTAAATTCAATTCCTTGAGCCATTGCCAGTACTTTCCTGTAAAGAGCGAATCCTTGTTGGCAAATGGTGCCACTTCAACCGGTTTAAAATTATGGCTATAGACAAAACCTGCCACTACGTTTTGATCTTTAAGTTGCTCCACTTCAAAATCACGATGGTCCACTTGGTTATAAGAATAGTTGAAGGTAAAGTTCTCTATATCGAAGAAATTGGCCTTGGCCTCGTCGCCCCTGTTTTTACGAACCCCAATAAGGTTTATGCTGGTTCTTTTGGTATAGTCTTCGGCCCTTTTTTGCAAATTATCGGCGTCTTCCTGGTTCACCGCCGTGTCGAGCAGATCATTTAATCTCAAATCGTCGAATTCGGGGTCGAACTCTGGGGTGATCAACTGCTCCGATATGCCATAATTAAAAGGAACCTGTATGCCCCATTTTTTAGGGAGCAACTGGCCCGCGTTTACATTGGTGACCACATCATAGGAGACCGCATCTTCCCTTGCCCTTTCATTTGGCATCTGGTCGATGGCGCCAAAACCCGAGGTGCTTGTGCTACCAGTAGCGGTAACATTCGCGAAGTCGGCGATGTTGGCGTCCATGGCCATTACCGCGGCCCAACCTCCATTGTTATCGAGACCCGCCAGACGCAGTTCGTTGAACCATACCTCTCCACCTGTAATTTGATTTGAAGTATTTTTGATACCCACCATCATGCTTCGAATATTTCCAAGGGAAGGGTTTCCCTTTATCCCGATCCGTATCTTTCCTTCCGTTCTTGGTGCAAATTCGTTTACCTCCACTACTTCTCCATTTTCAACCTCGTAATATCGGAGCTCGCTCAAAGGAATGCCATCGTTTCTGATGTTGATGCGCAATGATTTAACCTTTTTCAAATCCGCCAATAGCACTTCCATCCTGTTTTCTTCAGGCCAAATGGCATTCTCATCCCTGCCGGGATTGTGCTTGGTGAACTTCAAGGGCAGTTCTATCTGATAGAAATTTTCTGAAAAATCGGTCCCTATCCGTAAAAATCCCGCCAAAGGTGCCACGGTAGGATTTAATTCGGCCCCTATCTCTTCGGCGTGTATGAACATTTTCAATTTTGCATATTGCCTAAGGTCGATATTCAAATTTTTGAAAACTCCTCGCGAATCTTGGGGCTCAAGATTTGCCACGACCAGCGAAAGCGACTGCTCATTCTGCTGTACAATGGTATTGTTATTGTTCAGTTGCTCCCGACGAACATCAGGAGGCAAGACGTACGGTACCGGACTGCGCTGCTCATTTTCTTGAATGTTCACCGCGTTCACATCCAATGTGGTCACGTCCAATGCGGGATCTTCCCCGTCTGCCTGCAGCGATTTGTTATATGTACGCCAATCGCCCCTTACAAGATCTAAAGTGGCGAACCGTAATAAAACATCTTCGGTAAAACCAGTGAGGTACATCCGCATTGTGCTGATCGAGCGAAGGTCGCTGATACCACCGACAGCCCTGGTAAAATCATTCAATGGAATTTTATACTGGATCCATCGGCTCCTTCTGGTACTTCCATCCGGAATTCTAGGGGATGCGTACACCGTATCCCTAATGTCTGTAACGTATTTATCCCCAATATCGGTACCGGGTTTAATATCGATTTCATAGCTAAAATAACTATCCACGGTATTCATGGTAAGGTCACGATCAATGTCCTCAACATCGGGCAATGTGGTGTTGCCCCGGTTGACATTCGAGACCTGAATTGGAGAATTTCCCTGGGTATTATTGAAATTCAAGTACCTATTAAGGATGCTACCATCACGTTGCAAAAAATATTCATAGTTGTCATTGGCGGGATCGGGGCCTGTACCATAAATGGCTGCTTCCTCGGCATCATCCAGACCATCCAAACCTACATCCTGCGCGGCCCTACTGGCTTCGACCACATCGAAGGCATACACCAAGGCCTGGGTAGCCGGCACCTTTCCCCATGCAGTAGCTGTGGTTTTATCCGTGCTTCCCACCACAATTGGAAGGCCATTTTCATATTGCTTCCTGCCGTCGGGCAGCACGTCTTCTGTAATATTACCTAAATCTATTACCAATTTACCAGGAGCGCCGCCGATATTATCCGCATAAGGATCCATAACCCAAAATTGTATAAACTCCACATTCGCTTGCTCAAAATTCGTACTGCTCAAAGAACGCATGATGCCACCCCAGTTGTTCTGTGTTGAGGAGGTGCCAAAACTAGCATTCGCATTATAAGGACCTTTAACCGTAGGGTAGAACGCTAAATCCAAAGTTGTTTGCTGCTGCGTTTGGCCCTGGGCCACTTCCACCTGTGGAAATACCTCATCGATATAAATACGTCGGGACTCGTTGTTGGAGATATCGCTATCACTGATACTGGATGGCCGTTGGTTGGAATAAAAGATTGGGTCGATGGTATACCAGGCCAGTTTTGCCCTTTGGTATCCCTTTTCAAGTGAACTTGCCGCCAAATCTGCTATCTCCTTTGGAGTACTGGCCAATGTCCACCCTAAGGACGAGCGAATATCAATGAGCGCCTGGGCCCCTTCAAAGTCATCTAAATAGGTGGTTGTTTCTCCTTGAAAGTCGGCATTTTTAGGAGAGTTCGGTTTAAGCCATGCCACTTCGCCACGAAGCGAAAGGTTCGAAGGAACGTCTGTGTCTATATTAGGCAATTTGTTTACCAACCTGGTTAGGAAGGGAACTTCAGTTGAATAATTTCCATTAATCCCAAAAACCGTATTGTTGACAGGTTCAACGCCAAAATTGGATTTCTGAGTGAGTGGCCGTTCATTGAGATTCAACAAGGTGGCCCCCATCACAAAATTCTTATTGAACTGGTGTTCAACATTCACCCCTGTGAACCTTCTGGTCTGTTGTCCAAAAACCGCATTGTTTTCCACGGAGATATTAATAGGCGTATTGGAGGCGGCCAAACTAGGGTCTAAGATCTGAACGGTACCTGCTTGGTAGTTTACCGTATAGTCAATCCCTTCTTGGAGCTGTCGGCCCCCAGCGGTTACCCTTACGGATCCCCTAGGCACATTAAAGGCCCCTATGGGAATACCATTACTACCTTCAGCCTTGTACCTTCCTTTTATAATGAATTTGTTCTTTTCCGGATTCTGCAAGGCCGCTGCCTTAGTGAGCGCATACATATCCCGGAAGACGTATTTCTTTTGGTTTACATTATAATCCTGTCCATTTGGCGATTCATAGGTTCCTGTGGTTCCCTGCCCCAAACGCTTGAACAGAAATTCGCCAAAGGGTTCGACCTTGGTAAAAATGATCCTCCCGCTTCGGGTATCGACCGTAATTCCGGGAATAAAATCGAAGAAACCATCCCCGCCCGGTTGGATGTCATTGTAGGCGTTAAGCCTGTCCAAATTGAACACATCCAACAAGATCCGTTCCTGTAATCCATCGGGCCATCCGGTCCCGGGACCTTCAGCCACCGGGGTAATATAGTTTCTAGGGGTTGGATCTGAAAAAAGTATATTCAACTTAAAATCATCCTGACTCAATTGAAACGCTCCGGTAGCGTATATGTTCTTCATCATCAGGTTCCAAATAGGATCACTGATACTGGTGATATTGCTCTTGAGTAATTTTAGGATCAGGGTATTGTTATTGATCACGGGATTTACGCCTCCCGATACCGTGGTCGCATCGAGTCCGCCGTTTGCGAATTCCCCGACTTGGAAAACATCCCCGTTGTAAGTATACTGAAAGGCGACCCCGAGCACCTCGTCGTTGCTCAATCGCTGGTTCAAGGAAATATAACCCAATTGGGTATTGAAATCATAGTCCCTACCCTGCTCCAGTTTCCTGGCATTTTCCAATATCGCATAGTCCGATCCCTGACTAACCGGATAACCCGTGTTTATGGCAAAGCCATTTTGAACGGTGGCGATATCCCGTACGGCCTGGGTCAATACCCCTTGTCCTGATGCAATTAGGCCTGGGTCATAGTCATTCGCATTGTTTCTGGGAAGGGCGTTATTGGCGGCAAAAAAATTATAAAAGCCGGCTGGAACTCCATTTGCTCGGCCAATTCGGGTCTTATCGCGTACGGCTTCCCCTAAATCCTGGATGGCGACTATATTTCGCACATTCAAAGTCTGCTGGCTACGATTCGTGACCCAAACCTCCAATCGGGTAATTTGGACCTGGCTTTTTATATACGGATAGTTTTCTAGGGCCGTATCATAGTTGTCCCTAAAATATTGTGCGAGGTAAAAGTGTTTGTCCTCATCGTAGTCCAACGCGGAAAGCGAAAAATCGTTCAAGGTGCCACCGCCTTGGGCGACAACGGTATTGTTTTGCGATTTTTGCTCAGAAAATACAGCCGTCACCGTAGTCTTGCCAAACTGTAGTTGTGTTTTAACACCAAATAGGCTTTGAGCCCCTTGGATAAGTGAGCTATTGAGCGGCATGTTCACATTTCCAACTTCGATCTTGCGTACAATGTCATCCTCGGTTGGGGTATAATCCAATTTTACGATGTTCTGAAAATCAAAGGTAGCTTCAGTGTCATAGTTAAAGTTAACCTGTAAACGCTCCCCTATCTTGCCCAATAAACTCAAACTGATACGCTGATCAAAATCAAATGAAAGGTTGCTCCTGTTCCTGGGAGATAAGGCGGGATTGTCATTTTTTTGCCAAATAATACCTAGGTCCATGGCCACCGAACCCTGGGGTACCACTTCAATGGTATTACCCCCAAAAATTTTCTCAAAAAAGTCGTTGTTTACGTAGAAATTGGGCAGCAGGTTCTTTCGGGCCTCTTCACTGCCCTCCTTTTTACCGGAGACAGCATCAGATTTTTCTTTGAAATAATCTTTGATCCCCTCCTTTCTGACCAGTTCCATATACTGTTCGGGCGTAAGAATTATGGGGTAGCCAATATCAAATTCGCCCACTTTCTGGGAATATATATAACTATCTATTTTGGGGTCGTAAATGTATTTGGAAACAATACTTTGAGGGTCGGCGAGTTTTATCCTGCCCAGATCGAAACCAGTTTTGACAGAATCAATTTCCTGGTCAAGGGAATCTATTTCCTGTTCATTGGTTGGTTGGTCGTCCTGTGCAAAGGCTGTATTCGAAACTATGCCGCATAGTACGAACAAGAAAGTAAGCTTAAATGTAGATTTAAGAATTTTTTTTGCCCCTGTTTTCAAACTGATTACAAATTTTTCAGCGCCTGTTTTATGATGTCCTCGACACTGATTGTGGAATCTTGGCTTAAAACCTTGTCCACAGCCCTTTCAGACTGTTTTCGAACAAACCCAAGAACCTCTAAAGCAGATAACGCTTCATCTCTGTTTGTATTGTTTGAACTGGGGGAAACTTCGTCGATACCGTAGATTTTAAGGATCTTGTCCTTGAGGTCCAAAATAACGCGCTGGGCGGTCTTTGCCCCGATGCCCTTTATACCCTGTATTATAGGGACATTTGCATTGGCAATGGCGTCCCTGATTTGGATAGGATCTAAGGACGACAACATCGTCCTTGCCGTACTGGCGCCAATACCCGAAACGGAAAGCAGTAAACGGAAAATTTCCCTTTCGGATTTTTCTGCAAAACCAAAAAGCGAATGTGCATCTTCCTTGATCTGCAAATGGGTATATAACTGGATGTTTTCGGAGTCGGTAATCTTGGAAAATGTATGGAGCGAAATGCTCACAAAATAACCTACACCAGCGCATTCAATTACGACATGGGTCGGGTTTTTTTCAACAAGTTTTCCTTTTAGGTGGTGGATCATTGGTCTTGTTGTTTCAGGGCTCTAGATTAAAAGGTTTTAAATTGTGCAGCCTATTTGTTAAATGGAAAAGGAAATATTTAATTTGATTTATTTGCCATTTTAGCTTTTTTCCGCTTGTCGCGTTCTTGGACATCAATGGCCGCTACCGCAGCCATGTTCACAATTTCATCGACACTGGCGCCCAGCGGAATGATGTGCACAGATTTTCGCAATCCCACCATAATGGGTCCTATACTGTCAGCTTTATTGAGCTCCTTTAAAAGCTTATACGTGATGTTCGCTGATTCCAAATTAGGGAAAATCAAAGTGTTCACTTTTTTACCGGATATTTTTGAAAACGGAAAATTACTTTGACTTAGTTGCGAATTCAGCGCAAAATCGGTCTGAATTTCGCCATCGACCAAGAGCTCCGGATACTTTTTATGCAAAATCTTTACGGCCGCCCGAACTTTAGAGGCATTTGGATGCGTTGAAGATCCAAAGTTTGCATAGGAGAGCATCGCAATAACTGGTGTGAACCCAAAAGTTGTAGCCACATTAGCCGCCATGTGTGTTATCTCCGCAATTTCCTCTGCATTGGGATCAATATTGATGGAAGTATCGGCTAGGAATATTGGTCCTCGATCGGTGGCCATAATATGTACTGTAGATACCTTTTTAACATCCGAGGCCCGCCCTATTATTTCAAAAATCGGCTTTACCAAACTGGCATAGGCCCTTGAATATCCGGAAATCATACCATCGGCATCGCCCTCAAGTACCATCATCGAACCATAATAAGTACGTTCCCGCATCTTCTGTCGGGCTCCATGCATGGTGACACCGCTTCTTTGTCTATTCTCAAAATATTTCTTGGCGTACTGCTCCCTTTTATCCGTGGCGTCATCGGCGTGGGAATCTATTATCATTAGATCTGCTTCAAAATCAAGTTCTTTTTTAAGGGCTTTGACCAGTGGTTTTTTTCCCAACAGAATGGGAATTGCGATGCCTTCTTCG
>JBBKWR010000292.1:0-3791 GCA_037969055.1 Flavobacteriaceae bacterium | reverse complement strand
TCTAAAACGGCACGCTGGGGCCTTGACCAAATTGGGCAAGCACAAAACGGGCGTCGGTTGCCTGTACATCAACAAAATTGAGGATATTGATGTAAAAGTATTGGAAAAAATAATTGCAGTAGCAGCGGAATAAAACAATTCGGATGATCGAATTACGAATTCCAAATACTTTTAAAATCGAGAACCGACATATTATTAGATTGGGCAGATCGTTGGGCGTGGCTTTGGGAAAATGAATAATAAAAAACAGTATAGGCTCATAATTAAACTAATAAATATCGATCTTTCCACAGATTGATATGATCAAACGCTTCAAAAAAATTCGCATAAACCTGTGACCAACATGACTAATAAAAATAAAATCAACTAAACGCTATTAGTTTAATAGCTCATTTACATTGTGCTTTAATGAAATAATAAATATGATATTCAAAATTAAAGCGTTATATCATGAAAACCATGGCTCTTTTATGAAACTTTCTGATAGTTAAATGTAAAAGTAAGAAATCAAACGAATTATAGTTAATGAAAAATGTGGGTAACCTTGAGGAGTTAGTTTGCGAGATGCTGAAATTGAAGCGGAATTAATTTTATTATCTTAATAAAGCAATTATCCCTGTTAACCATATTCACAACTCAAGTCCAAGAAGACAAAATTGCCAAGTAAGCAGAATATTTTAATAAAAACCAAAGTGCATCAAAGCAAATAAGGTAAAAACGGCGCTACATCCTTTTTCTATTTACACAAGAACAAAGTACGCAATATTTAATCTCACAAATTAGACATGAGATATGAAAGGTAAAATCCTAATAATAAGTGTGGGTAGCATGGTTTCTCAAAACATCCTTGAGGCTCTTAAGAACCGGAGGAAAGATATTTTTATAGTGGGAACTGATGCAAGTGCTGAAGGCGCTTTATACGATTGTGATAAAATTTATTTAACGCCACTTTCAGAATTGCCTCCCTCGAATTATACTGAAGTCCTTTCAAAAATAATAATCGATGAATCCCCAGACCTCATCATTCCGGGTAGGGATATTGATGTTGTAGTCTTATCTATGTTAAAAACAAAATTTCCCGAAATTGCCAATAGATTTATTGCGGGAGATGCTAACTTAGCACAGCTGATGGAGGATAAATGGCTCAGTTATCTATTCGCAAAAGAAGAAAATCTACCTTTCGCCGAAACAATTATATGTGATTGGAAGAACAACAAAAAAGAGATCGACCTTTTTGTTAAAAAGCACGGATTTCCATTAATTGTTAAACCAAGGAAAGGATTTGCAAGCAAAGCAGTTTCATTTATCTTGAATTATGATCAGTTGTATAACATTTCTTCAGGAGGTGAAATGGTAATTCAGGAATATTTGGGAAGCAAAGACAATATAATTGAATTTCAACATAGAATATTAAGTGAAGGTCTCCCATTATTTTATTCACTTGAAGAAGTTAAGTACAGTATGCAATGTTACATTGGTGTATCGGGGCAATTGGAAGGGAGCGTGATAACATTGCACAAGATGAAAAATGGGGTAAGTGCTGCAGTTGAAATTGCTGAGAATCACGGATTAGAACGTTTGATACAAAAGTATTATAAAGCTTTTGCTAAGAATGGTTGGTATGGTCCTTTGAACATCCAGTTGCAAAAGTCGAATAAAACAGGCGAATTAAAGGCCTATGAATTTAATGGCCGTTTCACCGGCGCAACCGCAGCAAGGTATATATTAGGCTATGATGAAGTAGGTTTTGCTCTGGGGCAAATATCATCCTGCCCCAATGGAAGGGACCATAGATATGCTTCCCAGAAAAGTGTTTTGAAACAAACTTATATTTCAGTAAGGCCTGATAAACATATAGCTTCCCTCAATAAAACCAAACAATGGAAACCTTAAATAAATTAAGGTGGAATAGCTTTTTGAAAGCTCAGAGGAAAAGAACAAATGGGAATTTTATTTTTAAAATTTGAACTGAACTATATTTTTTATTTAATAAAATGAGACCAGAAATATATTAAGTGATCTCGAAGAGTTCCACTTGTTAATAGTTTGTCGTGTACGCAAAATTAATTAAGCCATTCGCAGATATTTTAATATCCTTAATTTGTCTGATCGCACTGTCGCCAATTTTGGTGATTATACTTGTTATTGTTCTAATTGATAATCATGGACAAGTGTTGTTCTTTCAAGATCGTGTTGGAAAGCATAGCAAGGCTTTTAGAATAATCAAAATAAGGACGATGAACAATAAAAAGGACCAACTTGGGAATTTATTACCTAACAATGAGCGCATAACCCAACTCGGTAAATTTTTAAGGAAACATTCCTTGGATGAAATTCCACAATTGATCAATGTTATTATGGGAGATATGAGTATTGTAGGTCCTCGTCCACTGCATACCAAATATTTGCCGCTCTATAGCAAAGAACAGGTAAAACGGCATGAAGTGCATGGAGGTATTACTGGCTGGGCGCAAGTCAATGGCAGAAATACAATTAGTTGGGAACAAAAATTTGAATACGATGTTTGGTATGTAACTAACCTCTCTTTTTTATTAGACTTGAAAATTCTATGGCTCACAATGATTAAAGTTTTAAAAAAAGAAGGTGTTAATAGCTCTAGAGATTTAAGCATGCCAAGCTTTAAAAATGCAAAAAATGATTAGGAATATTAATATCGTTGGCTTAAAGTAGTATGATAAAATGTGTTCAGGATCCGAATGAGTAATAAATAACTAATTCATATATCTCAGACTATTATTAATTTTGAATATATAGCAAATAAAAGATATTTTACAAAAAGTGGCCGGAGAAACGAATATCACCCAATTGATAAAAGGTATGGCTCCCGTTTTGAATAAGGGAGAATATGTATTTACTAGGGTAAAGGATTTGTACAAGATCGATCGGAAGGATACCGTTTGTGAATTTAAGGAAAAGGAAGGCACGACTATTGTCATCGAGCGAAACAAAGCGGACGCATTAAATCTTCCCTACGACTATATAGCCTCTTGGATTACGTTGGGGGTACATTCATCTTTGGACGCCGTAGGTTTGACCGCAATATTTTCAACTGAATTAGCAAATCATGACATCAGTTGTAATGTTATCGCGGGCTATTACCATGACCATATTTTTGTGGATAAAAATGATTCAGGAAAAGCAATCAAGGTGCTCACATTATTATCAAAAAATTATTAATACATCCAGTTGTCAGCAGCGTATATCGACTGCGCTGGGCGACATGGCGAAAGACCCATTGAAATAGCTTTTAAGCCAATCAATATAACCCTTTATCGCAATGGCAAATAAAAAGGAACTGTCACCAGAACAAAGTAAAGCATTACTGAAAACCTTAAAAGGCCGGTTCGAGAATAACATGAAGCGCCACAAAGACCTTGAATGGGTCAAAGTACAGGCAAGGCTCGAAGCCCGCCTGTCCGGTAGCCAGGCTAATCCATCAAAACTGTGGTCACTCCATGAAATGGAAAGCACCGGGGGAGAACCGGATGTCGTAGGACATGAAAAAAAGACGGGCGAATATATTTTTTATGATTGTTCAACGGAAAGTCCCAAGGGCCGCAGAAGTGTTTGTTACGACCGTGAAGCGCTTGAATCAAGGAAAGAATTTAAACCTGCGAACAACGCTATCGATATGGCCGACAGCATGGGCATTGCGCTTTTGACGGAAGGCGAATATCGAGCATTGCAACAACTTGGAAGTTTCGATGCGAAAACCTCGAGCTGGTTGAAAACGCCGGCTGAGATCAGAAAACTCGGGGGGGCCATCTTTG
>JBBKWR010000291.1:0-5543 GCA_037969055.1 Flavobacteriaceae bacterium | reverse complement strand
ACAATGTTTTTACCTATAGTGAGTTTCAATGGCGGCAGCGGCAGATCAATCTAAGTTTCCTTTATCGTTTTAATCAAAAACAAAATCAAAGGGATAGAAACCGACAACGCAACGGGGGTGGAGATGATGATATAGAATTTGAAGGGTAAAATTTAAATAGGTATAAAATAAAAAAGGAGCCAGTTGGCTCCCTTTTTTATCTATTATTCTTGGCCAATTTGGCCTTGCGTCTTTCTTTAAACAATTCCCGGAGATTCCCGACCAACCAATAAGGCACCACAAAGGTGAGTAAAAAAATCATCAGCCAAAACCCTAAGGTCAATATGGTCAAAAAGGCGAGAAATCCTAAATATTGGTCAAAATCAAACATTGTATTCTAATTTATTAACGCAAAGATACTTTGAAAAGGGTGAAACCTACAAATCAAAATCCAAAAAAATGCCTTCAATCTTATTTTCAAGGATCCCCAGATGGAATTAAAGTGTCAAAACCCCTACCTTTGTTACGCTTATTAAACCAATCAATATGAGCTTTAGAACAGAAAAAGACACCATGGGCACGGTAAAAGTGCCCAGTGATAAATATTGGGGTGCCCAAACGGAGCGCTCCAGAAATAATTTTAAGATCGGTCCTCCAGCTTCCATGCCCTTGGATATCATTTATGGTTTTGCCTACCTAAAAAAGGCAGCTGCCCATACCAATTGCGATTTGGGCGTGCTTACAAAAGAGAAAAGGGATCTCATCTCTAAGGTATGTGACGAAATACTGGCAGGAAAACTGGACGACCAGTTCCCGTTGGTGATATGGCAGACAGGTTCAGGGACCCAGAGTAATATGAATGTTAACGAGGTCATTGCCAATCGGGCCCAAGAATTGGCCGGGAATAAAATTGGCGAAGGGGAAAAGATCATACAACCCAATGACGACGTCAATAAATCACAAAGTTCCAATGATACATTTCCAACTGGAATGCACATTGCTGCCTATAAAAAGATTGTTGAAAATACGATTCCAGGGGTTGAAAAATTACGGAATACACTCCATAGAAAATCAAAAGAATTTGCAAAGGTGGTCAAAATCGGGCGCACCCATCTTATGGATGCGACGCCCCTTACCTTAGGCCAAGAATTCTCAGGTTATGTTTCCCAATTAGACCATGGCCTTAAAGCTTTAAAAAACACTTTGGATCATTTATCAGAAATGGCACTTGGTGGTACCGCCGTAGGAACTGGGCTCAACACCCCAAAAGGCTATGATGTTTTAGTGGCCAAATATATTGCTAAATTCACAAAATTGCCTTTCAAAACAGCGGAAAACAAGTTTGAAGCCCTGGCCTCCCATGATGCCCTAGTCGAAAGTCATGGTGCTCTTAAACAACTGGCAGTATCACTTAATAAAATTGCTAACGACATTCGCATGATGGCCTCTGGTCCCCGTTCAGGGATAGGGGAGATCAACATCCCTGCAAATGAACCTGGTAGCTCGATCATGCCGGGGAAGGTAAATCCGACCCAATGTGAAGCGTTGACCATGGTATGCGCGCAAGTCATGGGCAATGATGTGGCCATTACTATTGGCGGCACCCAGGGCCATTATGAATTGAACGTCTTTAAGCCAATGATGGCAACCAATATTTTGCAATCTGCACAATTATTGGGCGATGCTTGTGTCAGTTTCGATGAAAACTGTGCCATTGGTATCGAGCCCAATCATGAGGTCATAAAACAATTGCTCAATAATTCTTTGATGCTCGTGACCGCCTTAAATACCAAAATTGGCTACTATAAAGCGGCCGAAATTGCTAATACTGCACATAAAAATGGTACTACCTTAAAAGAAGAAGCCATTAACCTAGGTTACGTGACCGCTGAGGACTATGATGCTTGGGTACGGCCAGAAGACATGGTGGGCTCTTTATAGTAATCCATTTGGGATAACTTGCTCTAGTGATAATGAGCATTGTCTAAGAAAGATAACGACATTAAAAAAGGGTCAATCTTTTCAGACTGGCCCTTGTTTATTAATGGATAGTGATTCTTATTTAAGCGAGAACTTTGAGGTTCCCAATAATTTCAGATGATCATCATAAACATTTACCATGTAGTTTCCTTTTTGGAACTCTCCACCTGTCTTGCTAATGAAATCGCAAACATCCAATGATCTGTTCTCATAATAGAAACTAGTTCCTTTACTATAAGTTACTGATGCACCAGCATCGTTGGTTTTAGAATAGCTTTCGCCCAAAACATTGCCCTGTGGGTCTAGAACTTCAAGAAAGAACTCCCGATCGCCAGCTTGAGCAATTACGTTGTTCGCAACAGTGAAACAAATTTTGAACTTGTCTGTCCTATTGGCCCTTTGTGTAGAAACCAATTTTCCACTGCCTCTTTCTTTTACCGCATCAACTGTGAAAACGGTAAGGTTTAAAGCTGACCCTTTTTCAACAACGTCGGCCAATTGTGTGTTTTGAACAACTAAAGAATCATTAAAAACAGTTTGCTTTTCCAATTCAACATAAGTGCTGTCCCTTTGCATAGCTATCAAGGTGTTTGATTGTCTCAACGAATCTACTTGTCGTAACAATTGTTCCCTTTCTTTTGTCAAAACGGCTACTTGTCTTCTGTATCTTGATAGGGAGGAGATATCAGTTTTCATTGTTTGGACAGAATCAATATATTTTGCAATATTGTCCCTTGCGGTCACTAACTCTTCGTTGGTCGCATTGCTCTCTAAAATTGCTTTGTCATATTCTGACTTTAGGCTATTCAAATCTTCGACTACCAATTGCTTTTCTTGTGTAAGCGCCATTGTGGTCTTTTTCTTATCTTGGTATAGACTCACTGTATAGATAATGGTACCTAGAAGTACCACACCCAACAAGCCAGCCAAAACTTTCAATCCATTGTTATTTTTCGTTTCAGTCATAATGTAATTATTAATTTCTTTTTAATAAAGTGTTTGTTTGTATCCCTCTATATACGGTTTTGTTTTCTTTTTAGATTTTTTAGATAAAAATAATTATGCTGGATTTAGCTGCAAGTCCCTAATACGTTAACTTTATGG
The DNA here is from genome assembly GCA_037969055.1 of Flavobacteriaceae bacterium. Taxonomy (GTDB): domain Bacteria; phylum Bacteroidota; class Bacteroidia; order Flavobacteriales; family Flavobacteriaceae; genus Pelagihabitans. The sequence goes on along the minus strand of JBBKWR010000291.1, from coordinate 2,480 downwards.
CTCATATATTTTTTAAGAAAAATGTCGGTTACCATCATCCCATTCGAGCCGCAACACGCCAAAACCTTTAAAGATCTGAACATTGCATGGTTGGAAAAGTACTTTTATGTGGAACCCAAGGATGAATTATTACTGGATAATTGCGAAGAATCTATCATTAATAAAGGTGGGTATATATACCTTGCACGACATTTGGGGCAAATCGTAGGGTGTTTTTCGCTCCTTAAACTGAATGAAAAGCAATTTGAATTGGGTAAAATGGCGGTCGATGAACGGTATCAAGGTTTGAAAATAGGGCAAAAGTTACTGGAATTTGCCATCGATTTTGGCCGTCGAAATAAATGGGACAGAATTCTTCTTTATTCCAGCACCAAATTAGACACCGCACTGTATATCTATAGGAAATATGGTTTTAGGGAGGTGGAATTGGAAAAGGATTTGCCCTATGCCAGGAGTGATATAAAAATGGAGCTGGAATTATAAGAATAATGGATTCGAGCCCCGAGAGCAATATCCAGATGTTCAAAACCTAAGGCCCGTAATAATTAAGTAAATAAGAATTAAATAATAGTATCATGAAAAAAATATTTTGTGCAATAATCTGCTGTACGCTCTTGACACTCGGCTGCAAAGAAAACCAAAAGAAGGGCGAAAAAATACTTGATTCGGACCCAATGGCCAATGCACCGACACCTCTAAATATAGTGTCCCAAAAGTCGAAAATTTCAATTTATCCCATAGCACATGCCACTGCCGTAGTATCATGGGGAGATCTTTCCATTTATATTGACCCTGTGGGTGGGGCGGCGGCTTTTGAAGGGCAAAAAGATCCTGATTTAATTTTGATAACGGATATCCATGGGGACCATTTTAGCCTGGAGACCCTAGAGGCACTTACCACTAAAAAGGCGAAAATTATGGTGCCGCAGGCGGTCGCCGATAAGATGCCGGCCAAATTTACACCGCAGATAGACGTGTTGCACAATGGCGATAGCAAGGAACGAATTGGGGTAACGGTTGAGGCCATTCCCATGTATAATCTAAGGGATGAGGCGAAAGACTTTCATACCAAAGGCCGCGGGAACGGCTATGTATTGAACCTTGGCGACCAAAGAATATATTTTTCTGGGGATACCGAAGATATTCCTGAAATGAGGGCATTACAAAATATTGATGTCGCTTTTATCTGTATGAATTTACCATACACAATGACGGAAGAAAGTGCTGCCAATGCCGTATTGGCGTTTAAGCCTAAAAAAGTATATCCCTATCACTATCGGGGCAGGCCAGATGTAAGCGATGTGGCCAAGTTCAAGGCCTTGGTAACGGCTGGAGATCCAAATATTGAAGTGGTACAATTGGATTGGTATCCCAAAGATGATTTTTGATATAAGTACAACGGTTTAAAACTATTTATTAAAGGAGCACTTTTTTAAAATTCGAATTTGAACCACCGCAATTTATCTTATCAACTTCTTATATTTGAGTCGCTTGGGAATTAAATCCCCACCCAGACGCTTCTTTTTGTTCTCTTCATAATCGGAGAAAGAGCCCTCGAAAAAATATACTTGGGAATCTCCTTCGAAAGATAAAATGTGTGTACAGACACGATCCAAAAACCAACGGTCATGGGAAATCACCACGGCACATCCGGCAAAGTTTTCGAGACCCTCTTCCAAGGCCCTGAGCGTATTTACATCCAGGTCGTTGGTAGGCTCATCCAATAGCAGTATGTTGCCTTCCTCTTTTAAGGTCATCGCCAGATGCAGGCGATTGCGTTCCCCACCAGAGAGCATGTTCACTTTTTTGTTCTGTTCGCTGCCAGAAAAATTGAAGCGGCTCAGGTACGCCCTTGAGTTGACCTGGCGCCCGCCCATCATGATCAACTCTTGTCCATCACTGAAATTCTGCCAAATGGTCTTTTCGAGATCGATATTGGAGTGGCTTTGATCTACATACGCAATTTTAGCCGTATCGCCCACTTCAAAACTTCCGCTATCCGCGGTTTCTTCGCCCATGATCATTCGGAAAATGGTGGTCTTCCCAGCGCCGTTGGGGCCAATAACCCCAACTATGCCCGCTTGTGGTAATTTAAAATTAAGATCCTCATACAGCAATTTATCGCCATAAGCCTTGCTCACCGACTTAGCTTCGATAACATTGGTTCCCAACCTAGGTCCGTTTGGAATGTATATCTCCAATTTTTCATCAAGCTGTTTTTGGTCCTGGCTCATTAGTTTATCATAGTTGTTCAAACGGGCCTTTTGTTTGGTGTGCCTTCCCTTGGCACCTTGTCGAACCCATTCCAACTCCCGCTCCAACGTTTTTTGCCGTTTTGAGGCCACTTTGCTCTCTTGGGCCATGCGTTTCGCTTTCTGGTCTAACCAACTTGAATAGTTGCCCTTCCATGGGATACCTTCTCCCCTATCCAGTTCCAATATCCAACCTGCCACATTGTCCAAAAAGTATCGATCATGGGT
>JBBKWR010000290.1:0-10653 GCA_037969055.1 Flavobacteriaceae bacterium | reverse complement strand
ACTTCGGTCTCAATTTTTTGCTCCGCCGGAAGCACTTCGCTCCCATGGTTCTTTTGGTTTTGAAGAAAGGCAGCCAGCAATTTATCGGCTTCTGAATAATCGCCGGTCCGCTGTGCCTTTTGAAGCGACATCAAATAATAGGGCACCGCATTTTTGATAAAATTCCCGTACAAGGAGTCGGTAACTTGGTATTGTCCGCCCCGATAATCCAAAGCTGAGATCCATTTGTTGTTTTCGTCATCCAGCAGCGGAAATATTTTCACGATGCTGCCCTGAAGGGCCTGATCCAAAAGACTCAGTCGAATGTATGCGTCCTTTATATCTTGTTGAAATTTATTGGGGTTATTCGTTGCGGTAGCCTCTCTTAAAAATGGCTCCAATTTATAATTATTGTCCGTATCGAAAAAGTCTATTGCCTTAACATAGACCTGCCCTTCGGGCAAACCTAGAATGTGCCTAAGACTGTCATTTTTACCCCGGCTCTTGTCCAAGGCCATGAATTCCGCATTGTACCAAAGGGCAGGGTTTGCCATCATGGAGAGGAATACCTGATCGGAATTCATACCATTAAACTTGTCTTTCAGGCTTAGTTTACGCAACAATTCCGAGGAAAAGGTATTGATGGGCTTCATTCGCCCACCCTCGTCCTGAATGACAAGCTTTCCGAACTTCTCGGCATGTTCTTTAGATACCATGGTGGCCCTCAAAAGTGAATCGATCTGAGACTGTGTGGGCTGGGCGCTATGATCATGTCCATCGTCTGGATTATGTTCCTGTCCGTTCACATTTGATAACATCCCAAGTGCAAGTACAGCCGTTATGATTTTCTTTTTGGATTTCAGCTTATCCAAAGATTTAGCAAGATCTTTAAAACGGGTTTTGCCAAAAAACATGATGCCCATCAAACCACTATAGAGTAGAAAATAGCCTAAATAAGTGATCCACGTACCCCATCTATCGTGGTTTACGGAGAGGATGGTCCCTTTTTCGTCGGGGTGAAAGCTCGACTGAAAAAAACGATAGCCCTGATGTTCTAATATGTGGTTCATATAAATGTCGTAGTCGAACGGACGATCATCCGAAACCGTCACTTTGCTCATAAACGAGGCATACCCTTTTTCAGTACCTGGATATTTCTCGGCAATAAAGTCGTTCAGTGCAATGGAAAATGGCAATTCGTATATTTTCGAACCATAGCTGAGCATAAAGTCCAGTCCGCCTACCTTGAATTGTTCGGAAAAACTTCCGCTGCCCTTACCTCCCAATAATTTTTTCCGCACTTTTTCCGCACCTACGGTAACCTCAACTTCCAATGCATCTAGGGTGATATCATTGAGCTCTTCCTTAGGAACTTTTACAACTCCATAAACCCCTTTAATCAAGGAGTCCGGTATAACAAATTGCATTCCGACAGTGGTATACAGTGACCGCAATTGGAGCGCTTGTAGGCTATCCTTCACCATCTGCCCATGCAACTGATCCGCCATTCGCATAAAATTTCCCTCAAAAGGTGATTTTATTTGATAAAGACTATCCGTTGTAAATAAATTTATGGCACCTTCTGTGGGTTTGTTCAGTGCAAAAAGTATATTGTGTATGCTAGAAACTTCACCGTTTTCTAGATAATGTTCATGCCTTTGGCCATCCCCGGCCTCGACAATTTTAAGATACTCTGATCCATTATTATCTGGGATCATGCCCTCCTTCGCCCCTTTTATAAAATCTACATAGGCAATTGTAAATGGCTTTCCATCATAGTCGGAATGCCATGGAAGATTCGATTTAAGGGCCTCTGCGGTAACAATAAGATCGTTCTGTAATATCTTACGTTTGGGTTGCCCATCGATTTGCCCATCCACATAGGCGGTAAGATAGGTCTTGTCGGAATAAAAAACTTTTTCGGAATTGCCCTCCCGTATGGGCATCATCCCTTCAAAACTGATGTAACGGGTAACAAATGCGCCTAAGATGATCAGGATCCAAGAAAGATGGAGGGTCAATACAGGCCATTTTTCCCAACGGAACAATCGGTAACGGAACATATTACCAATGAAGTTGATCACAAAAAAGACCATAATGGCCTCAAACCAAGTGGTATTATAGATCCAAATTCGCGCGGTCTCAGTGCTATACTTGCTTTCGATAAAGGTGCCGATGGCCATGGATGTGGCAAAAACAAGAAATAAAACAGCGGTGAGCCGCGTGGAAAAGAAAATCTTTTTGAGCAATGCTGTCATTTATGGCACATTTGATTTACAAGGTGCAAAAATACGGTCTTTTTGTGATTTTACATCCTGAACCACCAACTTATAAAACCAGTACGATAATTGCCACGCTATTGATTCGATAAAAAAGGCTGCGCGTATTAAGCTTTATTCAAAAAACTGCCAAATAATCCGTAATTTAAACCTTGAAAAAGAATCATTCACAAAAAATTGCATTGTTATGGACAGAAAAACTTTTATCCAAAAAACCATTGGCACCATGTTGGTAGCCATTCCTTTGTATTCGATTTCAGGATGTTCAAGTTCTGATGATGGGGGGAGCCCGGCTCCAGACCCAATGCCCAAGACACAAGCCAATTGCACTGATAATGGTACCTCCAGCAGTATAGGCACCAATCACGGCCATACTTTAACGGTATCAAAAGCGGATGTTGCAGCTGCTGCCGAGAAGACTTATTCTATTCAAGGGAGTTCAAGCCACGACCACAGTGTTACGTTAACGGCCGCAAATTTTACAAGCTTAAAGAACAACACTGCCATTAGCGTAACCTCCACAAGCGACTCGGACCATACGCACAGTGTTACGGTATCATGTGCATAAGTACCACTTTAGCATACAGGAGTTATAAAGGAGCCACCTATTGTGGTTCCTTTTTATTATGGACTTGAAATTAAAACAAGGGTTCCAAAACTAAAATATATCGCTAATTTTACATCATGATCAAAGTTGTCATCCTGGGCACTGGAAACATCGCTAAACACTTGTACGATGCTTTTTTGGGCAATGGGACCATTAACATAGAACAGGTAGTGGGGCGTAGTTCCAAAGCCTTGGTATATTTTAAAAAATCGACTCCGGTTTCCAAAGATTATAAGAGTATTAAGGATGCCGATATTTTTATTATTGCGGTGAGTGACGATTCAATCCAAGCCGTATCAAAAATACTTACCGGAAAAGCGGGCTTGATCGTGCATACTTCTGGAAGTGTTTCTGTGAAGGCGCTTGCCCCAAATAAAAATGTCGGCGTGTTCTATCCCTTGCAGACGTTTAGTATGAATCGCCCTATCAATTTCAAAGCGGTTCCAGTCTGTCTTGAGGCAGACAAGAAAAAAAACTTGCAACTCTTGCGAAAATTAGCTGAATCAATATCAGATAATGTGCATTTACTTAGCTCCACCCAACGGAAACACATTCATCTGGCCGCCGTATTTGCCAATAATTTTACCAATCACATGTACCATCTTGCGCATAAAATCTGTGAAGAAAATAAAGTTTCGTTCGATATATTAAAGCCCCTTATTTTGGAAACTGCGGATAAAATTGTTCATTTAACGCCATATACCGTTCAGACCGGGCCGGCCCGAAGAAAAGACACAAAAACGATGCAATCCCAATTGGAACAGCTTACGAATCAATGGCACAAAAAAATTTACGAGGATGTGAGCAGCTCCATTTTGAGCACATACGAACGTGATCATCAAAATTGAAGTTATTAAAACAGCAGATAATCATAATTACCGATAGGAATTTAGGGTAAACCAAAATAATTGTAGTCTAACCTAGCATTAAGATCTGCAATACTTTTGGTGATCTGCGCTAACATAACATTATCAACTTAAAATATATAAGATTGGAAAAGAGTTACAAAGAATCCTTAAAGAAAATTACAACTTTTGTTTTTGACATTGATGGGGTTTTCACAGATGGTACAGTGCTGATCACTTCGAAAGGCGAACTGCTGCGAAAGATGAGTGTTAAAGATGGTTATGCCCTTAAAACTGCGGTTAACAAAGGATATAAGGTCTGTATTATTTCTGGGGGAACCAACGAAGGGGTTCGGGAACGCTTGAAGGGATTAGGGATTACAGATATTTATTTAGGGGCCCACCTCAAAGAATCACCGTTAAAGGAATACTTGGATATGCATTCCATTGATCCTAAAAATGTCCTCTATATGGGAGATGATCTGCCCGATATTCCCCCGATGCAACTGGTCGGCCTCCCCACTTGCCCCCAGGACGCCGTGAATGAAGTAAAATCGGTCTCGAAATACATTTCGCATAAAAAAGGTGGGGATGAATGCGTACGGGATGTCATCGAACAGGTAATGAAGGTGCGTGGCGATTGGTATGGGAATTTTGATGCAAACAACGCTTAGAAACCCATGTTGCGCAATACACTAAAACCCTATAAAATTATATTGGCCTCCAGTTCTCCCCGTAGACAGCAGTTCTTCCGTGAAATGGGACTTGAATTTGAAATCCGCCCCAAATCGGTTGAAGAGGCATATCCATCCCGATTGATGGGGAAGGAAATATCCGATTTTTTGGCAGAATTGAAATCCACTGCCTTCGATGGCAACTTGCAACCAAACGAAATCTTGATTACCGCCGACACCGTGGTTTGGTACGACAACAAATCTTTGGCCAAAGCCCATAACTTAGAAGAAGCCTTTCAAATGCTAAAGGAACTTTCAGGCGATTGGCACGAGGTCATCACGTCGGTATGTTTCACCACTACCCTCACCAAAAGAACTGTGAACCAGGTAACCAGGGTGAAGTTTAAATCACTTACGGATGAGGAAATATATTATTATATAAACCAATTCAAGCCCTTGGATAAAGCAGGCGCATACGGTATACAGGATTGGATAGGTTTGATCGGTATAGAAGAAATTCAAGGCTCTTACACAAACGTCGTCGGATTACCCACCCATTTGGTTTACAAAACGTTAACGGAGATGGTGTGTTAAGGGGTTTTTGGTAACTTTGAAGTAATTGATCAACCTATGGTATAATTAAGTTGATTTTTTGAAAGTATGCACACCTTCAAATTTTCCGACTAATTTCAATGGGCCACCTCAAAATATAGCCCTCAGGTAAATTTAAATCCTATGAAAAAGAAATTAAGCTTAAAAATTATTTTGATTGGCTCGATAGTCGCGCTCATTTTTGTTTCCTGCAAAGAAAATATCAATAAGACCAACACCGAGGTTGCCGTTAATAGCAGCGAGGTCGAAAAAATAGCCCCCAAGCCAAGAAATGAGCTATCTGAAGAATTTAAGGCTTATTGGTATGCGGGAGAGGCTGAAATCACCTCCTACCAATTACAACAGGCCAGATATGGCGAAATTCGTGATGGAAAGGCGGTTTTGATTTTTGTGACGGAGCCGTTTTTGGCAGACAAACAGGTGAAGGCCGATGATGACAATCATGAAAACCTTCCAGTTTTAAAATTGAACAGCACCAAGAACTATTTAACGGGAATCTACCCATATTCCATTATGACCAGTAGCTTTTATCCCGTACATGATGAACAGCATGCCATTAAAGTAACTTTTTCGGCCCAAGAATGGTGCGGCCATGTTTATTCGCAACTCAACAATCGTAAAAAGTACCAAATTCAATCGCAATCTTATTTTGAAAAAGAAGGAGACCAAAATTTTGAATTGGAGAAAACCACTTTAGAAAATGAGCTCTGGAACAAGATACGTATCAATCCAAAATCACTTCCCATTGGGGAGCTCCAAATAATCCCATCTTTTGAATATATAAGACTTTCACATAAAGAATTGAAGGCTTATGATGCGGTTGCATCACTCGCCCAAAATGGGGGGTTGGCCACCTACGAAATTAAGTATCCCGAATTGGAAAGAACCCTTACCATAAATTTCATGCAAGCATTTCCCTATTCTATCGAAAGCTGGTCAGATTCTTTTAAAAGTGGCTTTGGGGACAAGGCTAAAATGCTGACCTCCACTGCAAATAAAATTCAGACAATTAAGAGTCCCTATTGGACAAAAAACAGCAACAGTTATCTATCTTTGCGCGATAGTTTAGGATTATAACGATATGGAAGAATTTATTGTTGCCAATAAAACTGAATTGCTTTGGACTACAATTACGGTTTTGGCCCTAATTATAATTAGATTTATCGGGCACAAGGCCGTTCGAAGAATTGGAAGGATAAGCGATATAGTTGAAGCTCGTACTACTCTGATTTCCAAATACATATCGGCATTGATGGTTTTTTTGGGCATTGGTGTTATGACGTTTATTTGGGGCGTTAACTTTAACCAATTAGGGGTCTTATTTTCCTCTGTTTTTGCGGTAATTGGGGTAGCACTTTTTGCACAGTGGTCGATTTTGAGCAACATCACAGCGGGCGTCATTCTGTTTTTTTCCTTCCCGTTTAAAATTGGGGACCAAATTAAAATTATGGATAAGGAAATGATCGAGCACCAAGATGAAGGTCTTGTTGTGTTTGTCATTGAAGATATCAAAGCCTTCCATATGCTATTAAAGAACGGCAGGGGCGATTTGATGACCTATCCCAACAACCTTTTGTTACAAAAAGCGATCAGCTTGGTTAATAGGTATGGCGAAGGAACGGATGAAAGCGATGCGCTTTAATGTTAAAGAAGATTTAAAACGCCGCCTGCGCCCTTTTATCTTATTATATTTGAAAGCCAACTAATTTCAAGATATGCGCTCGTTTTTCCTGTTATTTACAAGCACCTTACTTCTAGCCTCAACAGTGCTTGCCCAAGCCCCAAAAAAAAGCTCCTCCTCGGACATATATCATTCCATTCAAAAATTAAATTTTTTGGGGTCAGCGTTGTATGTGGCGGCACATCCAGATGACGAGAACACTAGATTGATCTCCTACCTATCCAATGAAGTGCATGCACGGACGGCCTACCTATCCGTTACCAGGGGAGATGGCGGCCAAAATTTGATCGGACCAGAATTAAAAGAGTTATTGGGTGTCCTTCGTACCCAGGAACTCTTGGCAGCAAGACGTATTGATGGGGGACAGCAATTTTTTACCAGGGCCATTGATTTTGGATATTCCAAACATCCAGATGAAACCTTAAAAATCTGGAACAAGACCGAAATATTGGGCGACGTGGTACGGATTATTAGGGAATTCAAACCCGATGTTATAGTAAACAGGTTCGACCATCGTTCTCCAGGCAGTACCCATGGCCACCATACCTCCTCCGCCCTACTGAGTGTTGAGGCTTTTGATATGGCCAACAACCCGAAAGCTTACCCGGATCAACTGACAACCTTGGAGCTATGGAAACCCAAAAGATTGTTCTTTAACACCTCCTGGTGGTTTTATGGAAGCGAAGAAAAATTTGAGGCTGCCGATAAAAGCAAGATGTTGAACTTTGATGTCGGCGTGTATTATCCCGTTTTGGGCATGTCGAATAACGAAATTGCCTCCCTAGCAAGTAGCCAACATTTGTGCCAAGGTTTTGGTAGGTTGATCTCCCGGGGAAGTGAAAATGAATATGTAGAATTCCTGAAAGGGGAGATGCCAATAGACAAGAACAATATCTTCGATGGCATTGATACTTCTTGGTCGCGATTGGAAGGCGGGCAGGCGATCGGTACAATTTTAAACAAGATACAGGCCAGTTTCAATTTTAATGCCCCTGAAAAACACCTGTCCGAACTCCTCAAGGCACATCGCCTACTGGTTGCGCTTTCGGACGGACATTGGAAAAGCATCAAATTAAAAGAATTGGAGGATATCATCACAATGGTAAGCGGACTCTATTTGGAAGCCTCCGCTGATGATGCTAATGCCGTTCCAGGAGCTACGGCGAAGTTAAATATAGAGGCCGTAAACCGAAGTAATGTCAACATTTCCATAAAATCGATTGCTGTCAATCATATCAATACCATTACTGAAATTACCCCTTTGCCCAACAACAAAAAGGTCACCTTTGAGACCTCCATCAACATTCTGGATTCCACCCCTTATACCAGTCCATACTGGCTGAAAGAAAAGGGAAGTCTCGGTATGTACAAAGTGGATAACGCCAAATTAATAGGTCGCCCTGAAACCCCAAGGGCCTACTTCGTACAATTTGAACTTGATTACGATGGCTACCTTATCACCATCGAAAAACCACTGGTACATCGATTTGCCAAACCCGATAAAGGAGAAATTTATGAACCCTTCGAAATACTCCCGGAAGTAACGGCAAGTTTTGCTGATAAGGTGATGATATTTGCAGACGGAAAGCCGAAGGATATCCCAATAACCATTAGGGCACACAAAGATAACGCTAAAGGCGAAGTACAATTTTGTTATTCCAAGGGATGGAAGGTGGATATTGAATCAAAACCATTCGAGATTAGCAAGAAAGGAGATCAACAAATTATAATCTTTACCCTCACGCCCCCCGAGAACGAAGATGCGAGTTTTATCAGCCCTATCATCAAGATAGATGGAAAATTAATCACTAAGGAATTGGTTGAGATCAACTATGACCACATACCCAAACAGTCAGTCTTACTGCCTTCCGAGGCCAAGGTGGTGAGATTAAATATTCAAAAAATGGGTAAGGACATCGGTTACATTGTAGGTGCCGGAGATGACGTGCCAACGAGTCTACAACAGATTGGTTATAATGTTCATATCATCGATCCAGAAAGCATTGGGGCGGGTACCTTGGACGAATACGATGCTATTGTAACAGGAATACGTGCCTACAACGTGGTCGACGCTTTGAATTTCAAGCAACGATTTTTACTTGATTACGTCAAAAAAGGTGGGACCTTGATCGTCCAATACAATACATCGGGCAGATGGGACAAGCAGTTTGAAGGCATTGCTCCATTTCCCCTAAAGGTTTCCAATGACCGTGTAACAGATGAATATTCCGAAGTGTCGATTCTTGCCAAAGATCACCCACTCGTGAATTTTCCGAACAGCATCAATGAAGATGATTTTAAAGGCTGGATACAGGAACGTGGGCTATATTTTCCGTCAGAATGGGATGCGGCATTTACACCGATACTCTCGATGCATGATGGGGATGAATCGGCAAAAAAAGGAAGTCTATTGGTCGCTCCTTACGGCAAAGGTCATTATATTTATACGGGACTTAGTTTTTTTAGGGAATTGCCCGAGGGTGTCCCAGGTGCTTATAAGCTTTTCGCCAATATGCTATCAATAGGGAAGGATAGTGTTTCTGGTACCAATCATATAAAGGGTTGATATGAACGAAAAATTCTATTGGAAAAAAGAGTATACACTGGTGTTGGTCCTTAATATTATTTATTTATTGATATTCGGCTACATAATGACCTCATACACATAAATGGGAGCACTTGATTGGATAATACTTTCGTCAACGCTTTTATTCATTGTTGGCTATGGGGTGTGGAAAACCCGTGGCAGACAAAATGTGGAGGACTACGTTGGCGGTGGGAAAGACGCCAAGTGGTGGACGATCGGACTCTCGGTGATGGCGACCCAAGCCAGTGCCATAACCTTCCTGTCTACACCAGGTCAGGCCTTCCATGATGGGATGGGGTTCGTACAATTCTACTTCGGTCTTCCCATTGCCATGATCATCATCTGTATGGTCTTCGTTCCCATATATCACAGGTTAAAGGTTTATACCGCTTATGAATTTTTGGAAAATCGATTCGATTTAAAAACACGTTCGCTTGCGGCCATACTTTTTCTAGTCCAACGAGGATTGGCTGCAGGAATCACTATTTTTGCCCCTTCTATCATACTTTCCGCCGTATTGGGCTGGGATTTGAGAACCTTGAACATTATTATCGGGATTCTGGTGATCATCTATACTGTATCTGGGGGTACTAAAGCTGTAAGTGTAACCCAAAAACAGCAGATGTTCGTAATCATGACAGGAATGTTCATCACCTTTTTCTATATATTGAGTTATCTCCCTGCCGATGTTTCTTTTGGAAAAGCTTTGAAAATTGCGGGTGCTGGTGGGAAGCTTAAAATTCTTGATTTTAGTTTTGATCCCGAGAGCAGATATACTTTTTGGAGTGGTATCACTGGCGGACTATTTTTGGCCTTGGCGTATTTTGGAACGGATCAAAGCCAAGTGCAACGCTATCTAACCGGAAAATCGCTTCGGGAAAGTCAGTTAGGACTGGTGTTCAATGCTGTTTTCAAGATTCCAATGCAGTTTTTTATCCTTCTCGTAGGGGTCATGGTCTTTGTGTTTTATCAGTATAACGAATCTCCTTTAAATTTTAACCCCTACGCCACACAAGCTGTTAAACAGTCGGCCTATGCTGAGGAATACCAATTATTGGAAAAGGACCATAAAGCATTGGAGGTGGAGAAGAAAATGGCCCAAAACCAATTTTCAGCCGCCTTGGAATTAAAAGAGTTTACCACAGTCGAAGAGGCTAGGCTAAATATCATAGACATCAACAAAAAAGACCTTGCCAATCGTTCTGACGCAAGAGCATTGATCAGCAAGGCTGATGACAGCGCTGAAACCAATGATAAGGATTATGTTTTTATTCATTTTATTCTGAATAATTTACCGCAGGGTCTTATTGGGCTGTTGTTGGCGGTAATCCTATCTGCAGCCATGTCTTCAACGGCTTCAGAACTCAATGCGCTGGGTACCATTACCGC
>JBBKWR010000289.1:0-10115 GCA_037969055.1 Flavobacteriaceae bacterium | reverse complement strand
TGTGCGAGAAGGTGGCTTCTTTCATTTCGTTTAAAGGGATAAGATGTACATGCGCATGGGGCACTTCTAATCCAATGACGGTAATCCCCACTCGTTTGCAAGGCACAGATGCCGCAATGGCCTTTCCGACTTTTTTGGAAAACGCCATCAGCCCCAAAAACGTCTGGTCATCCAGATCAAAGATCTTATCTACCTCTTTCTTGGGAATACAAAGGGTATGTCCCGCGGCATTAGGGTTAATATCCAAGAACGCAAAGTAATTTTCGTCCTCTGCTATTTTGTAACAGGGAATTTCCCCTTTAATTATTTTGGTAAATATTGAAGCCATTGCCGCCTTTTTCGATTGTGATATTTTAGGTTCTATGTATTTCCAAAATCTTAAATTTCAAGGTCCCGTTAGGTACAACGATCTGGGCGGTGTCCCCCACAGATTTACCCAACAGCCCTTTTCCGATTGGGGAACTTACAGAAATTTTTCCGCTCTTAAGATCTGCCTCACTTTCAGCGACCAAGGTGTATTTCATTTGTGTGTCGGTATTGAGGTTCTTCAATGTCACTGTAGAAAGCACCAAGACTTTGGAGGTATCCAACTGTGACTCATCGATCAACCTGGCATGGGACAAGGTCTCTTCCAATTTTGCAATTTTGAGTTCTAATAGACCTTGTGCCTCCTTAGCGGCATCGTATTCCGCATTCTCAGAAAGATCCCCTTTGTCGCGCGCATCGGCAATGGCCTGGGACGCTTTAGGGCGTTCCACATCCCTCAGCTTATTCAGCTCTTCCCTAAGTCTTTTTAGCCCTTCTTCAGTATAATAAGATATGTTACTCATGATTTACTCTATTTAAACATAAACATTTCCCCAATAATCTGGAGCAATAAAAATATCCCGCACTAAAGCGGGATTCACCTGTATGATTGAAACAGGCTCGACCTTCTTTTATGAAAGATATGTAATATTTTCTAACGGGGACCCTGTAATGAGAAAATCCCCTACTGCTACGCTGCGGCGCAGCGCTTTTTAGTGAGGATTTAACACAAATATACATAAATTTTGTTCAATTTTGCCATGGTTTTTTAAATAGATCTGCTAGCATGAAATGTGTTGTGGCCATGGTTTTATGCGTATTGCTACTTTCATGCAACAATGATCGTGGCACACGCAACCCATATCTTCAAGAAGTAGGTTTTAGGTTCGATTTGAACCTTAACCTGCCCCTATATAGCCCGTTGACGAATACAGGTAATGTGGTTTACATTCCCACCAACGGAGTTGGCACCCGCGGGGTATTTGTGATCAACGCAGGTTTTGATCAGTTTAGGGCTTTTGAGGCAAGTTGTCCCAACCATGCCCCAAATTCATGTTCTACTTTAAAGTTACAAGGCCAAACTGCCAGTTGTGATTGTGAGGATTATGAGTATAGCTTGTTTACCGGACAACAGTTGAATCGACCAAAAGATGGCCAGCGCTACTACGATATGCTGGAATATAGAGCAACTTTTAATGGCGGGGTGGTAAGCGTTTCAAATTGATTGTATTTCGTGCATTGCTGCAATCGCATCTAAATGACACCCAATATCTTGTCCATTACCCAGCTGCTATGCAAACCAGAAGCCCCAAGGGAAGGATGCTTCCCTTTGCCCATTAAATGATCTCGCATATACGATACATGAAAGGTCTGAATAGGATCTGGATGTGGAATCTCCAGCGATGTGATGCCCTGATCATTCTTCAGCACTATTGGATTTTCATGAAAAATTGAAAAATTCAATTTGCCTTTACTACCAATTATTTCAGCCTTGTCCTCGGCTTGTGAACTTCCAAAGTTCCAGCTTCCTGTTCCTGTTACGCCCGTTTGGTGCACCCAACAAGCGCTGACGGCATCTTTAGCACTGTAAAGTCCCAATTGGTTCGTGGCGATGCCCTTTGCTTCTTTGATATCGCCGAGAAGATGGACGAACAAATCGAGCCCATGGCTGGCCAGGTCATCAAAATAGCCGCCAGGGGCTATTTTAGCGTCGGTTCTCCAATTATAGTCCCCTTTCAGATCTATCTTGGAAGGCGGTTTGTGCAAATGCCACGTGATATGGCGTACACTGCCAATTTCACCAGCATCGATCCAGGATTTTAGCTGTTCAAATCGAGGGAGGGTTCTTCTATAATAGGCAATAAAAAGTGGTATACCCTTTTTATCAAAGGCATTGAATATTTCTAAACTATCCGCATAACTGGGCGCCATTGGCTTTTCTATACAACAGGGTTTGTTGGCCTTAGCGACCTTCAACGCGTACATTTTATGGCTATCAGGTGGGGTGGCAATATAAACCGCATGGATTGAATCGTCATTGATAAGGTCATCGGCGCTTGAATAAAATTTGGGCACACCATGTCGTTCTGCGTAATCTTTGGCTAAATCAGCATTGCGCCGCATCACTGCCTCTAGTTCAAACCCTTGGGTAATCTTGTAGGCAGGGCCACTTTTTACCTCGGTGACATCACCGCATCCAATTATGCCCCATTTGATCGTTGCTTGCTTAAAAAATGGTTCGAAACCCATACTACTAATTTATTCTTTTCTATAATTATCCATAATTCCCTTAAACAGTTCCCCACTGGAGGGGGGCGTATAGGAAATGGCATTGGCGCCAGCCGCTATGGTCTTCAGAATGGTTTCATCTGTTTTGCCCCCAGTCGC
The DNA here is from genome assembly GCA_037969055.1 of Flavobacteriaceae bacterium. Classification (GTDB taxonomy): domain Bacteria; phylum Bacteroidota; class Bacteroidia; order Flavobacteriales; family Flavobacteriaceae; genus Pelagihabitans. Next base: position 7,421 of record JBBKWR010000289.1, on the reverse strand, counting down.
AATGATCGCAATGTCGTTATCAATATCACGAATACGCCTAATGATATCTGAAGTCCTATCCGCCCCCGATACATTAAATATATCAATCCCCGCTTTGATCCTGCCCCTAATATCATCCTTTTCAGAAACAATGGTAATCGTTACAGGGATGTCGATTTTCTCTTTGAGCCTCTGTATCAAGCTATTAGGAGTAGGTTTGTTGAGAACTACACCCAAAGCCCCTTGAAATTCGGCATGGATAGCCAATTCCACCGACCGTTCACCTGTAGTGATTCCTCCACCTACCCCGCAAAAAATTGGTTTGTCCGCTGCCAAAATTAAAGCATTTGAAATGGTCGGCTGTGGCGTGAACGGATATACAGCAATGATGGCGTTGGCATTTGTATTCCGAATGATGGCCACATCGGTACTGAACAAGAACGATTTTAGCAATTGCCCAAACACCCGGATTCCAGAGCATTGGTTAATAACTTCGGGAACAGTTACAATGTTCCTACGAAGTCTACTGCCAAAAGAAGGAATGTTTTCCATTTAATTCGATTTCCAAAATCCAAAAAATAAAGTTAAGCTATTCCCTACAGTGATCTTAAAAAATTAAAAAAAATGGAGACCATAGCCTAGAACCGTACCGATGTGCCCAATAAAAAGTTGATGCCCGCCTGGGGATAAAAGCCTGTTCCTTCAACAGTGGTAACGGTTCCTTGTTCGGAGAAATCATCATCGAAGGTATAGAAATATCCATTGGAAATAATATCTTGGTCAAAGATATTGTTTACCAATGCCGTGATCGTTATGCTTCTTATGAACCCCTTGACCTCCCATAAATATTGCAGGTTTAAATCCGATTGCGAATAGGCCTGTAGCATTGAAATTTTAGAATCGATGTTTCCCATATATTGTTTACCCACATACTTGGAAAGTAAAGAAATATTTAATTTTTCGGAAGGTGCATAGGTAATCGTGTTCCCTGCAATCAGGTCTGGTGAATAGGCAATTTGGGTATTGCCCAAAGTCTGCAAGGCCCCATCGCGATGAAATACATAATCGAGGTTCCTATTGTTGCTGATCGATACATTCGGACCCCATTTAAATTTATCACTTAAGGTAATTTGGGCCTCTACTTCAAGTCCCATCCGATAACTATCCCCTATATTGGCGCGAATCGGAGCGCCCACATTGTTCAAATCCCCGGTCAGAACCAATTGGTCTTTGTACCGCATATAATACAGGTTGGTACTCAGTCGTACCCTATCCGAAAAATGGCGCCATCCCAGTTCTATGTCTTGTAAGCTTTCAGGCTTCGGATTGCCCGCTTCGTAATCACCGCGATTGGGTTCCCGATTCGCGACCGCATAGGACAGATACAGATGGTTTAGCGGATTCATAAAATAGGTAATACCTGCCTTGGGGTTGAAAAAGTTAAATGTATCTTCTACATTGCCCGTATCGATTCCATTTGCCTGGTATCCTACAGTTCGATATTGCATATCGCCAAAAAATCTCCAGCGATCATTCCATTGGTAATTCGCCTTTGCGAACATATTAAGATCCGTTTTTTTGGAAGTATCGTCATAATATGGATCCCTAATGTTGCCATTGCCCGCAAAACGGGCCCATATTACTTCGCCGAAGTGATTGCCCTCATATTGGTTATAGCCACCTCCGAGGATAATATTCCAATCGTCCGCAATATAGTTGGCCGAAAAAACGGTGCCATAAAAATCATTGTCAAGCCATCTTCTACGCACAATATCGGTCGTGGTTACCTCTGCACCATTGAGGATAATGGGTTGTTGGCCATAGGTAGCTAAGTCATCATCTTCCCTAAATTGTTCAAAATAACCTCGGCCCCTTGTAAAATGAAGGGCAATGTTCGAACCCCAAGCCTTTGATAAGCGATGGTTCCAAAGGAGTTGGGCATGATCTTGCTTGTAGTTATCCTCTTCCTTGTCATAGAATATGGTATTTCCATTGTCGTCGGAATACTGCCCTGCCGGATTAAAAGTGCGGTCCATTTTCAAGGTTTCGCCATCTACCCCGAACCAAGACTGATAAGTTATCTCGTGGCCCCCGAACAATAACCCTTTGATCAAAGTATTTTCACTTTTGTACACGCCTTGTAAAAAGTATGAGTCGAGCTTGGAAGAGGCCCTATCAATATAACCGTCGGATGTGATTTTCGATAATCGTCCTGCAATTTCGATATGTCCATTCAGGAGCCCTGTGCTAAACTTGAGGTTGTTGCGTAATGTTTTAAAGCTACCTATCGAGGATGATATTTGAGCAAATGCATCTTCCGAGGTTGCATCTGTCAATAAATTTAGGCTAGCGCCAAAAGCCCCTGCCCCATTGGTCGAGGTCCCTACGCCGCGTTGTAATTGAAGGCTTTCTGTAGAAGATGCAAAATCTGGCATGTTTACCCAGAAGGTGCCGTGTGATTCGGCATCGTTATAAGGTATCCCGTTGATGGTAACATTTACCCTGGTTGCATCGCTACCGCGGACACGAATACTTGTATAGCCTATACCAGCTCCAGCATCGGAAGTAGTCACTACCGAAGGTAAAAAATTCATGAGAATGGGAATGTCCTGGCCCAAATTCCTAGGGGAGATGTCGTCTTTATTTAGGCTGGAGAAGGTTAAAGGAGACTCTTTGTTCACCCGAATGGCGGAGACAAAGACTTCGTCAAGTATAACCTTTTTGCTTTCTATGGAATCATTAAGTTGATCATTTTGTGCGGTGAGGCCCACCACAAAACCAATAAGTGCGGTAATCGTAATAACTTTTTTCATCCGTACTAAAATTTAGTGCGAATAAAAGGGGCAATTATTCTATATAAACTTGATTTTTTATCCAAGCATGGGAGCTTGGCATTCCAAATGGCGCATGGCGCAGTCCCTTGGCAGCATTACCTGCCCAGGTTCATTGGGTATGATCTCAGCCGTTTTGCAGTTGATAGGTTAAGGATTCAGTTATTCTTATACTATGATTGAACCTTCCCTGATACCCAATACACGCAAAAAAGCACCCCTTTGAGATAGCACAAAGGTACTATTGTCTTTTATACTTAGGTAGAAAAAACCAATAAATTAACGCTTTCTTATAACCAAAATACCTGTAATATGCGTATCTATACTGTCTCTTTTGTTTGAGCATTGATTATGAAGGACCAGGCAAACAATAAATTTACCTTTAAAATCATCTTCAGCTATTTTGTGCTGGCAGTACTGGCTATGGTATCAGGATTTTTTATCTACTCAGAAATCAGGGTGCTTATGTATGACCAAAGGGCCGATGAAACCGATATGAAGCTCTTAAAAACCGGTTCCTTGGTGACCGAACTATATGAGGCAGAAAGTCTTTCTAAATTAGCATTACAGAGTAAAACCACGGAAAATTTTATCGCCTACTCCGCCAAGATAGACACCATTTTCACAAAAATTGACACTTTAAAAAAACTATCGGCTACAAGCTATCAAAAAGGATTATTGGATAGTGTTCAAATATTGTTGAAACGGAAAGCAGACAATAGCAATGTATTGCGCAATCTCAAGGTAAAGAACGACGCGAACAGTTCCATCGACAAAGCGCTCAAAGATTTTACCAAAATGGAAGCCTCCTTGGGGAAAATTACGGCGGAGGGCCTTGCTCCAAATATTGATGAGCTTTCACCCAAAGCGCAAAAGGTTATCCGTGACCTTGCAGTCTATCTCAATGCCAACATCCCAAAGGATACCAGTTTCGTACCAGATGCCAAAAAAATAGATTCTATTCTAATCGTATCAAAGGCCCTTCTGGCGGAAGCCAAAGAAAGCGATGCTAAGACCCAACGCTTTCTTGGCCAAAAAGAAAAAGAAATCAACCGTAACAACCTCGAATTATCCCAGCAGCTTAGAACGATCATCTCGGCTTTCGAACAGGAGGTAGTACTTAATTCCTATAATCAAAGTCTTAAAAGACAGGCGGCGCTTAAAAGAAGTATGCGCTTGGCAGGGGCCGCTGCACTTTTGGGCTTTTTAGTTGTTGCTCTCTTTACATTTTTAATCAACAAAGATTTTTGGCGTATACAAACCTATCGTCAGAAATTAGAGGAAGAGAAAAAATTCTCAGAATCGCTATTAAAAAGTAGGGAACAATTGATCTCTACTGTAAGCCATGACCTTCGAACACCCTTGAATACCATTACCGGGTATACCGAATTAATGGAAAATACCCCTTTGAGTGAGAAGCAACTCCAATATCTAAAGCATGTGAAATCAGCTTCTGAATATGTGGGCAACTTGGTGAACGATCTGTTGGACTTTTCGAAATTAGAGGCGGGTAAATTAAAGATCCAAAAAGTTCCCTTTATTGGCGCCATTCTGATACAAGAGACGGCCGAACACGTGCAGGCCTTCCACAGTAATAAAAAGGTCAAGTTATTGTTGGAAATCGACCCCCAGATGGAGCAGACCGTCCTAGGGGACCCCTTCCGTATTCGCCAAATATTGACGAACCTTATAGGAAATGCCTTTAAATTCACACAAGAGGGATCCGTTAAGATTACTGCAAAAATGGTAGGAAAAGGAAAATTGGTAGCCGGATTGATCGAAGTGGCCGATAGCGGGATCGGCATCCCGAAGGATAAACAAGAATTGATTTTTAAGGAATTTACACAAGCAGATTATAAAACCGAAAAAACGTTCGGTGGCTATGGCCTCGGTCTGACGATTTCAAAGAAGCTGACTGAATTGCTTCGAGGCACCTTGAGTGTCGTAAGCGAAGTGGGACGTGGAAGTACATTTAGCTTGAAACTTCCCTTGGAAATTACAAAGGACCAGCCAACTATAAATTCGGAAACTCCCTATTTACTCCCCAAATTGCGGATGCTAATCATCGATGATGACACCGCACTTTTGAAGATGCTTAAAGAATTAGCAGAAAGTTTGGGAATCACCGCCCATGTTTTTTCCAACTTTTTGCAAGTTGAAAAAGATTCCCACCTAGCATACGATTTTGTGTTGACGGATATCCAGATGCCACAGGTAACAGGTTTCGAAGTTCTGAAAAAATTGAAGGCGGGTGGTTATAAGCATTATACCAACCAGCCTATCATCGCAATGACAGGTCGAAGAGATCTCGATACTGATGCATATACCTCCATCGGATTCGCCCAAGTACTTCAAAAACCTTTCTCAAAGGGCGAGTTAGTGGGCATATTGAAATTATTGGGCATAAAAACCAAAAAGATACCTGCCGAAAAAGTGGTCGAACGACCAGAAGCAAGCACATCCCAAGTGTATGATTTAACCAACATCCAATCGTTTTTGGGCACAAATGACGACGCTATCCAAGAGGTTTTGGAGACCTTCCTAAGAGATACCGTTACGAATATGCAATTGTTGGAAGAAACCATAGGGGCCCGGGATCATAACCAAATAAACCATGTGGCCCATAGGATGCTTCCCATGTACAGACAATTAAAAGTGATAAGCTGTATACCTGTATTGGAAAAGCTAGAATTGGCGACTGCCAACGATTCGGCACCAGAGCAGCTGGACGAATGTTTAGTAAATTTAAAAGCTAAGGTTCTTACATTGATGATAGCGCTTGAAAATAGGGTCACTATAAGTCCAACTTATAGTGGTTGATCCTATTATATAAGGTCTTGCGGGTTACCTGTAGCAATTTAGCCGCCTCGGACTTATTGAAATTGGTTCTTTTCAAGGCCTTGATTATTCGATCTTTTTCAAACTCAGATTTTGAAAAATGGTTAGCTGCATCATTTCTTCCAGAAGGTTGTCTTACCTCCTGGGGCAGGGCATTTAGGGCCACTACCTCATTGGAGGTAAGCAAAACTGACCGCTTGATCACGTTTTGGAGTTCCCTTAAATTTCCCGGCCAATGATATTGTCTAAAGGCGTCCCAAACTTCCTTTGAAAAGCCAGCGACATTTTTACCTAAATTTTCATTGGCTTTTAACAAGAAGCTATTCGCAAAAAGGGCAAGATCTTCGAGCCTATCCTCCAACGAAGGGATCTCGATCGAAAATTCATTGAGCCTATGAAAAAGATCTTCACGAAACGTACCCTTTTGAACGGCGACCGAAAGGTCTTCGTTAGTAGCTGTAATGATCCGTACATCAACTTTGGTCTCTTTAGTGCTTCCAACCCTTTTAATCTTTCTTTCTTGGAGCGCACGCAATAGCTGGATTTGATTTTCATAGGAAAGGTTGCCTACCTCATCCAAAAATAGGGTTCCACCATTGGCCGCCTCAAAGTTACCAATCTTGTCTTCCACAGCTCCTGTAAAACTTCCTTTAATGTGGCCAAAAAATTCACTGGCCGCAAGCTCTTTGGGAATGGCTCCGCAGTCAACAGCCACAAAATTAAAATCCTTTCGCTTACTTTGGTCGTGAATTGCCTTGGCGGTAATCTCTTTGCCAGTACCACTTTCTCCCGTAATCAAAACCGACATATCGGTGGGTGCGACCAAATTGATGTACTCTTCAAGTTTTTTGGAAGCCTCACTAGAACCAATTATCAAGGCCCCGTTGATTGCATTGACTTTTTTTGATGGTGATTGGGCGTTGGGATCGATTTCCTTATTGGGTTTTCCATTTGACACCTGGCCAGTTTGGTATTTTAGGGCATTTTCGATCACCATCACAATTTCCTCTGGTGTAAAAGGTTTTGAAATATAATCGAAGGCACCTTTTTTCATGGCTTTGACGGCAGTGCCCACTTCCGCAAATCCCGTCATGAGTATAACTTGAATTTTAGGATTTATGGCTTTAATATCAGAAAGCAGCCGAATGCCATCATAATCCGGTAGCCGTAAATCTGTCAAAACCAAATCAAAATCGGTTTGGGAAATTTTGACTTTGGCGTCCGGTGCCGTATAACTGGTCTGTACTTGATAATTATGTTTGGTCAAGAACTTTTGCAGCATTTGGCAGAAAGCGGCATCATCCTCAATGATCAAGATGTTTGGCATTATATCTATCTTATGTTATGTATCTACGTAAATATAACACTTGAAAGCCCATGGCCGCCACAAATTTGTCTTAAAATAAGGCCTTAGTTATGTACATTCTGGAAGCTAACCAATTCTAAGGAAATAAGTTAACATTTATAACATAAGGGAAAATCCAAGCGCTAATTGTATAGCACGAAAGCAAATCCTTAAAGGATAAATCAATAAAATTGGGGATAATAAATATTGGATAAAAAGCTACGGTAGCCAAGTATATGGCACTGCCAATAGGAGGGTCTGGGTAAGTTCGACCCAAATTTGGGTAAGACATTTGTTTTGTCCACAATGGGTGGCCCGTTAAAATAGAAAGGGGGCGTATTGCTACGTCCCCTTTCCGACCAAACCAACTTGATACAAAACAAATAACTCAAGTTATTACATTTCAATCCAGTTTCCGTTCTCATCAG
>JBBKWR010000288.1:0-2963 GCA_037969055.1 Flavobacteriaceae bacterium | reverse complement strand
CGCCCTGCGAAGTTTCTTCTTAACGCTAATCTGTCGGAATCGCTAAAGAAACTCCGCAGGATCCATGCGCAGGTAAGTTATGGAAAGATTTGGGGTAGGACGGAAAATTATTTCAAGTGATTTGATTTGGGATTTTGCATCTGGTAGATGCTTAGTTGTAGATATGGAAAAAAAGAAAAACTCTCCTCAGTTATCCCCTAAAATAAACTTGAGTTTTTTAAAAATTAATAACTTTTTCCAAAGCATCATCTGTCTCTTTGTGCATGAAATTGGCTTGATAATTTATCGTAGTGGTCACTGAAGAATGGCGATATAGCTTTTGTAACATCTGAATAGGTATTTTATCACCAGATATATTACCAAAACTGTGACGAGCGATGTGCATTGTAAGTTTCTTGTCCAATTCTGATTTTTTTGCAATTTGCTCAAGATATTTATTGAACTTCTTATTGGCGGTTTTGACTTTATTGAAAATATCTTTCGGATTTTTCAAATCAGCACTTTTCATTTCAGGAAAAATAAAATCGTCACTGGATTGCTTGTCTATTTCATAAAATTTTAGGAGCGATTTGATTTTCTCTGGTAATTTAAATGACAGCAATTTTTCGTTTTTCCCCATGCGGTAGTGCAAACGACCATCATAAATATCGCTCCATTTTATTTTGAGTACATCGCTAACCCGCATTCCTGCAAGATAGAAACTAAAGAGCCAAACATTTCGGGCATGGGATTGTTGTTCAGATAAACTTTTTAATGTTTCAATTGATTGAATTTCCTGTACCGTCAGACCAATTTTCTCGTTTTCTGGAAATTTTATACGTATTTTATCAGCTCCAAAAGGATACAGTTTTCGGTCTACAATTCCTAAACGTATCGCCTTATTGTAAAGGGTTCTTATTACAATTAAGTTATTGATGACCGAACGTTGAGATACCTTTCGGATTGTTTTTAAATGGAGGGAAAAACGACGCAATAGAGCTTCATCGATTTCTCGAAAACTTAAATCATCGTTATCAACAAACTTTACAAAATGACCGACCCTCGCTTTGTCGGAAGATAACCGCTGTAATTTATTGGTTTTTTCTAAATCATCTAAGTATTTATCGGCAATTTCCTTAAAACTTGTTTTGGAAATTGGGGCGGCAATTTCTTTTTTAATCTGTTTTGACGAAATATCATTTTTATGCGTCTGTAAGTCAATCAGAGTTTGGTTTGCTTCCGCTAACTTATTTATTAGAAGATTATTGAGACGTTTGGAATTCGGATAGGATTTCCGAACCTCGCGATTGTCCTCATCCCAATATTTAATATCAATATAGTGCCCTGTGTACAGATAGTTAGTTTTCCTGTTTTTAGTAATACGTACAACTAAGGGGAAAAGACCTTGTTTGTTTGCTTTCTTCCGAAGCGTTACTTTTATACTTGATGACATACCTGTGATATTTGTACTAAAGATACGAATTTCAGGTACAACATAGGTACAACAAATGATGGTTTTTTATGGTTTAATATGGGTTTTAATGATTTGAAATTTTATGTAACCTACTCATTTAAAGACATATAACCACATGTTAAATCAAAGTGGCCTGAATTCAAAATCCAGTTCTTCGGAGTGTGGGTTCGATTCCCACCTCGAGTACAAAAAAAACCTTCCCTTGTGGAAGGTTTTTTTATTTGGTGCAACGAAGCTATCCTGATAAAAATGTTGGGTTTACCCATATAAACCTTATTTTTAATCAAACTAATAATGATGTTATGGGTTCAAGACGAAATTTTATAAAAAATACATCCCTTTCGGCCGCGGCATTGGCCGCTGGAACCTTTTTGGGAAAAAGTGCAAGCCCCGAAACATTCAAGGCTTCTTTAGGAAAATATATGGGGGATTTTGCCGCATCCAAACTGCCAACCGTTCGAGCTGCCTTCATAGGGGTTGGTGCCCGAGGTGGCGGCCACCTCAATTTCTTTGCTGGTATGCCGGGAACCGAAGTGGTGGCCATAAGTGATCTTTATGAAGATAATGTAAAGCAGAAGCTGCAGCGGGTACAACAAAAGGCAGGGGATTCGCGGCACCAAAATATTGCCGAGTATTGGGGAGATGAAAATAAATGGAAACTTATGCTTGAGGAGGTAAAACCCGACGTGGTCTTTATCGCGACCAACTGGAAGAACCATGCGCCAATGGCGGTCGAGGCTATGAAAAAAGGGGCGCATGCCTTTGTGGAAGTCCCTATTGCGATCACTTTAGAAGAAATGTGGGAAATAGTCGATACTTCGGAACTTACCCAGAAGCACTGCATGATGATGGAGAACGTGAACTATGATCGGGACGAACTCATGTTTTTGAATATGTGCCGGCAGGGCGTTATTGGTGATTTGTTGCATGCTGAAGCTGCCTATATCCATGAACTTAGGGGACAGATGGAAGATCAGGAAAGGGGTACTGGTTCTTGGCGTACCCCACATTATGCCCATCGTAACGGTAATCTGTATCCCACACACGGACTTGGGCCAGTGGCACAGTATATGAATTTGGGAAGGACGGATGATACGTTTGCCAGTCTGGTCTCTTTTTCCACACCTTCAATTGGGCGTAAAGAATATGCCCGTAAAAATTATCCTGCCGATCATAAATGGAACCAGATGGAATACAAGGGAGGTGACCTGAATACCTCGATCATCAAGACCTCTTTGGGACGTACGGTGATGGTACAATGGGATGAAACCAGCCCCAGACCCTATTCCCGATTGAATTTGATTCAAGGAACCAAAGGAATCCTTGCAGGGTTTCCGACCCGTGTTGCCTTGGAAGGTGGTGTGGAAGGAATCACGGAAAATCACCATAGCTGGGTTCAGGGCGAACAATTGGAGGTCCTTTATGAAAAATACGATCATCCGTTATACAAACGTTTGAACCAAGCGACAAAGGATAGTGGCCATGGCGGCATGGATGGGATGATGATGTA
>JBBKWR010000287.1:0-4455 GCA_037969055.1 Flavobacteriaceae bacterium | reverse complement strand
ACTTTATTTGAGTTCGAACATGGCTTCGATTTCAACAGCGACCTGGCTCGGTAACATCATGCCAACAGCACTTCGTACCCCAACACCATGATCGGGCCCGAACACTTCCGCCATGAGTTCACTAAAACCATTGATGACCAAAGGCTGACTGCCAAAGTCGGGGGTACAGTTGACCATTCCCAATGTTTTGACCAGCCGTTTGATGCGGTCGAGATTGCCAAAATGTGTGGTAATGGTGGCCAACATCGTGAGCGCCACTTGTCGCGCCGCCCGTTTGCCATCTTCTAGACTCAAATCTTCCCCAACACGACCTGTGATCAATGAGCCATCAGCCATTAAGGGTCCTTGTCCTGAGACATAGAGAAAACCATTCACCACGAGCACTGGTTTGTATAATCCAGCTGGAGGAGGCGCGGGCGGGAGGACTAGGCCTAATGATTTGATTCTTTCCGAAGGGGATTGCATGGGTATTATTTAGAGGTTAGGCATTAGGTTTTGGTATATAGTAATAATTTGCATAAAGATAGGAATTATCGAGTGTTCCTGATCGCTTTAAGAACTGGGTCGAAATATTCCCGAAAAGGGTAATAGGCCATCCAATAAATAAATTAGCAAGTAACTAGGTTCTAGAGAAGGATTCTTTTTTATCTTGTTGGAACTTAAATCGGCAACATGAAAAAAAGGGAATTTCTCAAGCATCTTGGCCAAGCCGCGATTTTATCCCCGTTCCTACCCTATACAGTACGGGCACAGTCCAATACATGGGAAGCAGGTTATCAATTTGCTTCCAATGACGAATTTTGGAACCGTATCCGTAGCGACTATACCTTAAAACCCGACTACATCAATTTAGAAAATGGGTATTATAATTTTATTCCCAATCCCACTTTAGATAAATTTATTGGGCATGTAAGGCACGTGAACATTGAGGCCTCCTTTTACATGCGTACCGTACAGTGGGAAAATAAAAAAAGGGTGGCTTCCCGATTGGCCCAATTGGTCGGTTGTGCCCCCGAAGAATTGATCATTACCAGAAATACCACCGAATCGCTCGACTTGATTATTGGGGGATACCCTTGGGAAGTTGGTGATGAAGCCATCATGGCAGAACAAGATTATGGATCGATGCTCGATCATTTTAACCTGATTGCCCAAAGATATGGGGTGCTTAACAAGGTGATATCGGTACCCAACCATCCCAAATCTGATGAGGAGATCGTTACGTTATATGAAAAACAGATTTCCCCAAAGACTAAATTGATTATGGTCAGTCACATGGTGAACATCACGGGGCATATTCTGCCCGTCCAAAAAATTTGTGATATGGCACATCGTTATGGGGTAGAGGTAATGGTCGATGGTGCGCACTGTATCGGGCATTTTGATGTCAACATTTCCGACCTTCACTGCGACTATTATGGGTCAAGTCTCCACAAATGGCTTAGTACTCCCTTGGGAGCCGGCATGCTGTTCGTTTCCCAAGAGAAGATACCAAAAATATGGCCTTTGCTGGCCGATTATATCAAAGCTCCTGACAAAATCCAACGTTTGAATCATACGGGCACGCATCCAGTACACACAGACCTGGCCATTGACGATGCGATCGATTATTTGGAACTAATAGGAATGCCGCGAAAGGAAAACCGACTACGCTACCTGCAGCGCTACTGGAGCGATCAACTCCGCGAAGTGAAAAATGTGGTTGTAAACACGCCCTCAGCACCACAACGTAGTTGTGGGATAGGTAATGTCGGCCTGGTCAATATGAATCCCGCGGACCTAGCCACAACCCTTATGGATGAATTCCAGGTATTTACGGTGGCCATTGACTATGCCAACGTACAGGGCTGTCGGATATCACCTAATGTGTATACTACGACCAACGAACTGGATCACTTTGTAGCGGCAATTAAAACGTTGGCGGCTAGGGGATAACCAACATTGTTCAGACTGACGATCTTAAATAGGTAGATATTCCTTATTGCTAAGGCCTACGGTAGTTTGCCAATGGCTGTGGCCCTTCCAATACTGAGCGTACGATCTGCAGGAATCCATCATCGGTCGTTTCGATCTGCCATTTGATGAGTGCGATTTTTCCATCTTCAATTTCAATTCCAGTGATGCTCCTAGGGTGTACACAACTACCATCATTGAATAGGGGAATGTCCCCTGGTTCTGGAAAGCGTGGCCGATGGGTATGGCCCATTACTGTGATCAATAGATTGTTCCGCAAGATCCATTTTTTGATACGTCGTTCAACCTTGATCAATTCCTTGTAATTTTTGGCCGGACTTGTGGGATCTGCAATACCCCATACCTGCAACGGTTTCCATAGGACCCGCACCAAAAACCGGCCCCAGCGCCAAAAAGTATAATTCCACCAATCGGCTTGGTGCCCGTGGGTAAGGAAAAGTTCCTGTAGCGAATCCGAGTGTTTTAAAATAATTCCCTCATGATAGGTAATGCCTTCCAAAAGCCCCTTGTCGCAACCCTCGATCGGATCGAAATAGGTGGAAAGATATTTTTTAACATAGGCCGGATCCTTATAGACCATATCATGGTTGCCCCAGATAAGGTGGAGGCGGCGTTCTAAATGAAATTCCCTCAGCAGTTTATACACATTTTTGTGCGCCTCGAATATGGGTTTAAACGAAATATTCTCCCAAAGTTCATCGCCATCTCCAATTTCGAAATATTGAAAACCTTCTTTTAGATAGTGTTTAAGGGCATGAAAGTAAAGGTTCCGGTTGTTGGCAAAATCATCGGCAAAACTGTTATCGCCCCGGTGGCAGTCACTGAACAATATAATCTTTGAGCTATCATCGAACGGGACGATTTTAGAATTGTTATACGCTCGGGTTAACCTAAAGTTTGATGACATTTCTGAAAGATTAGTGATTATTGTTCACTACCAAGACTGTACGGGAGGGATAATTAGTCCTTATTGAATCATGTTTAACCGTAACCAAACTATGAAAATCCGTTTGTACACAAAGCCGATATCAAATGGCAATAGATTTAACATCGCATAAATATCCAAAAAATACAGCAAGCGGCTAAACATTCCTTTAACAAATTTGTATGGTTTTCTTTTGTAATTTTATTGGCTCTCCCCCGTCTAAATAGGCCAATGATTGCAGAAAACAAAATAGATACCCCTTTGGTGCAGGTCGTCAGTTTTAACAAATTGTTGGAACAGTACGATGTCATGGCGCAAAGCGATGATGAATTTCTTGCTAAAAAGGCCAAACGTATTTTAAAATTGCAGCAACCATTCCCCGAGTTGCGGGAAGGGTTCACGGATTTATCCTTGCTTAAAAAGCATGAAGATGTGATCCGTAATATTTTGGAGGATACTTTTTCGGAAGTATTGACCCACAATGAAATAAAAACGGCCTCCTTACCATTTGATGATACAGTCTTTAATTCTTCCAAACGCTTCCAAAAAATATTGACGGATGCGGGTGGGTCGGGTTATAAACCACAGTTGAGGACCCTTCCGGAACACTTGTACTACATCGTTGCCTGCACCGTTGTTCTGAGTAACTATTATGGGTATAAATTGGATTTTAGGAGACCGATGTTCTATGATATCCCCGACGCGAAAGGGGTCATGCGGCAATATCGCATTTTATACAACGCCGATTTCATTGAAATTATCCCTACAAAAAAAGCAAAAAAACTAATCCAAAAGGATATTGAGGAATTGTTGGAAAACTACAATAATCTTGAACTCTGGAAGGAAAAGATTCCCCCATTTAGTTTTATTTGCAAGGGCTTTGTTATTTCCAATATGTTCGATGTCACAACCGAGCATTCCATTTCCAAAATCAAATCGAGCCTGATTGCTAATGATAAACGGGCGGGCAGCAATTTCATGGAGAATCTTGGGGAAACCTTTCGATCGTTTTTCAACATAAAGGAAATTACCGTAGGATTCGTCACCTACAATGCCACCGATAACAGTTTTGAACGGGTGCATGGGAATGGGATTGCAAGTGTAATCCTCAGGGAGCAGGAAAAGGCTACCTGTGAACAGGCACTTTGCCCAGGTTCATACAAGGCGCTGCTTAAAGAAAACGACTATTTCGCCGTCTCTGATGTGGATAAATATTTCGACATGTCTGGAGGAATGGCACCTTATAAAAATTTAAAGGAAACAGGTTCAAAAAGTGCCATCTTCGCACCCATAGCTGATAACGGCCATTTGCTTGGGGTGTTGGAACTGACCTCTCCGAACCAACATGAACTTAATAGCGTCAATGCCAACAAGTTGGATGATATTATGCCGTATATAGTGACCGCTGTTTTGCGATCAAAGGCGGAAGAGGAAAACTTGATAGACGCTATAATACAAAACGAGTGTACCTCTGTTCATTCCTCTGTTTATTGGAGATTTCAGGAAGAGGCCAAAAAATTTATTAAGGATAGCCTTGATGGTTTGCAGCCATCTTT
>JBBKWR010000286.1:0-6605 GCA_037969055.1 Flavobacteriaceae bacterium | reverse complement strand
CAGGATTTGAACTGCTTTTGGATCCATTCCGCATTCTCCCTTCCAAATTCTGTCCCTACCCAATGAGGCTTCGCCGACATTTTCTTCATCCATTGATCCAGATTGGCCGCAGATAATTTTGCCTCAAAAGATTTTTCAAGCGCAAGTTCTTTTTTGGCATTTTCAGTCGTAAAACCTGTAATGGGTTCTTGGGCGCTTCCTGTAATTAATATGAGGGCACAGCATAGGGTCGAAATAATTCGTAACATCCGTGTATTTTTTTTGTTGAACGGAAGGTAATGAAATTAAAGTTCACCTTCAATAGGGATGTGCAAGTTCAAACCTATCTCTCGCCGCGTCAGAGAAGGATCCTTGGGTAGTTGATAAAGCGGAGCGCATCCATTGATTATTCCCTGTTGCAATTTGTTTTATTTAATTAAAGGATTTGGGGAATGAGGGGATTGTAGATCAGAAATCAACTATTAGACTTTAAAACTTTGAATTTCGATTTTGGCCTTTAGATCTTTATTTATTACTAACTACTGACAACGGATTGAATATCCGATTTTGGAGGTTGGCTGCTATCGAATTTTCCCAGGGGCCCCAAACCCTTGACCGGCATCCTCCACCACTAGTACCCAATCATGCCCCTTGCCCATGGTAGGCGGGGTGATATACACTTCGGCAGCCTTAATGATTTGGGTAGCTTGGTAGGCATTGCCCGTTCTGGGGTCGAACCACCAGGTTTTCAATTCATCCCCATTGAGGGCAGAAAGGTCGAGCCTAACCGGTTTACCAGTGGGGTAATATACCATGGCATATGATCCTTCCCGGTCTCGGGTAGCAATAACATATTGGCCATCGTCGTCTTGGTGGTCCAATACGATCGATTGGTCGGGGATCCTGCTAAGGTAAGGTCTGGATAAGAACAAATTTTTAAGATGTTTTACCTGGTTGGCCATAGGAAGATCTAAAGCGACTGGCCATGGGCGTAAAGGTTGGTTAATACCCTGCCTATCGGGAAGATACATTTGCCATACGTCATGGCAGCCATAGGTTTGGCCAAAGGCACCCGCGAAGACGTTCCAATACATAATGCGCCGGATGTCGTCCGGTATGCTATGACCGAGTTCCTTGGCCTTGAAACAATTGGGATGGTCTTCATATAATGGCTCTCCGTCCAAAACAGGCTTGATCGGAATCAAGTCGTAATCATACTTGAGATGCTTATAAGTGCCTTGGTTGGCACAATGGCCCGTTTGGTGCATGTTGAAATCCAACCAGGGTTGTTCATGAAACCAGGTCGATGAGCCACCATTTTCTTTTGGTTGTGGGTGAAAGCCCATCAAAGTGGCGTCATAACCTCCAGCCGCCTCAGCGATACCTTCCGCCATTGCGTTCCAGACCGCGACATCCTGGCTGCCTTCACGTGGATTTCTATCACCGCCTAAAATCCATATCACATTATTAAATATTTTATAACGCCCGCCCATCCATAGTCCAAATACTTTTGCATTTTTTGGATTAAAAATCTCCGGCCCCACGCCCCAATTGTCTTTGAATAGTTTATCGCCCCAGGTAGGCAATAAAGCTATGTAAATACCCAGACTATCCGCCATTTTCACTATTTGGTCAACATGTTCGAAGTATTTGGTATTCGGGGTGGTTGGGTTGTTATTGATCAAAGGTCGATTCCCGTTCGTATTGGCTGTATTCAAACCATCCAGTTCTGCCAATACCACGGCCTGCACTACGTTGAAGCCCTGCTCCGCCCTTTTGCTGAGGTACATTTTGGCTTCTTCCCGGTTGCAACGGTGAAAAAGTTCCCAAGCCGTGTCCCCCATCCAAAAGAAAGGTTTTCCATCATTGGTTACCAAAAATCGATGGTTATCACTGACCCTTAGTTTTTTTGTTTGGGCACTGCAGAGGGTGCAGGTCAAAAAAAGTATAATTAGCGTTCTCATTCTGGTGTTATTGTGAATTGAAAATAAGGAATTCTTAGCTAAATTGATTACCTCGTGCTGCCTTGTTATTGAGTGCCGTGCAATCATATCATAAAATCGACTGGGAATAGAGATATTGCACCGGTCAATTGAAAAGGCATAATGCTTCCGATACGGCCCTTGAAAAACATGGAGATGAATAAATAAAGTTCGCATTGAATTACTTTCCAAACAAGCGATCCATGCTTGCGAAAACTACCCCCGATGTTCCAATTTGATCAAGTTCGAATGTCCTTTTGCGATCAGTCGGGTTCGGTCCGCATTCCAGATTTCGCAGGAAGTATTGATGATCTTATCACCGTTTTTAATGATGCTGGCTTTAAGGATGATGGTCTCCCCAGTCTTTGCAGCGGCAAAATAATCAACGGCCAAATTTACAGTGGAGTACAAATGGGGTTTGCCCAAAGAATAAACTGCGGCCCCGACCGCATCGTCGATCATTGCGGCGGCAGTCCCTCCGTGCAGAATGCCCATGGGATTGGTCATCTCTTCCCGTATAACATAAGAAAATTCCAATTCTCCTTCTGTAGCGCTGAGCAGGGTAGGGTTTAACCATCGCATCAGCGGGGAGATGGACTTGGATGCATCTTGACCGATCGCCATTTGCATGGCCTCAAGCGCTTTGTTCATGGGATCCAATTTTAAGCGCCATAAAAATAAGGTTTTTGAAGCACCCGTTAGTGCATGAATAAAGTTTATGTTCAGGGTGCAACGTTCAAGGTTTTATATTTTGTGATTCTTAATGACGATTAACGATTAACGAATTAAAGTTTGACATCAATTTTAGAAAAAGGGGATTCCCCTACATCATAAAAGTCTTAGGCCTTGTGTCAAACCTCATACGTGGTTAAACGCTATTTATAGTGACTTACGGTTCAATGGTCCTGCGTGATATTTTTGTAATGCTATTGCTGTTCCGGTTGCGTATCTTTGTATTGTTCCCCAACAACATTCAGACTATAAATACTACCTTGGTTTAGTATGGCTTCAAAGCGTTTACCTCATAATTTGATAATTGGTTCAATATTTTCCTTATGGATATTGATCGGGTGCACGCCAGATTTAGGTAAGGCCGAACTAGTAGAACCGATTCCGCCCAAAGCCTCTTTTTCCGGCTCCAAAGTTTTATTGGAAAAGGGGCAACAAGTGAATTTTACGGATGGCTCAACGAATGTGGAAACCCACTTATGGACCTTTGAAGGAGGAGAGCCGGCGACCAGTACCATCAAGAATCCTGAGGTAACTTATAATACTGCTGGTTCGTTTTCTGTAAGTTTAAAGGTGCGTAATTCTGCCGGGGAAGATGAGGAAAACAAAGCGAACTATATAACTGTCATTGAAGCAGGCGCGCCCCCTACTGCGGATTTTAGCGCGTCATTACTTGAAATAAGAAAAGGACAAAGCATCGATTTTTCAGACGAAAGCACCAATATGCCAACCACTTGGGCTTGGAACTTTGAAGGAGGAGATCCTGCTACCAGTACCGAGCAGTATCCCACCGTCATTTACCCTGATGAAGGTACTTTTAATGTTAGCATTACCGTGACGAACGCCGTTGGGGAGGATACAGAAAGTAAAACAGAGTATATTACTGTAACCGACGAAGCTATGCCCCCAATCGCGGCCTTTACCCCCTCAGCTTCCACCATTGAAGTGGGCCAAACCATTACGTATACAGATGAAAGCACTAATGTGCCCACCAGTTGGGCCTGGGTATTTGATGGAGGAGATCCCGCGACGAGCACAGCACAAAATCCTATCATCACATATCCAACCGCAGGCATTTATTCGGTAAGTCTTACCGCCACCAATGCCGACGGCGAGGACGTTGAGACCAAGACCGATTTAATTACTGTAACCGAACCGGTTCAGATTCCTGTAGCTGATTTTACTGCATCGGCTACGACCATTACAAGTGGTCAGGACATAAACTTTACCGATACCAGCACCAATACCCCTACTTCTTGGGCGTGGACCTTTGTCGGGGGGACTCCGGATACAAGCACCGAGCAAAATCCAACCATCAGGTATAATAATTTTGGGATCTATGAGGTAAGCCTCACCGCCACCAATGCTGCGGGTAATGATGTGGAGACCAAAACGGGCTTTATCACGGTGAACCAGCAAACGGCGTCCTATACGGTAACCTTCCAGGGCAATTGGAATGTTGCCAACCATCCTACTGATTTTCCTTCAGATGAAGATCACTTTTCCTCAGCGGTTGGCATGGTCCACCAGCAAGGGGTCACTTTTTTTGAGGAAGGTGTTTTGGCAACGTTGGGTATAAAAGACATGGCGGAATTGGGGGACAATGGCGCCATTTCCAACGAAATATCCGCAATTGTAAGCGCCGGAGATGCTTTGAGTTATGTGAATGGAGGTAGCTTGTCCAATGGGTCTGAGCAGATCACTTTCACCATCAACGTAACCGAAGAATTCTCGTTCGTCACCGTGGTGAGCATGATCGCCCCAAGTCCAGATTGGTTCGTGACCGTGGAAAATGTTGCCCTCTTTAACAATGGTTCATTTGTAAACGCTGTCAACTTGGATGGAATTTCCTACGACGCGGGCACAGATAGTGGAACGACCTTTACGTCTGGCGATGCGGTTACGAGTCCGGCCGAACCTATTGCAATAATTAAGGATGCACCTTTAGGAAACGGAACCACGGTAACACCCCCGGTCGCATTTTTTAGTTTTGTGAAAAATTAGTTTGGAAGAAATAAATGCACAGTTGGTGCTATTTAGTAAGCAATCTTGAGAAGAAGGTTTACAGTTAACACTTTTTGGTAATTAGAGTTTATTTCAACACTTTTTGCTGCCAATTGAACCCTGCCAAGTGCATACTTATTCAACCGGTTCGCCATACAGGTCAAAGTCGGCCGCTTCCGTAATCAATATATTCGCGAATTCGCCCTGCTTAAGGTAATGTTTGGAGGCATCGATGAGCACTTCGTTGTCCACATCGGGAGAATCAAATTCGGTACGACCTACAAAATAATTACCTTCTTTACGGTCAATAATACAGCTGAAAGTTTTACCGATTTTTTCTTGGTTAAGCTCCCAAGAAATTTGTGATTGCAGTTCCATGATCTCATTGGCGCGTTCTTGTTTGACCTCCTCTGGTACATTATCATCGAGGAGATAGGCATGGGTATTTTCCTCATGGCTATAGGTAAAGCAGCCTAAGCGCTCAAAGCGCATCGCCCCGACCCAGGTTTTTAAGGTCTGGAAATCTTCCTTGGTCTCCCCCGGGTAGCCTACAATAAGCGTAGTGCGAATGGTCATATTGGGAACCGCCGCTCTAAAGTCCTTGATGAGTTGGGTGGTCTTCGCCTGGGTGGTGCCCCGGCGCATACTTTTTAAGATACGGTCCGAAATATGTTGCAAGGGAATATCCAGGTAATTACAAATTTTTGGTTCACGCTTCATAAGGTCCAGCACATCCATAGGGAATCCTGTAGGGAAGGCATAGTGCAGGCGGATCCATTCGATGCCTTCAACCTTCACCAACTGTTCGAGCAATTCCGACAAATTTCGCTTTTTGTACAGGTCGAGTCCATAATAGGTGAGGTCCTGGGCGATCAAGATCAGTTCCTTGACACCTTTCGCGGCTAATTTTTCAGATTCGGTAACCAGTTCCTCGATGGGCTTACTCTTGTGTTTGCCACGCATAATCGGTATGGCACAGAACGAGCAGGGCCGGTCGCAACCCTCCGCGATTTTCAGATAGGCATAATTTTTTGGGGTGGTTGTAAGTCGTTCGCCGATGAGCTCGTGCTTATAATCTGCCCCAAGGGCCTTCAGTAAGTTGGGTAGTTCATTCGTACCAAAATATTCATCCACATTGGGGATTTCTTTCCGCAGGTCGGGCTTGTACCGCTCGCTCAAACACCCTGTGACAAAGACCTTATCTACGGTACCTGCATTTTTCTTTTCAACATATTCCAAAATGGTATCGATGCTCTCTTGCTTGGCATTGGCTATAAATCCACAGGTATTGATCACTACGATATTGCCCTCTTCCTCGTGCACCACCTCTTTTTTATTGGCCCGTAATTGCCCCATGAGCACTTCCGAATCGTACACATTTTTGGAGCAGCCCAAGGTCACCACATTGATTCTGTTCTTTTTGATGGATTTTGTCCGCATAATTTTTTCTGAGGTGCAAAAATACAATTTGCTGCCGGATGTAGTTGATTTTAAGGGAATTATTGTTTGGGCCAGGTTCGGCTGCCCAATAGACTAAGGTACCAGAAACTGGCTTTCCCAAGATTTTCCTTCCAATGAGTAGCGCACTTTGATAGGATGTGGTAATTGCAACTTTAAATATTCGATCTTAAAAGGGTCTACAACAATGGTGCAGAAATTTGATTCATCCTCTAGGTATTCGATAACGTCTGGCCTGTTGACCGGACTGCCCGGGGCCAGTGTTGCACTATAATCCAATTTATTTTTCGGCTCTAGGCTGTTCCAATATTTTTTCAGGGTACTAGGGTTCTTGTTGACAACGGCCAACCCCTCGACCCTGACCTGTAAATATTTTTCTGGATGGTAAAACAATAGCGATACCTTTCTGTTCTCATGGAGGTGCAAGACCTTCTTGGACCGCCGATCGGTATA
>JBBKWR010000285.1:0-2866 GCA_037969055.1 Flavobacteriaceae bacterium | reverse complement strand
AGACTGATCCCGATCTTATTGTTGGTTTTCACCATGTTGGCTTGGGCGGCCAATTTTCATCTGGTAAAGATCGCTTTGGAATTTTATAGTCCATTGGGCGTGGCCTCCTGGAGATTTTTTTTTGGGGCAATCTTCTTGGTCCTTATTTTGTACATACAGATCGGAAATAAGTTTTTGCGTTTTAATTTTACGGCTAAAGAGTGGTGGTACTTATTTTTAACGGCCTTTTTTGGTATTTTTCTGACCATCTTTTTTTTCAATCAGGGCCTGAAGACCACCAGCGCCATCAATGGTTCCTTGATCATCGCTACAAGTCCGGCCATAACGGCCATTTTCAACTTTTTGTTCAATAAGATAAAATTAAACGGGGGCCAATGGTTTGCTATTGCGCTTAGTTTTTTTGGGGTGGCGTTGATCTTGGTCAAAGGGGACTTGGACAAACTTGCCCATTTGAGCTTCGAAATTGGGGACCTGTACATTCTGATGATGGCCATTGTCTTCTCCTTATCCCAGATCATTGTAGGCACCTACTTGCCGCACGTGAATGCGACTGTAACTATGACGATCGGTTCGCTCATGGCCTTGCCGATATTTGTGGTTTTTAGTTTTGGGGATTTGTCGTCCACACCTGTCCCTGTCGACGTTCCATTTTGGGGCAGCATCCTGTTTATGGGCATAGCCAGTACCGCATTCGCTTATGTGGCCTTTTATTATTGCGTGGTAAAAGTGGGACCAACCACCTCGACCTTGTTTATGAACTTGATTCCCTTTTTTACCGTATTACTCGCCTTCCCGTTTGGGGAAAAATTATATGGGGTGCAGGTGATTGGCGGTTTCATTATTATTGCAGGCCTCCTAATATTCGGATTCTTTAAACGAGATCAAGGGTTTCAAAAATTGCAGGGGTTGATGGGGAAAGGTCAAAAGTCAAAGGTCTAAGGTCAAATGTCGAAAGTCTAAAGTCTAAGGTCGAAGGTCTTAAGGTTTCAGGTTTCAAGTCTGTGGTCGAAAGTCGTAAGTCGAATGTCTTAAGGTTTCAGGTTTAAAGTTTCAGTTTTCAAGTCAGTGGTCTAAAGTCTAAAGACGAAGGTTTAAAGTTCAAAGTCATAAGTCATTTTTACTTCGTATTTCGCACTTCAACCTTCGTACTTCTTACCTTGTCCTATGTCTTAAGTTATAAGTCATTTTTACTTCGTATTTCGTGCTTCTACCCTCGTACTTCCTCTCTTTAAATCACATCCAATATCTTTTGCGCTGGTAAGCCAATACGCTCCCTGGTCTCTTGGGTGATGTATCTTTTCTGGTCCAACTGCTGGGGCTGGTCGGAAGTACAAAAATAGCTATGGATGCTTCTCCGGTATTTTGAGGTATGATTGGTGGTACCGCCATGCCATACGTGCGAATTGAAAATAAATACCGATCCGGCAGGGGCTTGGACCAAAATTTCATCGGGATGGGGAAGGCTGGGGTCCTCCATGGCGTCTTGTGGTAGTTCCTTTGATTTATGGGTGCCGGGCACGATGCGGGTGGCCCCGTTGTGTTCGTTAAAATCATCCAATAACCAAATAGTGTTACAGACTTTATAAGCGCCATTGACAACAGTATTTCCATAATCGACATGTAAATTTTGGTGTCCCATTCCCGGTTTGGCTGCGCGATAGTTCAAGGAAGATAATTTGTACTGTGTTCCGAGTACTGCTTGCACCCCGGCCAATACACGAGGATGAGTGTAAAAAATATCGAAATCCGATCCTTTATTAACCAGATCGGCCAAGCGATCAGCGCCAGCTTCCTTGGGATGGCGGATGTATTTGGAGTCGAACAGTTCGGAACCGGCCCGCTCTCCCTCAGCGGCGATCAACGCATCTATACAGGCGTTAACGCGTTGCACTTCTTTATGGTTAAGTAATTGACCCAAAGCTAAATATCCATCTTTTTCTAAAGTATTGATTTCATTTTTAGTGAGCATTGCTATGTCATTTAGTGGTAATAAATTATAATAAAATTGGAGTGTGTGGACTACAAACTCCAAGTTTGCAACCAATTCCTAAGTTAAATGATTGAAGCCATAATTAAAAATTATTACAATGATTTATCTCTAGACAAGTGATTCCTTTTTTAGGTGGCCGTAGCATCATAATAGATTATATTTGAAGGTAATGTAATCAAACCCCCATTCCATCAGACAAATGCAAACAAGAAAAATCATCGACCGAAGAAATTTTATATACCGTTCCGGTTTGTTATGCACCGCTGCTTTGATGCCGCTACCAAGTCTTTCCATGGGAAATAAGCCGCAATATAAAATGGGATTACAGCTCTTTAGCATCCGCGACACGATGGAAAAAGATGTGGTGGGCACTTTAAAAACTGTGGCCGCATTGGGGTATCAAGATCTGGAAACCTATGGATATAATGGGGAGAAGGGTACTTATTATGGATACAAAGCGTCGGACTTCAAACAAATTTTGGATGACCTACAGTTGACAGCCTCCAGTGGCCACTATGGGTTTTCGCCATACCTGGTAAAACCCGCGTATGATCTCAAGCGTTTTGTGGACCAATGTATAGAAGGCGCCCATGCCTTGAACAAACGGTATATTACCTGGCCATGGTTGGATCCGGAATACAGAAACATAGAGCATTTCAAGTTGCTTGCAGAGAAATTAAATATCATTGGTGAACAGGTCAACAAAGCCGGTATGGGCTTTGCCTATCACAACCACGATTTCGAGTTTACCGATCACCATGGGGAAAACGGCTATGATATTATTTTATATGATACCGATCCCACTTTGGTCAAACTGCAATTGGACCTCTATTGGGTAATGCATTCTTCCAAACTGAGTCCGAAAGAACTGATTGC
>JBBKWR010000284.1:0-2539 GCA_037969055.1 Flavobacteriaceae bacterium | reverse complement strand
AACCGCTTTTTTATAAAAAACCGGTAACATGCTTTTGAAACAAATAGCAAGGTAACGTAGCCAATAAGTAGGTATATGTGGGGGTTCATATTTATACAACGGGCGTAGTAAGCCATATCTTATATGGGTATTGTACCATACATCGAAAAGTGTCAATTTATTCGATGAACTGCCGTTCGCACTAGAAAACCTCCGATTAAGCGTCAACTATCTCCGCAAAACTGACTTTTTAACAACTAATTGGATCCACAACATTATTGGAACATAATTAACATTGGATGATATAGTAGGTATTATTAAGAAGTCGTAGGGTAACCCAACAGAAACAATTAGTACAATCCTTTTTCGTTTAAGATTAAAAAGTAAACATGGCCACTGTCCTATCCCGCTATAAGTCGCTTCCCTATAATTGGAAATTTTCGATCATTGCATTTGTGCTCACCGGGGCAATTGGACTTTTAAGTATGGGCCTATTAGGTATTTTACTGTACTACCTTGTTGCATTTGCGATGCCAAAATCGATAGACGACCTGCATGGCGATGGGGTTTGGCCCACAATAATTTTGGTGGGCATGCTATGGTCCTTCGGATTTTTGATGGCGGCCTATGTTAGGTCAGCTTTTGCCAAAATAATGGCGTACAAGTTAGTGCTGAATGGTAGTTATGTGATTATAATTTGGTTATGGGCCGCCGCATTATGGTACGCGCTTTTGTCCTGGCCCATAAATTAATCCCTGCCAAATTTGGGCAACGTACTTATAGAAAATTATCCACCTTTTTATAGGCTTCAATGACCGCTAATTCTCCCTCTTTATCTGGTTTGGAATTTCCGTGTTCCATGCCGAGCACTCCGGTGAATCCTTTGCTATGGATAAATTTGAATACATTTTGATAGTTGATCTCTCCTGTGGTAGGTTCTTTACGTCCAGGATTGTCGCCTATTTGTAGGTAGGCAATTTCATCCCAAGTAAGTTCCATATTGTGGATCAGATGCCCTTCGTTTTTTTGCATATGATAAATGTCGTAAAGTATTTTACAGGAAGGGCTATTAACCCCTTTACATATCAAATAGGTCTGTTCCGAAGTGCGTAAATAGAGATCTGGGGAATCTGATAAGGGTTCCAGTACCATCGTCAAACCATGCGGCTCCAATATCTCCGCCCCTTTGCGAAGGGCCTCTATGACATTGGCATTTTGGATACCGATCGGCAAGTTTCTTTCATATCCGCCAGGTACGACCGTCATCCATTTTGCATTGACACGTTTGGCTACTTCGACGGCCCTTTTACAACCCTCCAAAAATATCCCAACAAATTCATCCTTTCCCGCGGCCAAGGTATTGGCCATATTGCCACCCTTATCTATTACGAATACGCCCATGGTCATATTGCGCTTGGCAAGGGTTTCACCTATTTTGGATTGGAGCGAAATGTCCCGACCCATCATACCGTTATCCTCAAAGGCGGTAAATCCTTGGTCGGCCATAAAATTCAATTGGTCTATAGGGTCGTCCCCTGCATGACTTTTGAACATGCCCAAATGGGGTGCATATTTTAAATTGAAGGTATATTTCCCATTGGCGTTTGATTGTTTACCCGCATAACCCAAAGCGCCTGGCAATGATATCGCGCCACCCGTTAGGGCGGTCTTTTGTATAAAACTTCTTCTTTTCATAAGTTGGATTCGTTTTTTCAACAACAGTCCATTCCAAAATACCGCCTGGGTAAGTTGCGTGGATCATACAAAGTTTAAGGCAAACCAAATCGCGGTGATCCGCTATTGGGAATCAAGGGGTCAAATAGACCAAGCCTTGCCCCCAGTCAGCTCTTGCGCATCTCCACACGGAATGTACTCTCCAGGGATCGGGAGATAGGCCAATACTTCCTCGCCCACAAACTCAGATGTTTTGTATCCCCAAATTGTCATTCCCCTAAGGTTGCTTGCAAAGGCGTATCGCGAAAGATCATCGCCCAGCACTTCCACCGGTCCGGTCACCAAACTTTCCATATATATTGTAATGGCCTCGTCATTAGTTTTCATCTGCTCTTTGGAAATTTTCAAAGCTGATGCCAGTACTTTCTCGAGGTCGGCTGCCTCTAATTTTGCAATATTTTCCTTCCCGCTTTCTTTGATCGCATTTTCAAAGAATTTTCCCATTGACATTTTAAGGAAATCTTGTTGCTCTTTTTCCATTGCTTGTTTGGCAAATCTATCAATGAACACATCCACCTGCATTTCAGTAGCCGATGGGGTATCGGTCTTGGGCAAAATAATATCCACCAATTTGGATAGAGCTGACCCTTCCTCCTTGGTAAAGAAATCAGGTGTCCATTCGACCACTTTTTCAGTCTTACAGCTTTGTACGATACTGAACAATGTAGGGGTGGCCACCGTGTAACCCAGTGCCATACCCATGTTCCTAAGTGCTTTTCTTCTATCCATTATATGTTTCCTTTTTTAAGTTCTTGGGTGGCATGGTTGGCTGCCCTGGCCGTAAAGGCCATATATGTCAATGAGGGGTTCACACAGGCGGCCGAGG
>JBBKWR010000283.1:0-3000 GCA_037969055.1 Flavobacteriaceae bacterium | reverse complement strand
TTGAAGTTTCGATGCTACCTCTAGGTATTTGGCATTAATTTTATCTATGTTCTGCTCCCGCATCAATTCGATGTTCAGGCTATGGATAATTAACGGCGGATTGGCCTGGGCACCGATTTTTTCCCCAACCATTTCGTTGATCAATCTATAATATACTATAGTAGAATGCCATGAGGTTCCGCCAATCATTCCGAGTGTCTTCATCTGTTGATAATTAATTATTTTTTAAAGGTAAGACCTGCCTGCCCGTTCTAATGGGGGAGGGGCAGAACAGCAAAAATGTATTTGCCCACTTCTAAAATTCAAACTTACCGTTCCTCATCAAAACTGATGGCCCAAAGTCCCCTTACCTCAACAGCTTTATAGCCAAACGCCATATCTTCTGGATATAGCTTTTTAAGCACTTTTAAAGTCTCAGGTTTTATCCCATCGTTGGGTTTACCATGGCATTGCAAACACATGGTATTGGTGGTAATCGGATAGTAAAAATCAACCTCGCCGTTCTCTGTTTTGACAATGGGTTTTGGTTCTTTTCCTGCGGCCGTTATTTTTTTGAAATAGGTAATATAATCCAACTCCTCATCATTGGCCTTGTTTTTAGGGTTCCGTGGTTTATCGGATACCCTTTTGATAATGACATTATTCATAACGGATATACTATCAGTTAAGGCCAATGCCTTTGTATTACAGAATTCAATGGCGCCTATAGTTCCTTTTTCGCTGATGGCTTTCATAAGTTTATTGCCTAACGTCGTTTTGGCCGTCGTGGCGTGGGCCATACCTTTCGCTGCACTGTTATTTTGTATTTCTTTGGATATAATATTCCTGTTTTTCCATATGTCTTTCCCATTTTCCTTTTTGAGCGCGGCATCATACCAGTCTGGCCGTTCTATGTCATAGTCGTAAATGTATTCGGCAATTTGGACAATGACATCGTCAGGGTACGGGATATAGGGCATACTGCCAAATTCAAAGAGGGCCTCTGGCATTTTGCTTTCCTGTTCGGGATCGTTGACCCATTTGATAAGGTCCTCCGTAAACTCTTCTTTGGTGGTCTTCTCACCAATATAATGCAATTTAACGGCAATCAACGGGGGTGCGATCATACGCTCCTGGGAGGCTTTCGGATTGTGACAGAGGTAACATTCCGTTTCCATAATTTTTTTCCCAGGATGTGATTTTCGAGTGTCCGCCATTTCGTTTTTAGGAGTGGATTCAATGGATTTATACTCCGCATTCTTGACCTCCTTACAGCTCACAAATACAAAAACTGACATTATTAGTAAGATATGTTTCATGATTTTGACCTTTTTCCAGTGGCACAGCTAACGAAAGAAATAGCTTTTGCCGTCATTGTATTTTTATTATCTATCGATGGATACCCCAGCGTATTTAACCTTTCTTTGACGAGTAGGGCATCATTAATATTTTGATGGAGAAAGGAAACCTTACTGGCTTCCACCTCCACTATGATCTCTGATATTCCCTGTATTTTCGATAACTTGGAAGTAATGGTTTTGGCACAGCCGCCACACTTTAAATTTTGAACAATGATCGATGTTTTCATTCTAAATCGGTTTTATCTTGATAAACAGGTAATCTATTATAATATGTTTCGGTTTTGTTTAGTCGGATGAACCTTGGTTTGATTATTATGGTTTGGCATTTTGTAAAACATTTACTACCAACGGACGTAACCACCCCTAAGATCAAAGATTTTGCTAAATCCCATTTTCAGGAGCAGTTTTGCGGCTTTATAGCTACGGTTGCCTGATTGACAATACAAGTACACGGGTTTTTCCTTATCTAATTTCCCAAAGGATTTTAAAAAATTGGCGGAATTAAAAAAGTCGATGTTGATCGCGTTTTCAATATGCCCCATTTTATACTCGTTGGCGGTACGTACATCCACAAGCTGTACGTTTTTTCCTTGTACGGCAGCCTTATATTCTTCATTGTTCAACACTGCAATCCTTTTTGATTCCTGGGCCTTTGACCCAAATAGTGAACTTAGTAATGACATCTTTTTTATTTTTTAATTTAGCATAAAAATAAAAGGGAAACGATCATACTCATGATCGATGACCGCTTCCCTAAACAACCAACCAAATTATCTTCAATTATAATTAAGTTTTAAAATCTGACCACCTACAACATCGTTGTGGGTTCCACATACTGCGTCTTTTTTATTCCGGTCTTCTTCATCTCATCGAATCCGCCGATCACATCCACAAATCCTTCCCAGCCTCTTTGCTGAAGGATGGAGGCCGCGATCATACTTCGATAACCTCCCGCGCAATGTAGCACGAAGGATTTGTCTTTTGGGATCTGCGACAGATGTTGGTTGATCTCGTTGAGCGGAATGTTTATGGCACCAATAAGATGTTCGGCCTCATACTCACTTTTTCTCCTTACATCTATGACCAATGGTTTTTCCGTGTCATACATTTTTTCAAATTGTTGCGGGGTAACTCTGTCAAGGGTCGCAACCTCTTTTTTCGCCTGCTTCCAACCGTCAAATCCGCCTTTCAAGTATCCTATGGTGCGGTCATATCCTACCCTCGATAATCTGGTTATGGCCTCCTCTTCGCGACCTGGATCGGTTATCAACAAAATTTGCTGTTTAACATCGGGCACCATTTCTCCAACCCATTGCGCAAAGCTGCCATCCAAGCTTATATTGATGCTATTGGGGACGTGCCCCTCGGCAAAGGCCTGATCCTCGCGGCAGTCCAACATCAAGGCATCTGTCTCATTTGCAGCGGCCTCAAATGCTTCGGGCGATAATGGTTTTTCTCCTCTTTGGATGATGGTGTCCAAACTTTCATAACCTTTAATATTCATCAATACATTCTGGGGAAAATAACCCGGAGGCGCTGTAAGTCCAGTTAAAAGTTCTTTTATAAATTCCTGTTTGGTCATGTCTGGTCTAAGCGCATAATTGGTCATCTTTTGATGGCCCAAGGTATCGGAGGTCTCCTTGCTCATTTTTTTGCCACA
>JBBKWR010000282.1:0-3683 GCA_037969055.1 Flavobacteriaceae bacterium | reverse complement strand
ACGTTGGAAAGTTTTTTGGTCTTGGTGATGTTGATGGTCATATCATCACCACGGGAATTCTCCCCGATAACCTGACCTTCATAAATGTCCTCGCCCGGATCTACAAAAAACTTGCCCCTGTCCTGCAATTTATCAATTGAATACGGAATAGCCTTGCCTTTTTCCATCGAGACCAGCGAACCGTTCTGTCTTTGTGGGATATCGCCCTTCATAGGCTGGTATTCCAAAAATCGGTGAGACATGATCGCTTCGCCTGCTGTGGCCGTCAATAATTGGTTCCGCAAACCGATGATTCCTCTAGAAGGAATCAAAAATTCACAGACCATACGGTTGCCTTTGGCCTCCATACTGGTCATCTCCCCTTTACGGATGGAGACCATTTCTACAGCCTTGCCAGAAACTTCTTCTGGAAGATCGATCGTTAACTGCTCCACGGGCTCACATTTGACCCCGTCGATTACCTTAATGATTACCTGGGGCTGTCCAATCTGCATCTCGTAGCCTTCCCGGCGCATGGTTTCGATCAGCACCGATAAGTGGAGTACCCCACGACCGAAAACCACAAACTTGTCGGCACTATCCGTTTCATTTACCCTTAAAGCCAAATTCTTTTCCAGTTCACGGTTCAAACGTTCTTTTATGTGGCGCGAGGTTACGAACTTCCCGTCCTTGCCAAAAAACGGACTATCATTAATGGTGAACAACATGCTCATGGTAGGCTCATCGATCGCGATCGTTTTTAACCCTTCAGGATTTTCAAAATCGGCTACCGTGTCACCTATTTCAAAACCTTCAAGTCCGACCAAGGCACAAATATCCCCTGCCATCACTTCTTGCACTTTTTTGCGTCCCAATCCTTCAAAAGTGAACAATTCTTTTATCTTGGATTTTACGATACTACCATCCCTTTTCACCAAAGAAATCGGTTGATTTTCCTTTAACGTACCCCTTAGTAGACGGCCAATGGCAATTCGACCGGTAAAGGAGGAGAAATCCAACGAAGTGATCAACATCTGTGTATTCCCTTCCTTGATCTTAAATGTAGGAATATGCTCAATCACCATATCCAATAAGGGTTCGATAGAATCGGTCGGGTTTTTCCAATCTTCGCTCATCCAATTGTGTTTGGCCGAACCATAAATGGTCGGGAAATCCAATTGCCACTCTTCTGCGCCCAATTCGTACATCAGGTCAAATACTTTTTCATGAACCTCGTCGGGGGTACAATTTTCCTTATCGACCTTATTGATGACCACACAGGGCTTCAATCCAAGATTGATCGCCTTTTGGAGTACAAAACGTGTATGTGGCATCGGGCCCTCAAATGCATCAACCAATAACAATACGCCATCGGCCATGTTCAATACACGTTCTACTTCCCCACCAAAATCGGCGTGGCCAGGGGTATCAATGATGTTGATCTTGGTGTCTTTATAAACTACGGAAACGTTTTTGGAGGTAATGGTAATACCCCGCTCCCGCTCAAGATCATTATTATCTAAGATAAGATCCCCTGCATTTTCGTTCTCGCGGAAGAGATGACAATGGTACATGATCTTATCTACCAAGGTGGTCTTCCCGTGGTCTACGTGGGCAATGATCGCAATATTCTTTGTGACTGACATTCGTTTTATTTTAATAGCACCCTCGCTATTTTGAGCGCGCAAAGATACTGCTATTTTCGGCTTTGCAATGTAAAGTTATGATATTTTTATGTTGTTGATTTTAAGGTGTTTAATTTATGGCATTATCGAATTACCCAGTCGACTTGTAAAGGTTTTCCGACCGCCTTTGCAACCATAATTGAGCGGGTACGCAATCGGTAATATAACCAGGAAAAATAATGGCCAAATGTCCCCTCTGATTTCGTGATCAATGAAGAATTCTATGAACCTATGGTAACGTACTTAAACCTAAGGTAATTCTATTGTTTAAAGATTCGTTTCCAATACGCTGTCATCTATAAAAATAGCTGTTTGGCGAAGGATTATTGCTCATCAGCCGATGGGCCATAGCTACCAGGTACAAAAATATCGTTAAGCCGATAGTACACCCCCAATTGGGCACGGTGGTGCGTTATCTGCTGTAAGGCATGCCTAATGGCGCCGTATTTTGACCATGACATAAAAACCTGATCTCCCTGACGAATATCCCAGGTACCATCCAACTGTTCGAGCTTCAGATTTTTTAAAGTCTCGGCACCTTTTCGATAATCTTCTTCGAGCTTTTTCTGAAGTTCGGCCTTTGACTTGATTGGCGGTTGCGAATAGGGTGTTTTTGAAAAATCCAAGTATTCGGTATTCATAATGACCTGTGGCCACGCGAAAATTTCGACAACGTGTACCGCTAAACTTTTTAGGCCCATCGATTTTTTGTGGGGCTTCCAATCATTTTTACCTTCTGGGTAATGCGCTAAAAACTTTTTGGTGGTTTTGTATTCCGATTCTAATTCTGCTTGCAATTCCCTTATGATATCCATTGTTTCTAATTTTTAATTTATATTTTAAATGTGTGCTGTAAAGATTCATAATACTCCAAAATGCGTCCCTGGATTAGGCTATTAGCAAAACTGCTTCAATTAAATTTATATTACCTCGATCTTCTTTTGGTCGCCACCCAGCTAAAATTAAAACCAATTAAAGGACCAAAACCTGAGGGAATGCCATCACCTTTGTAATAGCCTCCCCCAAGTTCAGCGGTAAAATTAAAACCTTTCGCATAGGTTCTCTGAACGCCATAAACAATTCCATAGAAACCAATATTAAAATCATCTGGTCCAGAAATATTGGTCGTCAAGCGAAGCTGGGAGAAAAAAATGGCCTGTGCCGCCGCAATATAGTTACCGGAATTCCCACTTACATTTTTTCCCAAGTCATTTCTCCGGTTGAAGTTGTGATAATAGCGGTAGCGATTGTTCATGGCGAGCCCGATGTTATATCCAGGTTCATAAGCGGCCATCCCAAGGCCCAAACTTGATGAAACACTCTGATTTTTAAAAAGGCCCAACTCATAACTAATTCCCGGGACAAAAAGGTCGAACTTGAATTGATGCCGTTCCAAATTGATGAGTCCTTTACCATTTTCGACCACCCTTCCCGTTTGCGTATAGGCATAAAAAGTCATGAGAAAAAAGCATGTTTGGAGTATTTTATGCGTCACGGTCTTGTTGGTTAGTATGTTTAAAGCTATAAATTATGAAATGTCGAAACACTATCTTTGGGTAAATTTTAAGATATGGACCTTCGATTAATACCCCAAATAAAACATGCCGACGGCAATAATTTTTTCTTGCTTTCTGGGCCTTGTGCCATTGAAGGTGAGGAAATGGCTATGCGTATTGCTGAAAAAATAGTGACGGTCACCGATAAACTCAAAATTCCTTATGTTTTTAAGGGCAGCTTTAAAAAAGCGAACCGCAGCCGGGTCGATTCATTTTCGGGGATCGGCGATGAAAAGGCCCTAAAAATCCTGCGAAAGGTATCGGAAACTTTTCATGTACCCACGATAACAGACATCCATCAAGTAACCGATGCGGCAATGGCGGCAGAATATGTCGATATTTTGCAAATCCCTGCCTTCTTGGTGCGACAGACCGATCTTTTGGTGGCCGCGGCGCAAACAGGGAAGACCATCAATTTAAAAAAAGGACAGTTTATGAGTCCAGAGAGCATGAAGCATGCCGT
>JBBKWR010000281.1:0-3067 GCA_037969055.1 Flavobacteriaceae bacterium | reverse complement strand
TATGGCGGGTATATGTTTCATGGCAATTTCTGGTCCAATATTGAAATGGACCTGGATACCGGAAAACTGGTCGAAAAGGAAAACAGGATAGCGGTCAAGGAAGATCTTTACAAAATGTCAGATCCGGAATTTATGTATGACAACCTGAAAGATGATTTGATGGTCCAGCTTCACTTGTTAAGTGATGATATGGTTAATGCAGATGTGGATACTGAAGGATTAACAAAACTTGCCCAACTATTGGGACTGCCGGAAATTGATTTTTCAAGCCCCAAAAAAATGATAAAAACGGCAAGTGCGTTAAAAAATAAATATGCCTTTGCGGCCACAAAGTACATTTTAGAAAAAACTGATACTTTTTGTAAGGCACATGGAAAAGAACTGCTTTTGGTCCATTTCGACCCTTATGGCGTTTTTAAATCCATGGTTAGGGGGGAACCTCGCTATGACCAAGAAATCATTGATTTCATCCAATCGAATGGCTATCGGTTTTTTGACATGAACGAAGTACATTTGAAAGACTTCAAAAATTTCAAGCTTCCTTTAGAGGCGTATATGCAGCGCTATTTTAATGGGCATTATACCCCTTCTGGGAATCATTTTTTCGCCTATGCCATTAAAGATGCACTGGTCGACTGGTTAGAACCCAAACCGATAACCTACCAGCAAGATGAGAGTAAAATGATACGATTTGAAGGCTATTTGCCCAAACACTGATCAAAACGGTTCCCATACAACGGAAATCATCCGTTTTTTGACGTGGAGGCAATAGGGCTTAATTCAAAGCATTGCCATCAAATTATTTTTCCTGGGCATTTATGGGCAAATGAACTTCTACCTTATCGTGCATGGTATATAATCGGAACATTTCCCCATCCGGGACCAAAATGCCACTCGATCTATTCTCGCCCATGATAGGGTTTTGGTCGTATTTTTTCCAGTGTATTAAGTCCTTTGAGGCCGCCACATTGGTCGACCATTCGCTCCAGTCTTCAAAGGCAGTGCCATGGTAGTAGGCATAATACCATCCATTGTGTTTTACAATTTGGTTTACGGCTACCCCGTATTGGTCGTATGTTTCGGGGCCCATGGCTATAACGGGATCATCTTGTACATTGGTCCATACCCCAAGGTCTTCTGAAGTGGCCAACCATATCCCCAGGTCGTTGCGCTCGTAAAACAAATACCAAATATTATTTTCCCGCCAAACCGTGGGGGTACCATAGGGCCCTTCGCTCAAAAGGGCACCGTTGGAAGTACGAATCTCCAATGACCCATGATCTACCCAGTGTATGCGGTCTGTGGAGGTAAGCCTGTGGGCAATATCGCCTTTCCCTTCTGCAAACATATGATAGGTATCACCTACTTTGAGCACCATCATGTCCTCTGTCCAGCTTTCCTCAAAAATGGGGTTATCGGCGTAACGCGTCCATGTAAATCCATCTGGGGAGGTCGCATAGCCGAGCGCGAGCGCTGGGCCGCCCGACCTTAAACCCGTATACCACATGTGGTAGGTGCCATTTTCCTTTAAGATATAGCCTCTTTCCCGAATATTTTGATCCCAAGTATTTTCTCCCGTGCCTTCAAAGACCGAGTTGTTCGACCAGGTATTGAACTGTACCAATTCCTCGGGGAAGGGAGTGGCAACTTCAGCGGAAATACCATTTTCATTGGCATCGCCACTCTTTTCCTTTGATTTCGATAGATCCTTACACGATATGAATACTAGGATACTAAAAATAAACAGAAGACAATATTTCATAAGAGACGATATTTATGGTTCCTGGCTGTTTTTCGGGATTGGAATATAGTAAAGTCTTTTGACAAGCTAACGGGAAATGCGAAGCATTTATGAGCACCTATAAAAACAGTAGAAATCTTGTGAATAACCATCCGCCAAAGGCGGGCAGGTGTGTATAATGAAAAACCCACCTGTATTTGTGAGTTTTTTATCCAACCCTCGACGAATTGCAAATACTATCTTTATCAAAACCACATAAAAAAAGGGTCTATACCGTAACTTTTGCTATTCGTTATTTAGGCACAAATTATTCAACAGATTATAAACATTTATGAAAATTCAAAATACATCTTATTCTATATTAGACCTTGCTTTAGTTTCAGAAGGTCATACGCTTAAGCAAACCTATAATAATGCTCTTAAATTGGCGCAACATGCCGAAGCGTTTGGTTACACACGCTATTGGTTAGCAGAACACCACAATGCACCCAATATTGGTAGTAGCGCCACCTCGGTTTTAATTGGCTATGTTGCCCAAGGCACGAACACGCTTCGTATCGGTTCTGGTGGTATTATGTTACCCAATCACTCGCCATTAATTATTGCTGAACAATTTGGCACTTTGGCATCTTTATATCCTGACCGAATCGATTTGGGCTTGGGCAGGGCACCTGGTACGGATAGGGAAACGGCAGAAGCCATACGCGCTGATTTCATGCAAGCCGCACATTCTTTTCCTGATGAATTGGAAAAGTTAGAAAAATACTTTTCTATAGAGAAGTCAAGTGCTAAAGTTCGTGCCACCGTTGCAGAAGGGGTTGAAGTGCCCATCTATATTTTGGGCTCTAGTACAGACAGTGCTCATTTGGCCGCAAAAAAAGGCTTACCATACGCATTTGCTAGCCACTTTGCAACAACCCATTTATGGGAGGCACTGAAAATTTACCGTCAAGAGTTTCAACCGTCAAAGCACTTAAAACAACCTTATGTGATGACCGGGGTAAATATTATTATTGCTGATACTGACGAAGAAGCCGAACGTTTGTCAACGTCTTTAATCCGAATGATTGTTGGTATATTTACAGGAAAACGTGATTGCGTACAACCGCCAACAGCCATGACCGGTGAGTTAAAGGAGGTTATGCAAAACCCCCAAGTGCATCGAATGCTAAAATTTTCTTTTATAGGTAGTAAAGCCACGGTGAAAGCTCAGGTGAAAGCGTTTATGGAGCAGACTAAAGCCGATGAGCTTATTGCCGTCACCAATATTTATGATGTGAAAGACCGAATACGATCTTATGAATTATTTGCGGAGATCATGAAGGA
>JBBKWR010000280.1:0-4241 GCA_037969055.1 Flavobacteriaceae bacterium | reverse complement strand
TGGTCGATGAAAAGTTAAATAGGGGTAAAGGTCTAAGGTCTAAGGTCTAAGGTCTAAGGTCTAAGGTCTAAGGTCTAAGGTCTAAGGTCTAAGGTCTAAAACTAAATTTTTAAAATGATCAACAGTAAAAAAATTAGTATTTTCTATTCATTTTCCTGTCTTCGTTTTAAAGAAATGCATTTTAATTCTTGTCCTTGGATTCTTTTTTAAGATGATAGGTAATTTTGATGCTATCCTCTGTCGGAACGCTCTCCCCCTTATTTTCAATAAAATTACCGTCGTCATCGAAGTGTTGCAAGAATTCATCCTCCCTTTCATTATAGTTATCCTGTTCCCATGCATATTTTTTGGAGGATGGCAAATTTGATTTGACAAAAAAGGCCAATACCAATCCTGTAATAAATCCACCCAAATGACCTTCCCAAGAAATGCCTTCCTTGATAGGGAAAATATACCACAACATGCTCCCATAGATAAACACAACCATTAATGACAGGGCAATCAATCTATAATACTTGGTGAATATTCCTTTAAAAAAAATAAAACTTGCCAACAGATAGATTACCCCGCTAGCGCCAATGTGATAAGAGGGCCTCCCAATTATCCAGGTAATGAGCCCCGACAGCAAGATTCCAACGACCAAGACTTTTAGCGCACTATCCCTATAGAAGTAAAAAAGTGCAGCTGTTAAAATGGCCAGAGGAAGCGTATTGTTGTACAAATGCTCTAAGGATCCATGGATAAAAGGACTGCATACGATCCCTTTAAGACCTGATAGGCTTCTTGGGACTATACCATAGTCATTAAAGTTGGTCCTCAATTGGAGTTCTACCAAAAAAACGGTCCAAATTGCCAACACACTTATCAAAGGAGCCACTAAAACGGCATTAGTGAACTTAAAATGATGGTTTTCGACCATGACACTAATTTAGCAATAAGTCGGCCATCTTTTTTAAACCTGATAAAATGTCATATGGGGTTGCAAAACCCCGATGGAATCAAAAAACGGCCTATGTAGTTCCCCTTAGGTCAATTTAAGATGAACTTTATCATACTTTTGCAATATGAACGAGCCGTTAGCAGAACGTATAAGGCCCAAAACCCTAGAAGACTACATTAGCCAACAACATTTGGTGGGTGATAGTGGTTCGCTGACCCTGCAGATCAAGAAGGGGATCATTCCCTCCCTGATCCTCTGGGGTCCGCCGGGAACCGGAAAAACAACTTTGGCCTATATCATCGCAAATGAAAGTGGTAGGCCGTTCTATGCGCTTAGTGCCATCAACAGCGGGGTAAAGGATATTAGGGAAGTAATCGATAAGGCAAAACAAAGCGGGGGCCTCTTTACCTCAAAAAACCCCATCCTTTTCATAGACGAGATACATCGATTCAGCAAATCGCAACAAGATTCGTTACTATCCGCCGTTGAAAGAGGTTGGGTAACCTTGGTGGGGGCCACCACCGAAAATCCAAGTTTTGAAGTAATCCCAGCGCTTTTGTCCCGTTGTCAGGTCTATGTACTGAATCCCTTTGGTAAAAAAGATTTGGAGGTTCTTTTAAAGCGTGCCATGACTGAGGATGTACTGCTTAAATCAAAAAAAATCAAATTAAAGGAAACAGAAGCCCTTTTACGTCTTTCAGGGGGAGACGGCCGAAAATTATTGAATATTTTTGAACTGGTCGTGAACGCTGAAGAAAGCGATTCGATCACCATCACCGACGCACTGGTGATGGGCAAGGTCCAAAAAAATACGGTGCTTTATGATAAGACCGGGGAACAACATTACGATATCATATCGGCCTTTATCAAATCGATAAGGGGCAGTGATCCCAATGGTGCGGTATATTGGCTGGCCCGAATGATAGAGGGTGGCGAGGACGTAAAGTTTATCGCCCGGAGGATGCTCATCTCAGCTTCAGAAGATATTGGCCTTGCCAATCCAACGGCATTGGTCATCGCGAACTCATGCTTTCAGGCGGTTACCATAATAGGATATCCCGAAGCCAGGATCATACTTAGTGAGTGCGCCATTTATTTGGCCACATCCCAAAAAAGCAATTCGAGCTATATAGCCATCAAAAAGGCACAGGAGGCGGTAAAGGGTAAAGGAGATCTTTCGGTGCCTTTGGCGTTGCGCAACGCGCCCACAAAATTGATGAAGGAACTCGGCTATGGCGACGCCTACCAATATGCCCATGATTTTCAGGACAATTTTGTTGATATGGAATTTCTGCCAGACGAACTTTCAGGAACAAGTTTCTACGAACCAGGCGATAATCAAAGGGAAAAGGCCATCAAAGAATTTCTTTTGAACCGTTGGAAGGGAAAATATGAAATTTAGAATTTAATATGCAATTCCTCCACTTCGAGCTTATCGGCCACATAATGCTCAAAAAACCACGTGCCATCCTTTTTATAAACGACTCCGTTGCCTTGTTCATTCTCGGCGGTGTATACATCGGGAACTGAAGTTTTAAAGATTTTTAAGAGAATTTTTGGTGTATTATCGACCAATTGGTACCCATTGGGAATTTCCTGTGCATATAGCACTTTTATCAAACTGGCGTTGCTTGTTGCTTGATCTTCTGAATGGTCCACTTTCTTGATATCCGATGGAACGGGTTCCATGGCCTTAATGCTTTGTGCTTCGGTTGTTGTTTCTTGCGGTGGTACTTTCCCAGACACTTCCCCGCCTTTCTTATAATCGGAATCCACGGGCTCCGAACTTCGATAGGTCTGTCTTTCCTGTGTGGCCTCTTGTTGTACAACAGTTTCCATAGGCCTGTTCGAATTGGGCTTTTCAATTTCGCTGTTCTCCTTCAATGTTTTAACATCATTCTTAAAACTAACGGTGATGGGTTCTTTGGTCTCGCTCTTCCCAGAATAGCTGTAATAGAGGGTATTAAAAGACTGAAAGGCCTCGGTAATGGCTTCCTGGTATGCGTCTTTATATTCCTTTTGCTTGCTTTTACCCTCAAGGGTGGCAAAAACTTCCTTTTCTTCACAATTGGTCAAGGCCAATATGGTTTTGGTGGTGAACATTGAGGAATCATCCTTAAGATGAACCATCAG
This sequence comes from Flavobacteriaceae bacterium, assembly GCA_037969055.1. Taxonomy (GTDB): domain Bacteria; phylum Bacteroidota; class Bacteroidia; order Flavobacteriales; family Flavobacteriaceae; genus Pelagihabitans. The sequence goes on along the minus strand of JBBKWR010000280.1, from coordinate 1,168 downwards.
TCCCAAACACCGATTGGCAAAAAGATCGGGAGGCAACGCATCGTCATACACTGCGTTGAAGCCCTTTTTCGAGAATAAATGCTTGACCAATGTACTCGTAAGGTGCTGATTTTCACTCTTGAATCCTTCAAATCTTTTAGGGACGATGATATACTTATAATCGTTCAGCTGGGCCTGGGAAAAATTTGAAAAAATTGCAATCATTATGATGGATAAGAAAATATGCCTCACGGTGTTCGGTTTATGGTTTCTAAAATCAATCTATGAAAAAAACGTGCCAAACATGGGTTGGCCCCAAGAAGATTTGATTTCTATAAGATTAATTCTTCCCCCAAGATATGATATTTAATCCTAATTGAAAAGAGGCATATCGGGTTGCGGCTATGTTGCTATAAGCCAGTAGATTGTCGGCCAAAAAATATAGATTTACAGGGCCTGCCTGGACGCTAACGCCCAGCCCTATATTAGACCACGAAAATTTGTCTACCGTGTAGGTGGTTTTCAGTGCCATCACATTACCTAGACGTCGCAAGTAAAATGCGGTAAGTGCCGCTTGCGGCCCCCTTGGCCTATTGATCATGTATAGCTGTCCGCCCACACCATTGGCATATTTGCTTCTGAACGCTGCCGCTGAGGCAACTTTATCGCAATCGCAATCGACCCTTGAAACAACTTTTTCCCCGAAGTTATATCGCAAAGAAGCATATAATTTGGTCGGTCTAAAACTGAGGTAGCCTTTGGTATTGTCTTCAAAGGGTACAAATTGTTCGACCTCATCGACCAAACCTTGCCAAAAATCCCTATTCGGGTCCGAGAGTGCATCTGGAAGGATAATCTCTACCCCTTCCACTGTGGCATTACCTTTTAAGCTATAATTCTTTACATCGTTGCTATGGTAGATAAATCCTAGATCTAGGAGACTTGCCGTGAAGACGGTCTGCTCGTTCAACTGGTAAGAAAATCCCAAATCGACCCCAGCACCCAAGTTACCCCCAAAGAACCCTCTTTTTAATAGAGTTTTGGATAAGGTTCCATCCTGCTGAGCCTGTTTGAGCTCATCGAAACCTGATGAACGCAATTGCATATCGGCCACTAAAGTGCTGGCATAAGTATTATTTTGGCCCGGTGTGGTTACAAAATAGCCTTGGTTTTTGGTGGAGTTGAAATC
>JBBKWR010000279.1:0-10282 GCA_037969055.1 Flavobacteriaceae bacterium | reverse complement strand
GTATCCGGTGCCTGTGGAATCAGTACACAATCCCCTTTTCTATCATAGCGCCAGGCGTGGTAAGGGCACACCAAACAGTCATCCTTTATCCATCCCAATGAAAGTGCAGTGCCCCGATGGATACAAAGGTCCCGCATGGCATGTACAAGCCCATCAGAAGTACGCCAAACGACCACGGCATGATCCAATAAAAAGGTACCAAAAGGTTCTTTAGATTTGATCTCAACGCTATAGGCCACAGGATGCCAACAGGCCATAAGTTTTTCAGGGAATGTGGTTTTGTTTGGTTTCATTTCGCTAATTCTCCCTTGTTATTCTTGTGGTTAATTATCGACCCCGTCCCGATTCGGTATTCGCGGTTCTGGCCATGTGGCTTTTTCCCCTGTTCTCGGGTTAATGCCCAAAACCGACTTTTCACGGGAGGTTTTTTGTGGATCTTCACTTGCCATATAGGCCATTATGGCCGAAAGGATGGCGTTATTCCTTACCTCATCGAAGACAATTTTATCATAGGTATCCAAGTTAGTGTGCCAAGTATAGTCCCAATAGCTCCAACTGAGCGAACTTAGGGAAAATGCCGGGGCACCAGCAGCGACAAATGAGGCGTAATCGGACCCTCCACCCGCTGGCATTCCAGGAAAGGTAGTTTCAATATGTTCGGTGATTTCCTTGGGTACGGCCTCGAGCCAGCGACCGATATATTCGTATGAATTTAGAAAGCCCTGTCCAGAAATCTGCACCACCCTTCCGGTGCCATTGTCCTGGTTGAAAAGGGCCTGCAAGCCTGCCACGACTTCGGGATGGTCTTGGACATAGGAACCTGAACCATTTAATCCCTGTTCTTCACTGCCCCAATGACCAATAATTATGGTTCGTTTAGGATTTGGATACACTTTCTTTAAGATTCGTGCCGCTTCCAGCATGGTAATAGTGCCAGTGCCATTATCGGTCGCCCCAGTTGCGCCGTCCCACGAATCGAAATGGGCGGATAGAAGCACATATTCGTTAGGAAGTTCTTTCCCAGGGATGGTGGCAATAGTATTGAAAGTAGGCACTTTTCCTAATTCTTTGGATTCTGCCACCACTCTTATCTGCGGATTTTCACCGTGTTCTACCATCCGGTACAACATGCCATAATCTTCGAGCGAGAGATCAACCACTGGAATCTTTTTGGTGTCGGCGCTAAAAATTTTATTGGCCCCAAATCCTTCTGACCACCTGGACTGAACAATACCAACTGCTCCTGCTTTTTCCAAGGCTTCATTGATATTTCGACTGGTATAACCGGTGTTATTGATATTTTGACGCCATAGTTTTTCTTGCTCTTCACGGGCCGACTTCATTTTTGCAAAAGAAGCCTCGGTGGCGAATTCCTTCCAATTCGAATCTGGCCTGCCTGTAGGCTGGTTCATTGACACCATCACAAATTTGCCTTTTACATTGGGCAACCAACTTGCAAAAACAAGGGAATCTGCGAGGGTAGGAATAAGTATCAGGTTTGCGATTACCCCCTTTTTAGTGGTACTGGGGCTCCATGCCAATTGGGTTCCCCTGAGCGAAACCACCCGGGGAGAAATAAGATCGATGTGGCTGATGCCCCTTTCCCATCCGCGCCATGTGCCCCAAGCTTCGTTCTTGGCCGTGATGCCCCATTTGGCATAGGTACTTACCGCCCAATCGTGCGCCGCTTTCATTTGTGGGGTTCCGACCAATCGGGGGCCGATCACATCCATCAGTTCATGTGCCATGGCTTCCAAATGGGAATTTTCGTTGGCCTCTTTTTGAATTTCGGCGACTATTTGTTCAGCAGTTTGGGCGCTACCAATTCCAAAATTCAAGAATGTTACGAGAAGGGCGATCCTCAATAATTTGCACATAACCATATTATTTTTTTAAATGTAATTATAACTTTTTATCCAGGGCCAAAATGGTTTGTAATAGCACATTTGCGCCATTGGCCATATCCTCTGCGGAGGTAAATTCTTTTGGGGAATGACTGATGCCCCCTTTACTGGGGACAAAGATCATGCCTGTGGGAGCGATCAAGGCCATATCTTGGGCATCATGCCCAGCACCACTGGGCATTGACATTGTTGTAAGCTTTAACTTTTGGGCGGCTTGCGCAATTTCGCTTTGAATATTAGGATCTGTCAAGGCAGGGGCCGCCGTGGTGTCGAGCATGTGGAAATCGATGGCTACGTTGGAAGCCTTGGCAATTTCTTCAGTTTTTGCCCGAATAGCGTTGAATAAATTTTGGATGACATCGGACGAGAGGTCCCTTATTTCCAAGCTGGTCACTACCTTTCCAGGAATTACATTGGGTGCCCCGGGCGCTGCTTTTATGCGCCCAACCGTACCGACCTGTCTTCCTGGAGAACTGTTGGTAATTTCATTAACGGCTACAATAAATTTGGCAGCCGCCAAGAGTGCATCTTGCCTGGCGTTCATGGGCGTGGTGCCCGCATGGTTGGCAAAGCCTTTAAATTCGACGTCCCACCATTTGATTCCAACGATGCCCTGTACGATGCCGATATCCAAATTCTCCTTTTCCAGAATACCGCCCTGTTCGATATGCAGTTCCAAAAAGGCAGCCAACTCCCCTTTTTTTCGCGCGACTTCTGCTATTCTAGTAGTATCGCCACCTAGACGCATGATGCCTTCACCTACTGAAAATCCACTGCTGTTGGCAGTCAGGAACGCTGTACTGCCCAGATGGCCCGCCATGGCCCTACTCCCCAATAAAGCCCCTTCCTCATCTGAAAAGATGATCACCTCCAATGGGTGGCGTGTGGTGATACCCGCTTCGTTCAACACCTCTATTACTTCCAAGGCGGCCATGGAACCCACACAGCCATCGTAATTACCTCCGTTAGGGACCCTATCGGTATGGGAACCGAAAGCGATTGGTTTCTTTAAAGCATCGCTTCCTTTTCGTTTGCCAATAACATTTCCCGCAAAATCTACAGAAACCGCTAATCCCAAGTCGGTCATTGTTTGAACCAACCATTTCTTGGATTCGATATCGGCCTCACTGAAAGACACCCGTTCGGTCTCCCCATTCTCCTGTAAACCGAATTTAGAGAGTTCCATGATGCGATTTTCCAGACGTTGCTGATTGACCAAAGGCTTTGAATTTTGGGAATGTCCCAAATTAAATCCAAGAAAAATTACTATTGCAAAGAGCCGCTGCACCATTGATTGAAATTTAGCGTTTAAAGTATGAAATATATTTTTTAAGTAGGGCAAAATAACCAGAGATGTGCAATAGTTTGCCTGTCATTGGAACCCATATTGGCCAAAGCTATAGGAAGGATATTTTTTGGCCGTCAGGACCAGGGTACGTTAACCGTTTAGTGTACGACTGGCAAAACGCCCCTTCGTTTTAATTTTTTAATATATTTCTGGATTTTTTCCTTTTCCGGTACGGTTGCAATTTCTTTGTTCTCAGCCACTTGGAACGCATTTAATGCAAGAAGATCATACCCTTTATTGTAATGGTACAATCCTATCAAATAATAAGTTTCCCAATATGCAGGATTCGAAGCTATAAGGTCCGACAATATTTGGTCATCCAAATGGCGTTCAGAAGCGATGGCATCCCGTACCACTTTCCGCAACTTTTTATAACGTTCATAGCTCCGATAGGCTTCTGATAGTAGAAACGGATCTTTTTCAATGTTCGCTTCTATTTTGGAAATAGATTTATTTTTAAAATTGGGATTTTCCTTTTTGAAAATAGTTTTGAGATCATAGGCGACAAATTCCCCCAATTGGTAGGGATTGCTCGATACCCAAACCTTAAGATCTTCAGGTTGGAATACGATGCCATGATGGGCCACCAATTGGTTGAGTGCCTTTTCGTTGCCATAACCGATGGTTTTGTCTTGCAGGCCCTTGGTATTTCGAAGAATTTCAACGGCGGATTTTACAGTCATTTTTGGTTGTTTCGCCAGTAGTTCTTCCATCCTCTCGTAGCGATACTTTGAATGGCTTTCCAAGATTTGCTTTTGGTTTTGCTTATCTTTTTCATAAGGGGCACTTTGAAAATGATTGGAACAGATAAGCTGGTTCGAATTTTCTACCGAGTAAGTGCCAAATTTATCCGGGGAAACTTCTATAACCACTGCTCTTTTGTCTTTTGCACTTCCTATAAAGATCGATTCTGAGACGAACACTTTGCGTTTTTTGGCAATGTCTATGGCCTCCTCAATGTTAGAGGCATATTGTAAAATTTCACGCGTAAGGATCGAGATGGGTGTCTTTGCCGCCCAGGGAATGGATGATTTGCCGGCGTTGATCGTAACGGTCAACCCTTGGTCGTTCATTCCTGATATCACACCAATGAAGCCGGCCCAGGTTACAGACATAAATTTGTATCCACGCTCTGGGGATATAAAGGCAATGATCTTATTTTTGGAAAATTCATCATTGACATAAAAATCGAAGTTTCTTGCAATGAGTAGTTTGCCATCTTCGGTATGATCGCCCCAGGTAGCAAAGGAAGAACAACCCACAAGTGCCAAATCTTGCAAGGCATGCCCTATATCATGGGCACCGTGAAAATAGAGGACACGTTTGTAGGGTTCTGCTATATAGTCATAATCGTTGGAAGCATATCGAGATATCCCGTAAATCTCGGTTTTGTATTGCTCATCGACATTCAAGTACATTTTGCGATTGTACCATGCCAAAAATTTTTTTAGAAGGTTTTGTTTTCCTTTGGAAGGGACAAGTTCATCGATTTTGTCAACAAAGGTCGATTCCTGAAAGTTGAAGAGCTCACGGGTAAGACTTCCTGTCTTGAGTCCGATTTCAAAGGGATTGCCATCGACATACATCTCCCAAAGTCCTTGTCTGTTTTTGATCAAAAAATTATTGCCCACACTAAAACTGGAGTCCGAAAGTTGGGTACGTTCCGGAATGGTCGACGAATATTGGTCAATATTTGGTACGTCCCGTAAAGATTTGGCGACGCCACAGGCACTTAGTAGCACTAAAAGTACCAGTCCGTTTACAACTTTTCGTAAATGAAAATTGTTGGGCATGTTGTTAATTCTTCAACTTCTTTATAGACCTTAATGTGGTCGGGATGCGGGGTACCCCAGTACCACATTTCCTAGGACCCTTAAGATACCAGGATGTTAGCCAGGCCCGATTAAGATGGCTTAACTTTTTGCAAATTGCGTTCCGTTCGTTTAATGGCCAACTTGGTTTTATAATCCAACCACTTCTGTCCCCAGTACTTTCTGCTGAAATTGTCAATGTGACGCATTATAAGCACATTGTACATCATAGTGGCCACACGTTTGGGATGTCGGGGAAGCGCTCTCAGGGTCATTGAAAACCCTCCGTTGAGGTACCTGATGGAGTGCCAATAACCGCTGGGCATATATAGGGCATCACCATGTTTCATTTCGGCCCGGATACATTCGGCATATTTAAGGGCGGGATATTTGTCAAAATCGGGATTGTCCATATCAATATCCTCAATGTTATGGATCGAGAAGGGCACCTTATATAGATATTTGGTCTGTGCCGGCGAGAATAAGTTTACCACTTTATTGCCATTGAAATGAAAATGCATGCTATCCGGTAAGTCAATGTCGTAGTGCATGAACACTTTGCTCATACCCCCACCAAAAAAAAGGGCTGGCAATTTCTTGAAAAATTTCAATCCAACTTTTGGGTATTCGAAATCTTTCAAGAGTTCGGGCATTTCCTTTAGGATGTTGTAAAAGAAAATCCGTAGGTCTGTGGGTTCGGACTTAAGAATTTCTATGTAATCGTACAATTTCATTTTCTTCACAGGGGCGTATACACTTTGCTTGTCCTTGGCCGGTTCATTATTGTACAAAGGTACGACTTGGTCTCCGGCCCTTTTTTGGATATAATCCAGGGTCCATTTTTGATGCGCGGGCCAATTTTTCGTAAGCCCAGTAATTAAGACAGGTACCTGAGGCTTATAATAATTTTCAACAAAGTCCTTTTTTGAAATATTTTCGACCCGAGCAACTGGAGTGGTGTTAAACTGTCCCATTACACTTTGAGTTTATCATTTTTTAAGGCCGTGGCCTTCACAATTTTATCCAAGAGATATTTTGCCCCTAAAATTTCGGAACTTGTCAGTACCCCGCTAATGGTCACCCCCAAGATACCGTGCATGTTCAAGAATTGACCCGTAAACAGGAGGTTGGGAATACGGGTGCGCGGCGATATGGATGATTTTAAAGGATTTTTGGCATCTTTTGTGTAGCCATAGATTGCCCCCCTATTACAGCCAATATAATCCCTGTAGGAAAGTGGGGTGGACGTATGAACCGATTGGATGCATTCCAGAATATTAGGGAATTTTTTTTCGAGCTCTTTTAAAAAGATGTCCGTTTTAATTTTTTTGAATTCTTCATAGGTCTCCCCACGACTATTCTTATGGGCTACCGTGTTAAAGGTATTTGCCCATGGTTCCACTTCATCAAATCGCATATAGGTAATGCCTGTCAATTGGTCTCCCCATTCGTTTTGGTTTTTTCTGGTTCCCATTGAGATCATATAAGTTTCCGGCCAAGTTGCCTGCGAGTATTTATGGCCATTCCAAACCGCATCGTAATCTTTAAAATGATAATAGTTTTTGTTCATGTATTTGAACGTATTGGGTTTTAGTACCAGGTGGATACTAAAAGCGGAAACCGTGCTTTCCAGACTGGCAACGCGATTGGCGTATGCCTTTCTAAAATGTTCCCCACCAGCTAATTTGAGGGTCGTTTTGGGCTCGATGTTGGATATAAAAATATCACCGCTAACCACTTTTCCTTTTTTTGTGGTTACGGAGGCTACTGCTTTATCAACGACATTAATGTTTATCACCTCCTGGTGTTTAAACGGTTCACCCCCATGTTCTTTTAATCTTCTGATCAACATTTTGGTAATCTGACTCCCGCCATCAGCGCACCGATAAGCACTTTGTATATAGGAATTTACGGAAAGGGCATGCACATAAAACGGACTTCTCTCGCCATCGCCCGCATATAACAAGTTAGAGCCAGCCAACACAGCCCGTAATTTTGGGTTCTTTGTTAATGAATCGATATAATTTTTGGCAGATAATTCGAATATTTCCGAGGCATCATTATAGGGGTTGCCCAATTTCAAATTATACAACGGAAACTTTTCGCAGATTGCCCTAAGTTTTTGCGTATAGGTCCGTATAGCGATTGCTTCATCCGGAAATTGGGAAATTAAGCTGTTTTCAAAATTTTTGTAACCCTGGGCATGGGGATATTCTGTCTCGTCGCCATCAAAAGTGATAATATCAAAACCATCTTCGTCCAGTTTTTCAAATTGAAGTCCATCCAGGATATCCAAATAGTCAAAATACCGATATAGGTTTTGGCCTTTTGAGAGACCACCCAAATAATGGACACCAGTATCAAATATGGTCTTTTCGCGTACAAAGGTCTGAAGGTTACCTCCGTATTGGTTGTTTTTTTCAAGCACACAGACCGATTTGCCTTCACGTGCCAAGATATTTGCAGCCACAAGGCCACCCATACCGCTGCCGATGATCACAACATCATAATGCTCCTTCATTTTATTTCGTCATTTTTTTTAGCACTATAAATTTATCATTTTGTTCGGTCGTAGCGAAACCTAATTGGTTAATCTCGGAAATCTCAAGCACAGTAGCACTTTTAAATAGGATGATAGTACCAATTTCAACCATTTTTTTTACGTCTATGGATGCGGTTTTAAAGGAATCCGACCCAATGATCAATAGTTTTGCCGGTATCAAAAAGGTATTCTCCACGGAATCCATAACAGTGATTTTACTGTATTTATGGGTCAAAAAATTGTTGGCCAATAATTTTCTTGCACCATCATCGGCAAGATATACCCAAATCCTACGATCTATGGAATCTAGGGTTAGCAATAAATCCAAGACTCCATATTCCTGTGAAAGATGAATGATGGTTTCCTTTTTGCCTATATTATCCATCACGGATTTATACTGGGCAGCATTTGCTATTAGGTCTTTTCGAACGGATTGATATACGTTGTCGCCCTTATATCGAAAATTTTCCAAAATAGTTTTATGCCAATATGATTTCGTTTCTATTTGATCCCTTAGCCTAGCAAATTCATGTTTAAAGTAAGCGCCTATTTTTTTACTTTTTTGATTATAGGCCGATCCAAAATTAGGGTCATCGCAACTGATCCGCTGAAGTAGTTCTATGGTGATACTTCCATCCCTAATGATAAAACTTCCCTTGGGCAGTACCTCTGAATTTCCATGGATCAATACGGGCAGGATATCCAAATTAAACTGTTCCGCCAAATAAAATGCCCCTTTGTGAAATCGCTTGATCTTGTTACTATTGGAACGTGTACCTTCTGGAAACGCGATGATACTAAATCCCTGTCTAACTTTTTCCTTTAGATATTCCTCGCCGTTTTCTATTCCCCCCGACACGGGGTAGGCACCGGCCAATTTTGCGGCATGCCCAAAAACAGGGGAATGAAAGACCCAATCATTAACCAGGAATATAATTTTTGGGTGCAGCATTCCGATGGCCAATATGTCTAGGAAAGAAGTATGGTTGGCGATGAGCATCGCCGGTTTTTCAAAAGTTTCCCCATAAGGGTTATTGATTTTTTTGCGCACAAAAGGATTGGTATATAGCACCGACCCCATTACTTTAGATACCAGTTTATGGTAACCCATATTAGGCTTCATCCTACTGGAAGGAGATATTTTTAACGCAACAAAAGCATAGACCGATAGCAAAAATGCACCAGTGCCAAAATAACCAAATGACAAAATCGAATGAAGGAGGTACCTTAAATTAATAGGGCGTTTTTCAATGCTCCCTATGAAAAGCCTAAACAGCAATGGTTGAATGGTAAAGGCGACCAATACGGCACTCAGAATCCCTATCAATGACACTACAGAAATGGTATAAAGCACGGGATGCTTGGCAAATATCATGACGCCGACCCCTGCGATGGTCGTGATTACCGAAAGGATAATGGAGGTCTTGTGCGTTGGCAAAGTCTTCTCGCCCGTGCGGTATTCCGTCAACATACCATTGGTCATGAAGATGCTGTAATCTACCCCCAACCCAAATATAAAACTGCAAATGATGATGTTAAAAATATTGAATTCAATATGGAAAAGCCCCATGATGCCAACCGTTAGGTACCATGTAAGGAAAATAGGAACTGCGGTCACTAATGTCAATGAAAAACTTCTGTAAAAGAGAAACAATATCGCGATCACAGAAATCAATGAATACAACAAAAGACTATTGAAATCGTTCTTTAGGCTGCCCAAAAAGCTTTCATTTACTTGTTGACGATCTATCAAAAGCGTGTTGGGAACATTGGCAAAAATATGGCGGAGGGTATCGATGTGTGACTGATCGACCTTTACCAATGAAGTAATAGTGGTGCCGTTTTCATCCTCAACGATATAATCATCAACTGAAAAGGCTTTTACCATACTAAAATCGTCTACATCCAGTGGTTTAAATCTTGAATCCAGATGAGAAAAAAATCCGTCGAAAGTATTTTCCTTAAATCCATACCCAGCGCCGCTTGCTATCAGGTTTTTTTGGACTTCGGCAATCTTTTCTTTATTCCAAAAATGATTCCAACCGGCTATTTTACGCTCCTGGATTTTTTTGGAATGTACCAAGGCCCCGATAGAACTAAAGTTCAACAGATTCCCCTTTTCCTTCAATTGCTCCAAATTTTCATAAAGCGAATCATTTTGTAACAAGACACTTTCGCGGTCGGCGCCATAAGTAGAAAGATAGATCGATTTGGAACCAATGTCGGTCAACTTTTCAAGACGGTCCCTAGCCGCTACCAAACCTTCGGTTTCATAATTCAATTTTGTCAGGTCATGGTTAAAGATGACCGATGAATAGGTAAAAAGACTAAAGATGAAAACTGCGACAATGGCCGAAATAGCCCATTTGTTCCGGTGAATTTGGTAGGAAGCCAATCGGTCGAGGGTCGTGATCTTGGTTTCTTTATTGATCGTTCGGTACACCTGTGGAAGGAACAACAACGTAAATATCGAAGCACCAATAACACTAACCGCAGCAAAAATGCCCAGATCCTGCAGCGCTTGTGATTCCAGGAATAACAAACACAAAAAAGCAGAAGCAGTGGTTAAGCTGCTCATCAGGATCGATGGAGCGACTTCATTGAAAAGACTTTTTAGGTCTTTGCCATTTCTGATATGGGTAAGAATATGAAGGGAATAATCTATGGTAACGCCTAA
>JBBKWR010000278.1:0-7247 GCA_037969055.1 Flavobacteriaceae bacterium | reverse complement strand
GGGGCTTTAACTATTCTTCGGGAAGGGGTTCCATGACAAAGTCTTCCATAAACTTGGTCGTGTAGTTCCCTGCCAGGTAATCGGGATGGTCCATAAGCTGTCTATGAAAGGGGATGGTGGTCTTGACCCCTTCGATTACAAACTCGTCTAACGCACGTTTCATTTTATTGATGGCCTCTTCCCGCGTCTGTGCCGTTGTAATCAACTTGGCAATCATCGAATCATAGTTTGGTGGAATCGTATAACCGCTATAGACATGCGTATCCAACCGTATCCCATGGCCTCCGGGTGTATGTAGGGTGGTGATTTTACCTGGGCATGGCCTAAATCCATGATATGGATCTTCCGCATTGATCCTACATTCAATGGAATGTAATTTTGGATAATAATTTTTCCCTGAAATGGGAACACCTCCGGCCACCAAAATCTGTTCCCTTATCAAATCGTAATCTATGACCTGTTCAGTTATGGGATGTTCTACCTGGATTCGGGTATTCATTTCCATAAAATAGAAGTTGCGATGTTTATCGACCAAAAATTCGATGGTGCCTGCCCCTTCATATTTTATGAACTCGGCGGCCTTTACGGCGGCGTTCCCCATATCCTCCCGCAATTTATCGGTCATAAAGGGAGACGGGGTCTCTTCCGTTAATTTTTGATGACGGCGTTGAATGGAACAGTCCCTTTCAGATAAATGACAGGCCTTCCCATACTGATCACCGACGATCTGAATTTCAATATGCCTAGGTTCTTGGATCAGCTTTTCCATGTACATTGCCCCGTTCCCAAAGGCGGCAGAGGCCTCTTTGACGGCGCTATTGTACAGTTCTTCCATCTGTTCTTCCTTGAGGACGGCACGCATCCCTTTTCCTCCGCCCCCAGCGGTCGCCTTGATCATCACGGGATACCCCATTTTTTTGGCTATTTTTTTGGCATCTCCCACATCCTTAAGCAGGCCCTCAGAACCTGGAACTGTTGGTACACCCGCCGCTTTCATGGTTTCCTTAGCAGTCGCCTTATCGCCCATCTTGTCGATCTGTTCCCCAGAAGCGCCTATAAATTTAATTTGGTGCTCTGCGCAAATTCTCGAAAACTTGGAATTTTCCGATAAGAAGCCATATCCTGGGTGAATGGCATCGGCATTCGTAATTTCAGCGGCTGCGATGATATTGGGTATTTTGAGGTAAGATTCACTACTGGCGGCGGGACCAATGCATACCGCCTCATCAGCAAAGCGAACATGAAGGCTTTCTTCGTCTGCCTTAGAATAGACTGCAACGGTTTTGATACCCATTTCCTTACAGGTCCGGATGATCCGCAGTGCTATTTCCCCCCTATTGGCAATCAATATTTTTTTGAACATAGTAGTTTGAAATTCCAGTTTCCCAATTTCAAGTCCCAATTTGACTTGGGATATGGAAATTGGAAATTGATTTTTTTGCTTTAAGATGGATCAACCAAAAATAGCGGTTGGTCAAATTCTACGGGAGAGGAATCGTCGACGAGTATTTTTACGATTTTTCCTTCAACCTCCGACTCAATATCGTTGAACAATTTCATGGCCTCGATAACGCAGAGTACATCTCCTTTCCCGATGGTATCCCCTACCTCCACGAAGGATGGTTTGTCTGGAGAGGACTTTCTATAAAACGTTCCAATAATTGGAGATTTGATGGTGATATACTTGGTTTCTGCCGCTCCTTTTGCAGCATCAGCCGCTGCCGCTACAGCGGGCGTAGCTGCTTCCATATGTGCAGATGCTTGTGGCGCCATAGGTATTTGCTGCACATAGGTGGTTTCGCCAGCGGAATGATGTGCCCCAGTACGGATTGAAATTTTAAGGTCTTTCATTTCCAGTTTTACCTCAGTGGCCCCAGACTTGGCAACGAATTTGATAAGGTTTTGAATCTCTTTTATATCCATTGAATTTCCATTTAAGTGATCTTGATTAGTTATATGCCCATTTTAAATAAATAGCGCCCCAGGTAAAACCGCCTCCAAATGCGGCGAATACCAAATTGTCCCCTTTTTTGAGTTGGCTTTCATAATCGGCCAACAATAAAGGCAAGGTAGCCGAAGTGGTATTGCCATAGTACTGAATGTTCATCATTACCTTATCATGGTCAAGGCCCATTCTATTGGCAGTTGCATCTATGATGCGCCTATTGGCCTGGTGGGGAACCAACCAGGCCACATCTTCATGGCTTAGCTGGTTTTTTTCCATAATAAAAGCTGCGGCATCGGCCATATTGCTAACGGCAAACTTGAACACCGATTTACCATCTTGGTAAATGTAGTGTTTTCTATTTTTCACAGTTTCGATGGTTGCTGGCAACATTGATCCGCCTGCATCCATGCTCAAATATTTTCTGCCCACCCCATTTGAACGCAGGAATTCGTCCTGTAAGCCAAGACCTTCATTATTGGGCTCAAATAATACGGCTCCGGCGCCGTCACCAAATATTATACAAGTGGTGCGGTCTGTATAATCAACAATGGAAGACATGGTGTCCGCTCCGATCAATAGCACTTTTTTATACCGACCTGATTGTATATAGCTCGCTGCGGTAGACATTCCGAACAAAAAACTTGAACAAGCGGCCAACAAATCGTACCCAAACGCATTGGTAGCACCAATTTCCGTTGCGACAAAAGCAGCGGTCGAGGCGACCAAAGTATCGGGAGTGGCAGTCGCAACCACAACAAGGTCAATATCAAGGGGATTAAGTTTCTTTTTTTGGATTAGGTCGTTTGCAGCCTTGATGGCCATATAGGAAGTGCCTATGCCTTCTTCCGGCTTTAGAATCCGTCTTTCCTTTATCCCTGTCCTTGTGGTGATCCATTCGTCATTGGTCTCGACCATTTCCTCCAACATTTTATTGGTCAGCACGAAATTTGGAACATACCCCCCAACGGCTGTAATGGCAGCTGATAGTTTACCCATTCTAATGAATTGATGTGTGTCAAAAAAGTCTCAAAAGTGCCACAAAAGTCGTGAAAAATAGTGATTTTTCATGAAATTTTGTTCAAAAATGGTGATTTTAGGAAAGATAGGAACTATTGAAGGTGGCTTTGGGTAGGCCAGTGCAACCCGGGTTTGGCCAAATCGCTTTTTTAAGCCAGGAATAAGGAAGCAAATGCAAATTATCACACATAAAAAAACCCCCAATGTTCTATTGGGAGTTCCTTATTATTTTTCTTGTACTTTTTATGCCTCGGCAGATTCGGTCTTATCGACCAAAACCTGTCCTTTATAGTACAGCTTTCCTTCGTGCCAATGAGCACGATGGAACAAATGCATTTCACCTGTGGTCGGATCTTTTGCCAAAGTAGGGGCTACCGCTTTGTAGTGCGTTCTTCTCTTATCCCTTCTGGTCCTTGATATTTTTCTCTTAGGATGTGCCATTGATTACTTATTTATCCGTTTTTAACTTTTTAAGTGCATCCCATCGGGGATCGTTTTCTTCTTTATTTCGTGTTGATTCTTTTGGTTGTAGCTCCTTCAATTTGTCGAGTGCCGCTGATTTAAGGGTGCCATCCGCCACTCCGGGGTGGACCCTTTTTTGGGGCACTGCCAATACAAGCATCTCATAAATGTACTGGGCAATGTTGATCTGGTGCTCGCTATGTGGGATGATCAGTATTTCGTCGTCTTCGTCATTATACACCTCACCGAACTTGACGACCAAGTCAAGTTTTGTGGACAAAGGTTGGTCGAAAGGTTCATTGGTAATGTCACAGTTAACATTTACAGAGCCTTCCGCATGGAATTCCAACTCCAGCATAGTGCTCAACTTGTTCAGTACAACCTTTAACGCTATCTTGGCGCCATTGAACTCATCATAGCCAAAAGATTCAAAGAACTTGTTTTCAATTATGTACTCAAACTCGTGTTTTCCTTGCTTCAATCCCGAGAAAGGAATGTTGTATTCCTTATGCTTCATCCTATGATACACTAGTTCAACGTAATCTCCCATCTAAATGACGGGGTGCAAAGATACTATTATTTTGATAAATCCCAATTATTGCGAACGATTTATCGAGCGATGTCTTAAGCGGCCATAATTGTTCAAAAAGCCCAGGGTGAAACCAACCTATCGCCTTACTTTCTGTTTTTGCAGGGCGTTTTCTGTAAGGTCTTGATATTCTTGCCTGTTCCTGAAAATCTGTATGGCCATGAATATAGCCTCCTTAAAAGAACTATGGTCTGCGAGTCCCTTTCCAGCAATTTCGTAGGCCGTTCCATGATCGGGTGAGGTGCGAATCTTTGACAGCCCGGCCGTATAATTTACACCTTTCCCGAAGGAAAGGGTCTTAAAAGGAATCAGCCCCTGGTCATGGTATGCGGCCAGAACGGCATCAAAATTTTTATAACTGTTCGCGCCGAAAAAACTATCCGCTGGATAGGGTCCGTAAATAAGGTGACCTGTCTCGGTCATCTCTTTAATAACGGGTTTTAATACCTCATCGTCTTCTTTGCCAATAATGCCATTGTCGCCACTGTGTGGATTAATGCCCAAGAGCGCAATCTTAGGGCGGCGAATGCCAAAGTCCATCATCAATGATTTTTCAATGGTACGTACTTTTGTGCGGATGAGGATTGGATTAATGGCTGATGGGGCGTCCTTTACAGCGACATGGTCGGTCAAAAGACCTATTTTCAGGTCATCAGTGACCATAAACATCAAACTTTCGCCATCCAACTCCTGTGCAAGATAATCGGTATGTCCCGGAAATTTAAAATCCTCTGATTGTATGTTATTTTTATTGATGGGTGCAGTTACCAACACATCGATCTCATCATTTTTAAGCGCCTCGACGGCTGCTTTGAGCGATGCAATGGAATACTTTCCGGCCTCCTCGGTAGCTTGCCCAAAATGAACAATGGGGACCTCTTTCCATACGTTTACCACATTGATCTTACCCTCAAGGGCAGCTGTTGCATCACTTATTCCGTGGTAATTGATTTCCAAGCCCAATTCCGTCTTTTGGAAGGAGATGGTTTTGTTGGAAGCAAAGATAATTGGGATACAGAAATCGAGCATTCGGGTATCTTCGAAAGTCTTGAGAATAACTTCGCAGCCAATCCCATTTAGGTCACCAACCGATATCCCTATTTTTATTTTCCGGTTTTCGTCCATTATATCTTTACCTTTGCGGCTATTATCCGGTTGCAAAATTACTTAATTTAAACGGAAAATGTTTACGGGCATCATCGAAACTTTGGGCACCATCGCGAATCTTGAAAGGGAGGACAGCAATCTGCACATTACCGTAAAATCCAGTTTGGCCGCGGAATTAAAAATCGATCAAAGTGTCGCCCATAATGGGGTTTGCCTGACCGTTGTTGCACTTTACGGCGATGCATACAAGGTCACTGCGATTGCGGAAACCCTACAAAAATCAAATCTCGGCCATTTGAAGGTCGGCGAGACGGTGAATCTGGAGCGGGCTATGGTATTGGGGAGCCGGCTCGATGGACACTTGGTCCAGGGACACGTCGATCAAACTGGGGTTTGTACCGCCATCGAAGATCAAGATGGCAGTTGGCTATTTTACTTCTCCTATGCTACTTCAGCCCATCTCATGACCATAGAAAAGGGCTCCATCACCATAGATGGCGTTAGTTTAACCGTGGTGGATTCTGGCCAAAACACTTTTGGCGTGGCCATAATTCCCTACACCTACGAGCACACGCGGTTTAAAAATTATGTGGTTGGAAGTATCGTAAATCTTGAATTCGATATGGTCGGAAAGTATGTGGCCAAACTCCATTTGGCCCATATTAAATAAATAAAAAATCTTCATTGAAGTCGAACCGATAATGAGGATGGGGCTTCGGAACAATTGGGGTTTTTATTCCTCAAAAAAACTGATGGATGAACCTATCCAAGTATCGTTTGTCAAATAAGAGACATTAATGAGGTCCCCTTTGCCCATTCTTGTCAGATTAATGACGGGCCTTAATCGGTTTTCATCGGGGCTCCACACAAAAAGAATACGCAGCTCTACCTTGGCATTCTTTTCGGTATTCGTCTTTATAATAGGAGCATATTGAACCTTTCGCTGAAGCAGGTAATTTTGCTTGTCTTCAATTTGGTTAATGGTCTCCATAGTAGGATTGAGATCAACGCCCTTACCAGCAAATGAAAACAACGGTTTTAATACATAATCCTTCAGGTCGATCGTTTCAGGAAGGTCGTTCAGATAGTAGGATTGTGGTATCGAAGGGTGTTTTAGCAGCGGCAAAATGCATTTGGAAATGATAAAAAACCAATCCGGATGCGTGATCCATTCCACCGCAACATCGTCAAAAAGATTAAATTGGGTATTTAAATTTTCAATGCGTTGCAGCTCATCAAATATCACCCGATTATAGATCCGTCGGATGGGAATCTTCTTGCCATTTTTTTTGTAAAACAGGTTTCTTCCTTCCTTGATCACCTTGGTAAGGCATACTACCTCAATACCAATGGCCTGTTTGGTGGCCCAAAAATCGATTCTGGTCTTTTGTTTTTCTGGAAACAATTCCAAAAGAATGACGTTTTCAGGATTTTCATCCCCTAGTATAACTGACCGGACTTCTTTTATATATCGCGCTTCGTCCAGACCGTCCAAGAAAAAATGAAAACCTTTTTTAGGGATGTTCGGATAATTCCTAAGGAATGCGTTGCCCAAAATGGGTTGGTAGAACATAAGTGATGGAAAGGCCTGAAGTTCAATGAGTTGGGGGATAATATTCCCATTGCCATCGTCGCATAGGCCAAAATCTATGGCTAGAAAATGGGGGTGGCCCAAGGGAGATCGGGCTTGCACTTGCTCTGGGGTAAACCTTTGTCTAAGGTCGTCGACATTCAATTTATCAATCTGTGCCAAAATCGAATCACAGGCTTCAAAGACTTTTTGCTTTAATGCTTTGGGGATAAAAACGGGGGTCTCGGATATCCGGAAGGCGCAAGGTTCGTCAAAGGTTTCCGTTATTTCTTTTAGGAGGTTTTCATAATATGATTCTTTAAACCCTGTATTAAAGGCTTCCCTAATTTTTGGAATCATACGGTCACCGTTTTAAATTGATCGATATTATCGGCCGCTTGTTGTAGAAAACGTGGGATAATGGTATGGTTCGTCTTCATGATCTTATCGTCATCATCCAAATGGGCCATCATATTCAAATATTTTGCTTTCCCATACCTTTTAATAATAAGGTCTCGTTTATCGGTCCGTTGGAAATAGTGGCTCATTCCCAA
>JBBKWR010000277.1:0-4876 GCA_037969055.1 Flavobacteriaceae bacterium | reverse complement strand
TGAAGTATCTGGGGTAAATTTTCTATTCTCCAAGGCCTTGATAACGCCCAACCGCAATTGGCCTATACGATTAATTTTATCTGCTTCGGTAGGCTTAAAATGTCCGTTGAACACCCCCTCTTGTGGATGCCATACACCGGCATCCTCGGTAATCGGTATTACTTCATGTATCTCATCTACGTTGAGATCCCCACCAGTCCCGTAATAACTCTTTAACAAGGGGGCGACCGCATGGTACCAACGCTCCAAAACACCTCTTTTTCTGGGGTCGTTTGGATTAAAATTAATGCCCGATTTTGCCCCACCGATATGTGGGCCAGATACGGTAAATTTAACTTCCATGGTCTTCGCCAAGGAAAGCACTTCATTGAAATCCAGTCCTTCCCTCATTCTGGTTCCCCCTCCTGCGGCCCCACCTCGTAACGAGTTGATGACCGTCCACCCTTCCGCATCGGTCTCAGGGTCTTTCCAGTTAAAGATAATTTCAGGCGGTTTATTTTCGAATACCTTGAGTAATTTTTTCATCCAAACTGATTTATTAAATAATGTGACCTTGGTTTCATTCCGTGCTGCGTAAAAGCATACATCTTTTTACAGTTTTCAGGTTACTTTTGATCCATAATTTTATGTTTATACCAGTTTGAAAAAATCACGGTCCACAAATATAAAAATTTGCATTGGGATTTTGCGTTTTACCCGCCCTGCAATCTTTTTTACTTGATTAAAACAGGATACAATAGTCTAGCTAGTTGATTACATACCTGTATATTTGCGCAGGTCTTAAGTAAAATTGAAAATATGGATTTTTCACTATCTGAGGAGCAATTGATGATTCGGCAAGCCGCACGGGATTTTGCGCAGAACGAATTATTGCCAGGGGTCATCGAAAGGGATGAGGAACAAAAATTCCCTAAGGATCAGATCAAAAAACTGGCTGGACTGGGATTTATGGGAATGATGGTCCACCCAGCTTATAATGGTAGTGGGATGGATACCATATCGTACGTGATCGCCATGGAAGAACTTTCGAAAATCGATGCCTCAACATCAGTGGTCGTTTCCGTTAACAATTCTTTGGTTTGTTGGGGCTTGGAAGCATTTGGGAACGAGTCCCAAAAAATGAAATACTTGACCAAATTGGCCTCTGGCCAGGTTATAGGGGCCTTTTGTTTGTCAGAACCTGAAGCGGGCAGTGATGCCACCTCTCAAAAGACCACTGCCCTGGAAAAGGGCGATCATTATATACTCAACGGGACCAAAAATTGGATCACCAACGGGGGCACGGCCGATGTTTATTTGGTCATTGCCCAGACGGATAGGGAAAAAGGTCATAAGGGCATTAACGCCCTGATCGTGGAAAAAGGCATGCCCGGATTTGTGATAGGACCAAAAGAGAACAAATTGGGCATACGTGGCAGTGATACGCATTCCCTTATCTTTAATGATGTAAACGTGCCCAAAGAAAACCGTATTGGCGCTGACGGATTCGGGTTTAAGTTTGCGATGAAGACCCTTGCGGGTGGGCGGATAGGGATCGCTGCCCAGGCCCTTGGTATAGCAGCAGGTGCTTATGAACTGGCCTTAAAATATTCGAAAGTTCGCAAGGCCTTCGGCACCGAGATCAGCAACCACCAAGCCATTGCGTTTAAACTGGCCGATATGCACGTACAAATAGAAGCGGCGCGCCAGTTGGTATACAAGGCCGCGTGGGAAAAAGACAACGGCATCAATTATGATCTCTCTGGGGCCATGGCAAAATTGTACGCATCGCAAGTCGCTATGGACACCACCATCGAAGCCGTACAGATCCATGGGGGCAACGGCTATGTCAAGGACTACCATGTGGAGCGAATGATGCGCGACGCAAAAATTACCCAAATCTATGAAGGGACTTCGGAGATCCAAAAAATCGTGATCTCCAGGAGTATTTTGAAGGATTGATTGCCCTTCTCGATTCCGGGATGGAAAACATTTCAGCCTATTTACTGACGATCAATTCAATATTCACATAGAGCAGCCCCTTATTTTTTAGACCAGCTGGCTCAAAATACCAAATTATCCTTTTATCCCCTATACAATTTTGGGGGTATTTGTTGTAATTTTATAAATTTTGGCACCACACCCCCAAAAAAGTATAGAATATACGTTTTGATCCCTTAAATTTATGGGTATGACAAATTATGATGGCCAAAAATCAGTATTTGCATTTATTTTGACGTTTTAAAGCAAACCTTGATTATTATATTTGATTTGTCTGAAATTGTTGATCATTATTCATATAAAACGATATTTTTGAAGAAATACCACAATCTATGATGTTGAAGAAACAGGGGTTATACCTACCGGAATTTGAGCACGACAACTGTGGCGCCGGATTTATTTGTAGCCTGAAAGGGAAGAAGTCGAATGATATCATCCACAAGGCCTTGGAGATATTGGACAAACTTGAACACCGTGGTGCTGTAAGTTCGGACGGGAAAACCGGGGATGGCGCCGGGATCCTTATAGATATTCCCCACGCTTTTTTCAAAGCGGTATGTGGTTTCGAACTACCAGAACCTGGCGATTATGCTGTTGGCAATATCTTCTTGCCCCAAAAGGCAAACCAACGCAGTTTTTGTATTTCGGAATTCGAAGGTAACATTAAAAAACAAGGGCTTCGGCTCTTAGGATGGCGCGATGTGCCCGTAAATCGATCGGTACCAGGCCGCATTGCTATGGAGACCGAACCTTTTGTGCGACAGATGTTTATCGCCAAAGAAAATAAGGAACAGGATTATTTCAATTTCAACTTAAAACTGTTCATCGCCAGAAAAGTAACAGAGCATTCCATATTAAAATCAAAATTATCTGAAAGTAAGTACTTCTACGTGCCCAGTCTTTCGACCAAAATAATCATCTTTAAGGGCCTATTGATGCCTAAGGATATCAGCCTTTATTATAAAGATTTGATGGATCCACGGGTAGTGACCAGACTTGCTCTGGTGCATCAACGGTTTTCTACCAACACCTTCCCAACCTGGGATTTGGCGCAACCATTTCGCTATATGTGCCACAATGGCGAAATCAACACTTTGAGGGGCAATGTGTCCAGAATGCGGTCTAGGGAAGAGCTGCTAAAAAGCGAATGGTTCGGGGAAGAAATAAAAAATGTAATCCCCATTGTACTTCCTGGCAAATCTGATTCGGCCACTATGGATATGGTGGTGGAACTATTATTGATGACTGGCCGCTCGTTACCCGAAGTCATGATGATGTTGGTTCCGGAAGCTTGGGAGAAAAATCCCGATATGTCGGAAGCCAAACGAGCCTTTTATGAATACCATTCCTGTTTGATGGAACCATGGGACGGACCTGCTTCTATCCCCTTTACCGATGGAAATTATATCGGGGCGGTATTGGATAGAAATGGCCTGCGGCCTTCGAGGTACTCCGTCACCAAAGACGATTATGTAATCATGTCGTCCGAAACCGGGGTCTTGGACCTCGCCCCTGAAAATATAGCCATGCATGGCAGGTTGGAACCGGGGAAAATGTTTTTGGTGGACATGGAAAAAGGACGCATCATAAATGATAGTGAGATCAAGGAAGAAATCGCACAAAGACTTCCCTACAAAAGTTGGTTGCAGAAAAACTTGGTACACCTCAGGGACATCCCCTATAATGACTGTCCCCTTTTCTTGGGCGAAGCCTCGCTAGAAAAGCGGAAAGCGGTATTTGGATTCACCTTGGAAGACATTGACACCATCATACTTCCGATGGGGAAAACCGGAAGCGAACCCATTGGGTCGATGGGCACCGATACTCCCATAGCGGTATTATCCGAACGGCCCCAGCTGATCTACAACTATTTCAAACAACTTTTCGCACAGGTTACCAATCCGCCATTGGATGGTATCCGTGAAGAAATGATCACCGACATAAGCCTCACGTTGGGCAGCGATCACAATATCTTCGATTTTACGGAGCTACATTGTCGCAAATTAAAAATCCAAAATCCGGTCATCTCCAAAGAAGATCTTGACAAGATAAAGAATTACGATGTCAGCCCCGATTACAAGGTGGTTTCCATTCCTATTGTTTATGAGGTCTTAAAGGGTTATAACGGTTTAGAGGATGCTCTGGAAGCAATTTTAAAGCAAACTTCGAAGGCCATAGATGAAGGCACCAATATCATTATACTTTCTGACCGTGATATCAATGAAAAACATGCGCCGATACCAGCATTATTGGCCTTATCTTTTGTTAACAGCGGCCTTCAGCGATTGGGAAAAAGATCAAACCTAAGCATCATCGTAGAATCGGCAGAACCGCGGGAAGTCCACCATTTCGCTTTATTGTTTGGTTATGGAGCAAGTGCCATCAACCCCTACTTGGTGAACGAGATTATTGGCGAACAAATCGAAGAGCACGATATAACCGAATTCACTTTTGAGGAAGCCATTAAAAATTACAACAAAGCGATTGGGAAGGGCGTGTTGAAGGTCATGAACAAAATCGGTATATCTACCCTGAACTCATATAGGGGATCACAATTGTTCGAGTGCATAGGCATCAATACCAAAGTGGTGGAAAAATATTTTCCCAATACCCCTACCCGTATTCAGGGCGTAGGGTTGTACCAATTGGAAAAAGAGATTTCTAAAAGACATGCCATGGCGTTTGCCAAAAAGGTGATAGCGGCCAACTTGGATCTTGAAATCGGCGGCGAGTACCGATGGAGAAGGGACGGTGAGAAACATATGTTCAACCCGATCTCAATTGCTACACTTCAAAAAGCGGTTCGAAATAACGAACCAGATACCTACAAAGAGTTTGCCGAGATGGTCAATGAACAGTCTAAGAACCTGCTGACCATTCGTGGCCTTTTCGAGTT
>JBBKWR010000276.1:0-3925 GCA_037969055.1 Flavobacteriaceae bacterium | reverse complement strand
TTGGGGTCGTCGGCAAGATGGTACAATTCTTCGAATGATTTGTTATTGACGTACCTGAAATACTTCCAATCTTTGGTCCGCACCCCTTCGCTGGGCGGAATATCAGCAAATTCCCATATATGTTCGATCAAGAGGGTATCCCTGTCCAAACTTTTTATGTCTTTGGAAACAAGGGGCATTAGGCTTCTACCATGCCAAGCTTCCGGTTGCGGAAGGCCTGCCAGATCCAAAATTGTCGAAGGCACATCAATATTCAACACCATTTCTGAAATATCCTGATGGTTTCCTTCCCTGGGATCGTAAATGATCAGCGGCACCCTAATGGAGTTGTCATACAACAGCCATTTTCCCGCCAATTGCCTTTCTCCAAGGAAATAACCATTGTCACCCATAAGTATGATGACCGTGTTCTTGTCCAACCCCTTCTTAACGAGGCGTGCCCGGATTTTCGCTATTTCCCTATCGATTCCAGATATCATTCGATAGTACCCTTTTAGGCTATGCTGGTATTTCTCTGGTGTATCATAACGCCAGGTCCACCGCAAACGGTTAAAGCCAGCTTTAACGAAAGCTGGCTGTGCATTGAAATATTCGTCAGACGCCAATTCTGGTCCGGGCATGATGGTTTTGGCCAGTAGATCGTCGGAGGCTTCTTGCCAAAAATATTGTTCTTTGGCGCTATCATGCGCATGGGGCGCACTAAAGCTTAACGAGAGACAAAAAGGTTTGTTTGGGTCTGTATTATCAATAAAATCGAGCGCTTTCTGGCCCGTGTAACGCGTTAAGTGTACCGTATCCTTATCCAAAGTTTTGTAATAATAACCCCGTCTATTGTTATAGTCATTGTTGCGATCATAGGATTCATATATGTCAAATTGTTTGTCCAGGCTGTCATAAAGCACGCCGTATTTGCCATAAAAACCAGTGTAGTATCCATTTTGTTTTAAAATCGTAGGGTAGGATGTTGCCATATAGGCAGCCCTAATATTTCCAGTACTGAAATCATATCGATGGGTTCTTTCATACAGGCCCGTCAGGATACTTGCCCTACTGGCTGCACAAATAGGGGTGGTCACCAAGGCGTTTTCAAAATATGCCCCAGTCTTGGCCAATAAATCCATTTCTGGCGTATGGATCAGCGCATTGCCCGCATAACCCAAAGCATCGAACCTTTGATCATCTGTTAGTATGAAAATGATATTAGGTCTTTTATCTTGCGCAGTTATGACACTCAAAAATATAGTGCTTATCAACACAAGTAACAGGCAGCTACTACTGAATCTAACCATTAAATATCAAATTAAAAATCAATAACGAAATGATGAATCACAAATTGAATCTTAATAAATTTAAGCAATCATTTGTCAATTCCAATTCAAATTTAGATTATCATTTAAGGTTTTGTTTCTCATGGCCATGTCGATATCGACAAGTATCCATTGATTTTTGAACATTTATATTTTTCGATAATCCTTACCTTTACTTTAAACTATCCAGCCCCATTTACCATCTGGTATTTTGATTGCCATTTATGAAAGATCAATTCTATTCCTATATCCAAAATCTACAAAACACCATTTGCGGGAAATTGGAGCAAGTAGACCGCAAAGCCAAATTCAGGGAAGATCTCTGGAATAGGCCGGAAGGGGGCGGTGGCCGCTCCCGTATCCTAGAAAACGGCGCGGTTTTCGAGAAAGGTGGGGTTAACATTTCAGCCGTTCACGGCGAACTTCCGGAAAGCATGCAACAATATTTTGGTGTATCCAATGCGGATTTCTATGCCTGTGGCCTGAGTTTGGTCCTCCATCCCAAAAGCCCAATGGTGCCAACAGTACATGCCAATTGGCGCTATTTTGAAATGTACGATAAAAAAGGTATGCTCCTGGACCAGTGGTTCGGCGGGGGCCAAGACCTGACCCCCTACTACCTATTCGAAGAAGACGCGGTACATTTCCATACCCTCTGCAAAAAAGCCTGTGATCGTCATGACCCTACTTTTTATCCCAACTATAAACAGAAATGCGATGCCTATTTTTGGAATGCCCATAGGGATGAGGCCAGGGGGATAGGGGGACTCTTTTTCGACTATTGCAAGGCGACGGACAAGATGGGCATGCTAGACTGGTACAACTTTGTCACAGCAGTGGGGAACAGTTTTTTGGAGGCATATATACCTATCGTTATAAAAAGAAAAGGTCTCAGCTATACCCAAAAACAAAGGGATTGGCAAGAAATTCGACGCGGTAGGTATGTGGAATTCAACCTGGTCCATGACAAGGGTACCCTTTTTGGCTTAAAGACCAATGGCCGCATCGAAAGCATTTTAATGAGCCTACCACCCCATGTGCAATGGCGATATGACCACCATCCCGAAATTGGAAGCGAAGAGGAACGTTTATTGAAAGTCCTTCAAAATCCGAAAAAATGGGTAACGTAACGCGGGCTATTCTTATAATCATATTTGTAATTGGGGTGTTGGCCTTTTCCTCGGCATGCGATTTTGGCAAGAATAAACCAAGTGACCTCGATATTACTTTTACGCAAGACACCCTCACTGTAGGCTATACCTATTGGTGGCCAGAGTCCGGGCCCTTTATCGGCAGCTGCGGCGAAGAACTTGCACTGGTTTTTACGGGCACTGTATCGTCGGTCAAAGAACCCACAGATGTTGCCGGGCCCTTATACATCTCGCGTGAGGGCATCGTAGCAATAGAAAACGTATTAAAGATTAAAGATCTGGGTGCTCAAACCTATAGGGGCCAGAAGTTTTTTTTGTCCGATTGTTTTAATGACCTTGATGTGGCCGTAGGTGATAAGGTTTTAGTGGTTTGTTACGATTACGAAGGCGCTTATAGTATCCCTGGTAATAAGTCCATCTTAAAAATCAACACCTTTGATGATCCTTTGGTCAAATCGATCAAAACTTATATAGACACGGGTCAAAATCCCTTAAAACTTATAAATGATAGGGGCTTGTGGGCCACACATGGACTAGGCCGTAAGCTCGAGGAGCTTATAAAATGTAAAGAGGAAATACATGCTATGGAAAATGGTAGGGAGCCCATCCAATAATATGTGCCTACTTTGATAGGGAATACGTAATTTTAGACCACAAATACTTTCAGATGTACCCACTCCGTAGAAATAGAAGACTTCGAGCAAACCAAGCCATAAGATCGCTCGTCCGCGAGACGGTATTGACCCCCAGCGACTTTTTGGTGCCACTATTTGTAGTGGAGGGCAAGGGAATTAAAGAAGAGATTGCCTCCATGCCCAATTACTACAGAATGAGTTTGGACGTATTGGAAAAGGAGTCCAAGGAACTTTGGAAAATGGGATTGTGCGCCGTCCTGCTCTTCGTAAAAGTGCCTACCCATTTAAAGGACAACAAAGGATCGGAAGCGTTGAATGATAATGGTTTGATGCAGTTGGCCATCAAGACGGTCAAGAATGCTTGTCCGGCTATGTTGGTCATGACCGATGTTGCACTTGATCCCTATTCATCTTATGGGCATGATGGCATTGTTCAAAACGGACAGATCCTCAACGATGAAACCGTTGATATATTAGCGGAGATGAGCGTCTCCCATGCCCGGGCAGGTGCCGATTTTGTGGCCCCCAGTGATATGATGGACGGTCGCATCTTAACGATTCGCGAAGCCTTGGAGGACGATGGCTTCACAGATACGGGCATTATGGCCTACAGTGCCAAATATGCCAGTGCCTATTACGGTCCGTTTCGGGATGCATTGGATTCCGCCCCCGTCGCCCTAAAAAATGTCCCCAAAGACAAAAAGACCTATCAAATGGATCCGTCCAACCGCTTTGAAGCGATCACAGAAGCACAAATGGATGTTGATGAAGGGGCCGATATCGTAATGGTAAAGCCCGGACTATGCTATTTGGATATTGTCCGTGAGATTCG
>JBBKWR010000275.1:0-3668 GCA_037969055.1 Flavobacteriaceae bacterium | reverse complement strand
TTTGAACACCTGACGCCGCTGTTTCCACAAGAAAAATTCAATTTGGCGGATCGGCAGAGCAGTATCTCAACCCGCATCATAGATCTGTTCTCCCCTATCGGGAAAGGACAGCGGGGCATGATCGTCTCCCAACCCAAAACAGGTAAGACGATGTTGTTGAAAGATATCGCAAACGCCATTGCCGCTAACCATCCAGAAGTGTACCAGATCATATTGTTGATCGATGAGCGTCCGGAAGAAGTTACCGACATGCAGCGCAATGTAAGGGGCGAAGTAGTGGCCTCTACCTTTGATAAGGAAGCGACCGAGCACGTACGCGTGGCAAATATAGTATTGGAGAAAGCAAAACGTTTGGTCGAATGTGGCCATGATGTAGTGATCCTATTGGATTCCATCACCCGATTGGCCCGTGCCTACAACACGGTACAACCAGCCTCAGGGAAAGTATTGAGCGGAGGTGTCGATGCCAACGCTTTGCACAAACCAAAACGCTTTTTTGGCGCGGCACGGAATATTGAAGGCGGTGGATCTTTGTCGATCATCGCCACGGCCTTGACCGATACAGGTTCCAAAATGGATGAGGTGATCTTCGAAGAATTTAAAGGAACTGGTAATATGGAACTCCAACTAGATCGTAAGATTTCGAACCGAAGGATATTCCCCGCCATCGACCTTACTTCTTCCAGTACGAGAAGAGACGACTTGTTATTGGACGAAAGTACCATTCAGCGTATGTGGATCATGCGCAAGTACCTGGCCGACATGAACCCCGTAGAAGCGATGGAATTCATTGAACAACGGATCAAGCAGACCAAAAATAATGAAGAGTTTTTGATGACCATGAGTCAATAAGATCCGCTGGCGCGGTAATCCTATCTGCCATGCCTTCGGCAGGTAAACCGGCAGGCAGGTTCCAATATACAAATCCCAAATTCCAGTTGGTTCGCCAATGTAGGAATTTGGGAATTTTTTTTGTTTGAAATTATTCCAAATAAATGGCGAAATATTCCCAAAATAAATATCTTTATAACGCAATCGCGTTCCGCCTCCCCCCTTTTGCGACATGTTGATCATTCTTTTTTAATCCTAAAACACCACACCATGACGAACTATGGAAAAAAATCAGTGCCCTTATTTCTTTTAGTAATGATCCTTATCGGATTCAGTAATTGCAAACCAAAAATGGAGGAACCCAAAATGGAACCCGTGGACGCCCCCTCACAAATTATTGAGGTGAGCGATGCCAAAACCATGTACGACCGATATGGGGAGCGCAGGGTACCCCTGATCCAACGTTATGAGGACTCCATTAATCGGAGCGGGGTAAATGATAAGATGCAACAGATGCCCAAGGGCGACCGGAGCAAGGCCCAAATGGAGGAGGCGCCCGCGAAATTTGATGTGGCGCGCTATGTGTATTATGATTATGCCACCATCAAAAATTATATTGCCTATATAGAACAAGAGGCCAAGGCGGCGAATGTGGATATTTCTACCCTTCGGTTCTATTTTTCCAATTATTCTGAGGATCCGAAGAACGTACATCCTAGACAGAATTCCATTATGCTTTCCCCCACCATAAAAAAGGGAGACAGGGACTATCTATTTTATATTGGCGATCTTGATGGCAAGGCCGAGGCGGTCTTGCTCAATGATGCCTTTGGACCGGTCGACGGGAGTGGGATGGGCATTGCTATTGATCAAAATGAAAAATCTTATGCTTCGTTCATGCCAGATCTTCTCGCCCCAAATACAAATTTGGCGGTTACCCCAATATTTTATGCAGGTGGCAGTGTTACGATGAACAGGGGAAGTGGAGCACCTCCGTACGGTCAATAAAATGAATTTCTTTACTTATTAGCCCTAAAATGAGTCATGAAATTTTGAATTTTTTAAAATACGATGGTTTTATTCTGTTATATGGAGTCACTTTGCTGTTTTCAATAGTGAGATACAGAAGATATTTCGATTCGGTATTAAAATATTTCCCAATAATTATTGGGTACACCTTTCTGACCGAATTACTAGGCTATCTTATTCGGGAAAATGAAAATTTTCAAATTGTATATCTAGAAGATTATTCCGTTTCCAATAGTATATTCTATAATATATTTGACATCATTCTCTTTCTTTATTTCTTTTATATTTTTTGGTACATATCGACGCGTTCAAAACATAAAATCCTTATAAAATATGGAGCTATAATTTTTATTGTGATTAGCATCCTAAATCCCTTTATACAAGATTTTATAGTATTTCCCCAAATATATGCTTTGACAATAGGCTCATTCGTTCTTGTTGCATGCACAATTATGTACCTTCAGGAATTACACTCAAAATCAAAAAGAATTCCCAATCGCAAAAATTTATTATTTTGGATCAGTTTAGGTCTTATGTCTTTCTATTCATTTTATCCCGCTTTGATGATAATTGGGGTTTACTATAGAAATTATGCACAATCTATTAGACCCTTGCATTATGGTTTGATCATATTAATGTATTTATGCTTCATCATAGGATTTGCAATGATGCGGCCCCTTAGGTCTATGAAACAATACGCATAAAAAATAAACTGCCTCCAAAGTAATTAGGGCATCACTATTATTAATCTAGACCCTCATAGAAGACGTGCTCGAATTTCTAAAAGAAAATTACTTTATGCCCTTGTACGTGGTCACTTTGGCCATTTCCATATATCAGTATCGGTGGTATTATGACGGTATATTAAAGTATTTTCCAATCATTATTGGGTATACTCTATTATCGGAAATTCTAGGCTACTTGATCCGGGAATTCGACGATTTTCAGATTGTTGATTCTGAGCTGTATCCGTATGCCAATAACTTTGTCTTCAATATCTATGATATCGTTTTCTTTTTGTATTTCTATTATGTTTATTGGAAGGTTGTCCAAAAGGTAAGGTATAAGAATGGCATCAAATTTGGGACAATTATTTATTTGGTTTCGGTAGTTATAAATACATTCCTTGAAAACATATTGATATTTCCCCAAATCTATGCCTCCACCCTAGGGTCTATCATTCTTGTCATAAGTATAATACTGTACTTCAAGGAAATTATATCGCAGCAACAAGAGAAAAATACCCTCATGATCTGGGTAAGCGTCGGACTGTTGCTATTTAACCTTTTCTTTCCCCCAATCATGATTACAGGCCATTTTGACTACGATTTATTCAAACTACTGCATCTTAGACAAGTACACTACCTATTAATTGTAGCGATGTACATCTGTATCTGTATTGGCTTTTTTACAATAGGCCGAACGAACGCTATACGCGAGACAAATTGAACAAAAAATGCCCGCACGTTACCGTGGGGCATTTATAAATTATATTGTAAACAAGATATTTTTAAAGGGCAGCTACATGTTTTGCCAGCTTACTCTTCAGGTTGGCCGCTTTGTTCGCGTGGATAATATTACGCTTGTCCAAACGATCGATCATAGAGACCACACTTGGCAATAGGGCCAGTGCATCTTTTTTCTTCTCTTCTGTTCGCAGTTTTTTGATCGCGTTACGGGTAGTCTTATGCTGATACCTGTTACGCAAACGTACCGCTTCGTTTCTTCTGATCCTCTTTAATGCCGACTTGTGATTTGCCATCTTTATTTCTTAATGTTATTTTTTAATCTTTCCGTCCAATTCCACC
>JBBKWR010000274.1:0-2617 GCA_037969055.1 Flavobacteriaceae bacterium | reverse complement strand
ACCGCAATCTCTACGGTCGGGGTGGTAGATAGGTTTAGATCGACCACGTCGATACCCAGTCCCACTAAAGTAGAAACCACTAAATTTTGAATCATTTCCCCCGATAACCGGGCGTCACGGCCAATGACCACTTTCAATTTTTCTTTTTTGGAATATCCTTTGAGCCAAATGCCATAGGCGGCTGCAAATTTTACCGCATCGATTGGGGTTAGATTATCACCAGGAAGTCCACCGATTGTCCCCCTGATCCCAGAAATAGATTTAATGAGTGTCATGTTTTTCTTAAAAAGTTTTTGCAAATATAGAAGTATGGGAACAATCAACGGGGGTTAATTCGTAAATTCGGCCCAATGAAGCTTGCAATCGGCCTATGAACTTTTTGGCGCATATCTACCTTTCTTTCGGGGATGATGAAATCACCTTGGGAAATTTTATTGCAGACAGTATCCGTGGCAATAAATACAAGCATTTACCTGAAAAGGTGCAACAAGGGATCACCTTACATCGATCGATAGATACCTTTACGGATGTACATCCGATTGTTCGGCAAAGTACCAAGCGCCTACATCAAAACCATAGCCATTACAGTGGGGTGATCGTGGATATATTCTATGATCATTTTTTGGCCAAAAATTGGGACAACTACTCTGACACCCCGTTGGACAAATATGTAGATGACTTTTATGATTTACTTGAGGAAAATTATGAACTCTTACCTGACGGCACAAAACATATGATGCCCTATATGATTGCTGATAATTGGATTTATAATTATTCCAAGATAGAAGGCATTAGCCGTGTGTTGAGTGGCATGTACCGCCGAACGAATAAAAAATCGAATATGAATTTTGCCATATTGGATCTGGAGGCACATTACGAACAATTTGAAAATGAGTTCAGCTCGTTTTTTGAAGAGTTGATTGCCTATTCCAAAAATCAACTTTTATGATTTTAGAGCAACCAGATTACCCATAGAAATTCAGCATTTAATTATCTTATTCTAATTAATTTTTAATTTATCTTTAACTCGATCCGAATATATAAAGTCCGGCTCATTTTTATAAATTAAAATCACTTTCGTTTCCCTACATATATTTTAAATACTTAACGATTACCCCCCTTTTTTTAACATTCTTGCGAGCTTTAGCTCATCATTTTTCCAGCCCTTAAAGTTTCAAAAATCTTCATGGTACCCTACCGTTTATAATATTTATTTCGATGCTAAATCGAAGCGACATTATATTACGTTAAGTCATTTTGAGGAAAAGACAGCCAGTTAAAATCAAGTAAGGGCTGCTGCGAAGTAGCCCTTTTTTTATGCTCAAGCAGCACTATTTGGGCATTAAATAATTCGATGCCGATCTTTTGTACCTTATCTTATAGCACTACTACATTCTTGTTCTTAAAATATTTCTTCCCGCCTGGCAATTTTTAATTCAATTTTTAGATAAAGATATTTTTTAGGAAAGTATTATCTTTTCCCAAAAGTAAATCCTCCTAACATGAAGAAAATAGTACTGCTTGCCCCCTTAGCCTTTCTTTTTATCAATTGTGCCAAACCCCCCGCTCCAGCGACCGGCTTGGTCACAGAGAAGGCCATGGTGGTTACCGCACGCGTGGAGGCCTCACAAATTGGTGTCGATATTTTAAAAAAAGGAGGAAATGCCTTTGATGCCATGGTCGCGACCGAACTGGCTTTGGCAGTAGCCTATCCCTACGCCGGAAACCTCGGGGGAGGTGGATTTATGATCTATCGTAAAGCCAATGGTGATGTGGGTGCATTGGATTATCGGGAAAAGGCTCCCTTAGCTGCCCATAAGGATATGTATCTCGATTCCTTGGGCAACGTGGTGCCTGAGATGAGCACCAAAGGTGCCACTGCAGTGGGTGTACCGGGTACGGTGGCCGGAGTTATCGCGGTGCACCAAAAATTCGGAACCCTGCCCCTTGAAGAAATTTTGGCTCCCGTTATCGCCCTTGCAGAAAATGGCGTTGTGGTGACCCAAAAACAAGCCCAACGTTTGCTGGATTACAAAGAAATAATATTAGACGTAAATGGGGGATTCAGCACTTTCCCAGTGACCTGTGTGGCCGGCGATACTATTAAATATCCGGTTTTGGCCAATACCTTGCGCAGGATTGCCAATAATGGCCAAGATGGCTTCTATAAAGGCGAAACGGCCAAAATCCTAGCTAGGTTTATACAAGAAAAAGGGGGTTTTATTACCGAAGAAGACCTTGCCAAGTATGAAGCTGTGTGGCGACAGCCCGTGATATTCAATTACAAAGATTTGAAAATTATTTCTATGAGTCCGCCCAGCAGTGGAGGGGTAACCATGAACCAAATCTTAAAAATGATCGAGCCTTACGATGTTGCGGAATTTGGGCATAACTCGGCAAAAACCATCCAATTGTTCACCGAAGCCTCGCGGCGTGCCTATGCTGATCGCAACTACTTTTTGGGCGATCCAGATTTTGTCGACATTCCGTTGGATGTACTACTGAGCAATAATTATATCAAAGAACGCATGGGAAATTTTTCTTTCGACCATGCCACCAAATCCTCAGAAGTTTCCCATGGGAATATTGAAATTGTGGAAAGCATGGAGACCACCCA
>JBBKWR010000273.1:0-7340 GCA_037969055.1 Flavobacteriaceae bacterium | reverse complement strand
AGCGATGATTCCGAGATCGTGGAATTATTTGCATTGAAATCGAACCGAGAGGGAATACCAAGAATCAGTGGGGATGTTGTCAGCGATGCGCGCGACGATTTTGATATTGGGGGCAAGCCTGCGGTTTCGATGACCATGAATACCAAAGGTGCCAAAGAATGGGAAAAATTAACAGGGGATGCCTATACCAATCAAACGGGCATTGCCATAGTATTGGATAACAAGGTGTACACCGCCCCAGGGGTGTCTTCGGGACCAATATCGGGTGGGCGCTCCGAAATTACAGGAAAATTTACCATCAATGAGACAAAGGATATTTCGAACGTATTAAGGGCCGGAAAGTTACCGGCTTCTGCCGAGATCATCCAGTCCGAGATTGTTGGACCCTCTTTGGGACAAGAAGCGATCGATAGCGGCTTCCTGTCTTTTTTAATCGCCATGGCGATCGTACTGTTATGGATGGTTTTCTACTATGGTAAGGCAGGTATCTTTGCAGATATCGCGCTACTTTTGAATATCCTATTGATATTTGGGGTGCTCACAAGCCTAGGTGCGGTTCTTACCTTGCCAGGCATAGCGGGTATCGTATTGACTATAGGGATGTCGGTGGATGCCAACGTGCTTATATTCGAACGCATCAAGGAAGAGTTGGCCAAGGGCAAAGGAAAATCCCAAGCCGTATCAGATGGATTCAGTAATGCACTGTCCTCGATTCTCGATGCGAACATTACCACAGGTCTTACTGCGATTATCCTCTTTATTTTTGGAACCGGTCCGATCAAAGGATTTGCAACTACCCTATTGATCGGTATTCTTACCTCACTCTTCACTGCCATTTTTATTACAAGATTGTTGGTAGATTGGTATGTGGAAGGTAAAACAAGAAGATTGGATTTCACTACGGCGTTGACCAAAAACCTATTCCAAAATGTGGATATTGACTTTTTGAAAAAACGAAAGATAGCCTATGTGTTGTCATCAATTTTGATAGCTATCGGATTGTTCTCTTTGTTTACCACTGGTCTGCAGCAAGGGGTAGATTTTGTGGGCGGCCGTTCGTATCAGATCCGATTTGAGAAAGTGGTGAACCCATCGGAAATCGCCTCTGAACTCAATACAGTTTTCGGTAGTGGTACCCAGGTAAAAACATTCGGGGAAGATAACCAGATCAAGGTAACCACCCCCTATAAAGTCGATGTTGAAGGTATTGCCGTCGATGATGAAATTCAAGAGAAATTATTTACCGCCCTCCAAAAGCTGTTACCGGATGGTATGGGCAAGGCCGATTTTATTACGGGTGGTGGGGATAATTCTATTGGAATCCTACAATCTGTAAAAGTAGGCCCGACCATTGCAGATGATATTAAGAGGAACGCATTTTTGGCGGTCATAGGCTCATTGGCCGTAGTGTTTCTATATATACTTATTAGGTTTCGCAAATGGCAATTTTCCTTGGGCGCCGTGGTCGCAGTTCTACACGACGTTTTAATCGTATTGGGAATTTTCTCGTTGTTGGGCACTTTAATGCCGTTTAATATGGAAATTGACCAGGCCTTCATCGCCGCGATCTTAACGGTGATTGGGTATTCCTTGAACGACACCGTGGTCGTGTTCGACCGCATTCGGGAAATTCTCAACGAAAAAGGCTGGAAAGGTGGCTTACACGTTAATATGGCAATCAACAGTACCTTGAGTAGGACCTTGAACACCTCATTGACCACATTGGTGGTACTTTTAACTATCTTTATTTTTGGCGGTGAATCGTTGAGGGGCTTTATGTTTGCCATGATCATTGGTATCGTAGTGGGTACGTACTCTTCGATCTTCATTGCTACTCCTGTGATGTTCGATACCGTAAAGAAAGATGTGAGAGAACCATTGAAAATAAAATCAAAGGCGACTGCCTAGTCAATTTTAATTAATCAAGGAACTGCCGATCGCTCCAATTATTGCGCACAATGGAATGATCGGCAGTTTTGTTACACTAATCTACCGGTAGAACCTGCTGGCGTCATTTCCAGTTCGTAGATAAAATTGGGTGCTAATCCCGGCTCTTTTCGGTGCGATACGAAAATGATGGTACTGTTACTTTCCCTGGAAAATTTATTGACAAGATCCACAAAAAGTTTCGCACTAGGGTCATCCAGACCCGCTGTGGGTTCGTCCAATATCAATAATATGGGATGCTTTATCATAGCGCGGATACACATGACCAGCCTTTTTTGTCCCATGCCAAGGTCATGGTACAAGAGATCCTTTTTATGCCACATATTGATCAGGATAAGCCATGCCTTTGCCAATCGCAGCTGAATCTCGGTAGGCTTTAGATAAAGTCCAATAGAATCGTTCAGACCACTAATGATCATGTTTTCCACGGTATGATATCCTGTAAACTTATCGGTCATCGCCGGGGTAAAATAACCTATCTTTTTCTTAATATCCCATACACTTTCCCCACTGCCTTTTCGCTGACCAAAGATGTAAAGGTCCTGTCCGTATCCTTTTGGATTTTCTCCCGTGATCATAGATAATATGGTGGTCTTGCCACTCCCGTTTGCCCCACGCAGCTCCCAAAATTCCCCTTTTCTAATGGTCCAATCGATTTGCTTTAAAATGGGTTTTTCAAGATAGGATACGTTGATGTTCCGTAATTCGATAAGATTCACACCTACATAATCAATCTGGTGTAATGGAGGTGGAATATCATCCTGGAATTTGTGAAATATTAGTTGGGACTGATTTTCATTTGGATGCGGAATAAAAGTGAGGTTTTGCTCTTTCAAGCGTGCAAAGGTATCTATAAAGGGTAGGAGGTCTATTTTTCTACTGATGAGCTGTACCATCGAAGTGGTGGAACATATGCGTCCCAATTGTTTTTTAAGCGCTATTTGTGTCCCGGTATCCAAATTATCGAACGGATTGTCAAGTATGATAAAATCGGGCCTAGCGTTTAGGATATACGATAACAGCGCCTTTTTCTGTTCCCCGCTCGACATGGTTTTAAGGGCTTGGCTTGTTTGATCGGAAAGCGATTTGGTACCATGCCGTTCTTCCTCATCGATAAATCTTTCCAAGGCCAACTTGGAGAAAAGATGACCGGTGCCTGAAAGTTCTTCAAAACCTGCCGGATGGTTGCCGTCCAAAAGCGCATTTATAAGTGCTTCCTTGTCAGAATTGTTGTCGATAAAGACGGCCCAGTGTTTTTTGCTCATGACCTTATGTAAAAAATATGAACAGGATTGTTGGTATAGGTAGTCGTACGATCCAGATGCATTCCGATGCCCAGCGCTACTTTTTGGGAGGGAACATTATCAATGTGGATGATTGAAATCAATCGGTTTAAAGTCGCTAGGCCCAGACCAACTTCTTTGCATTTTTCGGCGGCTTCCTTAGCAAAACCTTGGCCCCAGTACTTTGGCAGCAAGGAGTAGGCAATTTCGATTTCACGTTGCCCATCAATTTCTTGGACCAACAATCCACAGAGTCCTACCAATGTAGTATCGCCATTCAAAATAAGGGCCATCTTGCCCCCGAGATTTTTACTATAGCGCTCAAATGTCCTTTCAAAGTCTTGTTCACATGCCGTTATGGGGTCATCGGGAAGACCGGACCAAAATTGGGAAGTCCTTTTATCTTCATGAAAGGGCAGCCAATTTGAAAAGTCGGTAGGGAGCATTTTACGGAAATACAACCGTTCGGTTTCTTGGCCGTCCAGTAGCAGGTGCATCACTTTATAGTTTTTGGAACTTTATTGTATCCCCTACTTCCAACAACCACTTTTGGGCGAATCCAGCATTGACTTCCAATACATACTTCACGGGCACTTGGGAAGAAAGCGAACTTTCATCTAAGGCCTTTGCATTCTCATGAAAACTCGCAATGGTAAGGTCATCTTTTATAAAGATGAGGTCTAAGGGGAATTCGGTGTTTTTCATATAAAAATTGTGCATGCGAACATCGTCAAAAATAAAAAGCATGCCCTGTTCGTCCTCCATCGAATTTCGGTACATCAAACCAGTTTCGGTCTCATAGTCACTATCGGCAATCTCGATATCCAATTGGGTAATCAAGGTATCCACCTTTTGTTTGTAGATCGATAAATCACCTTCCTTTTTAAAGACGACAGCTTCGGTTATAATGGCCTTTTTGGCTTCGTCCTTGCACGATTGTAAGGCAAAAAATACGAAGGCAAGTACCAGCAATATCCTAAAAGTCTTCATCCTAATTTTTTTAGCGGCCGCGCTTATGGTTCACAAATTGGTAATAAGCCCAATGACCCACGCTTACTTCTTGGTAAGCCCCGGCCTGAACATAAAATAGAGTCCTATTAATATAAAAGGGATACTTAGCCATTGACCGATCGACAATAATTCAAACGATTCATCAAGCTCGTTCTGCCTTTCTTTTACAAATTCCACAAAAAATCGAACTCCCCATAAGAGCACTAAAAAAGTGCCGAATAGGAAACCTTGTTTCTCCTTTTTATCCGTTTTCCAATAGAGGTAATACAGTAAAACAAAAACAAAAATATAACAAACCCCTTCGTATAGTTGGGCAGGATGTTTATAGGGAACCTTATCGAGATATTCAGAAAATTGGGGATTTTTTTCAATGGCTTTATAGGCTGCATTCACCGTTTTTTCACCTGTAATAGATAGCGCTTCGGAAGGGTAAATCGAATCCCGAATAAAACGGGTGGCGAAAACAAAAGATTTATCTGTGACCCTGCCGTTGATTTCGGAATTAAAAAAATTGCCCAATCTCACAAAGAAGGCCCCAATGGCGAACGGAATCACCATTCGATCTAAAATCCAAAGCATTTTGAACTCTGGAAACTTTCTCGTGTATAGCACCATTCCCAGAATTACTCCGATTATGGCCCCATGGCTCGCTAAACCGGTAAAACCCGTAAACTCATATCCCTTGATAAAACCAAAAAGACTGCCGTCGGCACTTTCCCGAATGGGAAGCAATATCTCCAAAAGGTGGTTCTGATAATAACCCCAATCATAGAAAAATACATGTCCCAAACGAGCGCCCAGCATTGTAGCTACCAAGGTATAAATGAAAAGCGAATCGAGTTGTTCGATCGTTTTTTTCTCGTTCAAAAAAATACGTTTCATAATCAGCCAACCCACGGCGAAGGCGGTAATCCATAGTAAATTGTAGTATTTGATCTGTATTGGACCAATTTGAAATAGCGTTTCGTTCGGGTTCCAGTCGATTCCTAAAAAGTACATTCTAGTAGTTTTGAAGGGCTAAGATAACAAAATAGATACTAGGCCACCGCCCTATAATAAAATAGAAACCAATCTAAAATTGGGATTGGCAATTTGATATTCTTTTGCCACATAACCAAGTAGTGGGTTCATATTACTTGGGGCTAAACGCGATACGTAGGTTTGATGTTCCCTAGGGAACTGGATCATGTCCCCGGCCGCCCCATGGATGACAGCTAAAAATCCGCTTGATCGATAGCCACCCGCCTTTGAACAGCCCATGCTTTTTCAAGGCTTCCAAAGTGTATTGTGAACAGGTAGGGGAATAGCGACAACTAGCTGGCGTATAAGGAGAAATGGCAAGCTGATAAAAACGCACTAGGAGGACGAACGGGGCGATCAGTATTTTTTTCATTTTTACTGGGCTGAATTCATTTCAAAATCTATGGCATACATGTAAACGAAATGTATGGGGGATTTTGCCCTAAGCGAAGTCGGATGACATGAAATCTATAAAAGACTGAAAGTCGTTCCTTCGGTACCATCCTTCAACTGTATTCCCAACTCTGCAAGCTGGTCTCTGATCTTGTCAGAAGTGGCAAAATCTTTGTTCAACCTTGCCTCCTTGCGCAGCTGGATCAATAATTCGACTACACCCGATAACGTATTCGAGGTGCCAAGACCTACTTTATTTTCTTCAAGACCCAGTACATCAAAAATAAAGGACTTCATGGTCTGTTGGAGCAACTCCTTGTCGGCTTGGGTAATGTTTTCCTTGCCTTCTTTTATAAGATTGATGTGTTTTACCGCCTCAAACATATGTGCGATCAGTATAGGGGTGTTGAAATCATCGTTCATGGCGTCATAGCATTGCTGCACCCATGCCGCGACCCCAAAATCGCTTTTTTTACCGGATTCCAAAAGGCCCAGTGCTTCTATAGCCTCCATCAATCTTTGATACCCTTTTTCAGAAGCGAGCAGCGCATCGTTGCTAAGATCTAAAATACTGGTATAATGGGCCTGCATCATAAAAAACCGCACCACCGAAGGGGCAAAGGCTTTGCTGAGAATGGTGTTTTCTCCAGTAAAGATCTCCCCAGGTAAAATGCTGTTCCCTGTTGATTTCGACATCTTCTTACCATTCAAGGTCAACATATTGGCGTGCATCCAATAATTCACAGGAGAATGTCCATAAGTGGCCTCCGCTTGTGCGATTTCGCATTCATGGTGTGGAAATTTTAGATCCATGCCGCCCCCATGGATATCAAAGGTTTCGCCCAAATATTTTGTGCTCATGGCGGTACATTCGAGATGCCAGCCCGGGAAGCCATCTCCCCAAGGGGAAGGCCATCGCATGATATGCTGCGGCTCCGCTTTTTTCCAAAGTGCGAAATCCTGTGGGCTTTTTTTCTCATCCTGGGAGGTGAGCTCCCTGGTATTGGTAATCATGTCTTCCAACTTTCGGCCACTAAGTTTGCCGTAATGGTGATCTTGGTTAAACTTGGCCACGTCAAAATATACGGAGCCATTGGTTTCATATGCATATCCTTTTTGTAGGATGTCCTTTATGATTTCCATTTGCTCAATAATATGGCCAGTGGCGGTAGGTTCTATACTGGGCGGTAGAAAGTTGAATTTCTGTAAGATCGTATGAAAATCAACGGTATATCGCTGCACCACTTCCATAGGTTCCAATTCCTCCAAACGGGCCCTTTTAGCAATTTTATCCTCCCCGTCATCGGCGTCATCCACTAAATGTCCCGCATCGGTAATGTTTCTTACATAACGAACTTTGTACCCCAAATGCCTCAAATACCTAAAAATCATATCGAACGACATAAAGGTGCGGCAATTGCCCAAATGCACATGGCTATATACCGTTGGGCCACAGACATACATGCCCACATGACCTTTGTTCAATGGTTTGAAAAGTTCTTTTTTACCGGAAAGTGAATTGTATATTTTTAGCGGTTGGCTTTGGTACAATTGCATTATAATGAAATACGATTAAAGTTTGCTGTCCAGGTTGATGTAGTCCAAAAATTCCCGACGCACGGCTTCTTCTTTGAATTTTCCTCCGTATTCGGCCGTTACCGTGCTGCTCTCAAAATCGCGAATTCC
>JBBKWR010000272.1:0-8396 GCA_037969055.1 Flavobacteriaceae bacterium | reverse complement strand
AAAGTAAAAATACTCCTCGGGGGTCAGGTACCCGATCAAAAAAGACTCATCGATAAACGCGGAAGTAAAAGGTTTCCAGGTTTCACTTGTGTTCACCTGTATGCCCTTACTGGTAATATGCCCTGTAGTGGGCTGTATCAGGTCTAGTAATAAATTAAAAAAAGTGGTCTTTCCCGCTCCGTTGTTGCCCACTAGGCCGAAGCTTTGGCCCTTGGGGATTTCCAGATGCTGAATGTTGAGGACCAGTTGGTTCCCGTATTTCTTACTAAGGTTTTGAACAATTATCATATCAATCGAGAAATTATATTGACGGCGAGGGCAGGGGGCGCCCATCGCATCATATTAACTATCTTTTTGTTTAAAGCCGGCAACCATACCATATTTCTTTTTTCTATAGGCCTTGGTGACCATGTCCATCAATGGCTTTCTTAAAGCATATCCAACTACCCCTAAACCACAAAGAACTCCTATGGCCAACTCAAAACTGATAAAAGTTTTAAGCACAAAGTAGATCAAGCAGGGCACGACCATTAGCGGCACCATGACCAAAAATTGAGTAGCGCTGGTACCTTGCAGGTTGCTCATTGCACTTTTGGATAGATCAATTCGCTTTTTGTTGAACGAGCCAAAATAGAGGATCACAGGTATATTGACCCCTAAATTGTAGACCGCGCAGGCAAAATTGATGGCAAGGG
The DNA here is from genome assembly GCA_037969055.1 of Flavobacteriaceae bacterium. Classification (GTDB taxonomy): domain Bacteria; phylum Bacteroidota; class Bacteroidia; order Flavobacteriales; family Flavobacteriaceae; genus Pelagihabitans. The sequence continues at coordinate 7,701 of JBBKWR010000272.1, read as the reverse complement.
CCCGCCACCCAAAATACACATATGGAATGGATAGCATAAACATCACCACAACACTAACCGAAATAAGTCCCGCTTTTGATTCAAGATACTTGCGCAGGGGAATGTTCTGCGACATCATCATACTATAGTATTCACTATCCCAAGCAGGGATAAACTGTCCAAAATTGGACAGGAACATCCCGGTCATAAAAATCCCTAAAAAAACAAAAAGTACAGATGTTGGGCCATATTGGCCAGTTGCATAAAATATCAGTCCATATAGAATCATCGCCAAGGAAATGAATACCTGCATCTTCGTGCGTTTGTTGCGCCAGATCAGCTTTAAGTCTAACTGGATATAAGGGGCAATGTCGCCAAATCGTTTGGTCCATGCCATGTTTGAGGTTACTGCTAATTTTGTCTTCTTGCCAAGTGAGGCGTCCAGGAAAATCTTCTTCCCCAAAAAGTTATAGTTGACCAAATAGCTGCCAACGGCAATAATCATAGGTATTAAAGCCGCCAATGGGAATTTGTATAGGGCATAAAATAGATGTCCAGCGTATTCATTGACCGGTAGCACTTTAAAGAAATTCAAGGCGTATAGTGCCAAAAGTATAGCCCCCAAAACGATTAAGGCACTATCGCTTTTGTTGACAATAAAATTGATATAATTAATGGATAGCACAATGCCCATTATGGCAAATGACCACAGGAGCACATTTACCGCTGGATATCCTTGAAGTAACAAAACCACAGCAAATGGTACAAGGAAGAACAGCGTTAAAAAATTGTAGACGGACACCCCCGAACGTGCCAAAATATAATGGGTGATGTTACTTTTTTTTATGGGCAATGTCAAAAAGGGCTTAATGTCCATCACCGGTAGCTTTTGCATAAAATAGCGGAGAAATAGCTCGGCCAAAATCCAATAAAGGAGATAATGGCTTAACGTGAGCAGTGGGTCGACACCGGGAACCGTTTTCTTAAGTATAAAAAAGAGTCCCACACCTGTCAGGACCAGAGATGCCATGAGGTACAATACCAAGAAACCCATTAAAATCTTTATGGCCATGCTTTTGCCCAAGGAAGCGGACCGAAAGAACGATTTCCATTGCAGAATAATAAAATGTTTGAACATGAAGTGTTGGTTGTTGGGCTCAGGTGCTTAGTGTCCAAAAATAGCGTTTTGTTACAAAAGCGGACATTTTTTTTGCTTCGACTATTAAATCGCCGATTCAATGCTTAGTTTTGCAGAAAATATTAAAAATGGCCGATTTTTTTTCCCTCACGGTAAAACAAATAAGATCTCTTACGCCCAGTTCGGTAGCGATAACATTTGACATCCCTAAGGAACTCATTCAGACATTTGCCTTCCTGCCCGGGCAATATATAACCATAAAAAAGAATCTTAAAGGCAAGGAACTGCGACGCGCATATTCCATTAGTTCGTCTCCCAAAAGTGATGGCATCACCATTGGGGTCAAAAAGGTCGATAAGGGCGGTTTTTCAGACTTTGCCCATAACCAATTGAAGAAAGGGGACGTTTTGGAGGTCACGCCTCCGGAAGGTAGATTTGTCTTAACCCCATCCGATATACCTCGAAATATTGCGGCCTTTGCCGCCGGTAGCGGCATTACGCCCATAATGAGCATGGTCCGCTCCGCATTGGAGCAGCACCCCAAGAACGAATTTGTTCTGGTGTATGGGAACAAATCTTATGAAGAGACCATGTTCTACACCGATCTGGTAAAATTGGAACTTGATCATGCGAACAGATTTTTTGTCTATTTTATCAATAGCCAATCGCGGGAAGATGATTCCCTATTCGGGCGAATTGATGTCTCCACCGTAAATTATGCGCTTCAAAACAAGCACAAAAACTTGGAATTTGATGCGTTTTACCTCTGCGGGCCAGAGGCGATGATCCATTTGGTTAAGACCGCCTTGCAAGAAGATGACATCCCTGCCTCAAAAATTCATTTTGAACTGTTCACAACCACTGAAATACTGGATGAATTACCAGTAACGCCCGACGGACAGACTGAATTGACGGTGACTTTGGATGATGAGGAATATACCCTGTCCATGAATAGGGGCGTACGGGTATTGGACGCAGTCTTGAAAGAAAATATAGATGCGCCCTATTCCTGTCAGGGAGGGGTGTGCAGTAGTTGCATTGCCCGTATCAAGGAAGGGAAGGCCGAAATGGTGAAAAACCAGATCTTGACGGATGCAGAAATTGCTGATGGTCTAGTACTTACCTGTCAGGCGCATCCACTGACGCCGACCTTGAAGATCGATTATGACGATGTATAGGTTAAACCGCTAATCTTTACTTCTAGCTAGCGTCCAAATCGCTACTAACATCCGAAAGTATTTTTGCAATTTCCTGGCGGAATTGTCATAGCCCATGGTATAGGCTTTTTCAGTTCCCTTTTTGTCCAGTACCCCTATTTGATCCAATTCCGAGGCAGAGAATACTAGGTTGCACTATCGTATTTTATCTCCATTGTTGCGTTCTATGTTTCATCCATTCATGGTAATCATGGCCGGCGTTGAACCGACCCAATGGTTTGGACTAGGCCATTTTATGGAAAATAGGTTCCTAAATCGTGCATTTTGTCGAATTTTTGGTTCCCCTGCTCCCTGTTTTAGAATAACCCCGCATTAAATGAGTTATAGCAATAAGACCCAACGGTCGGTTTTGCCTAAAACCCCAATTTTGATGGAAAAATCCATAAAACGCATGGCGACCATGCTCAGAATGCAGACTACTGGCCTACATATGTTCTACAGCAAAGGTTATTATAGTACTAGTATCGATGATATTCTTAAGGAATTGTCCCTTTCAAAAGGTGCCTTTTATTATCACTTTGATTCTAAGGAAGATTTCTTCGTGCAGATCATTGAAAGTATGCTGGTCCGTAAAGTTTATAGCACACTTATAGAACCTATCGAGGGTGACGGGGAAACTTTAGACGTGATTACCCGGTGTTTTGAAGACGCTTTGGAAACTGCGGTACATAATGAACTGGATTACGGTTTTGTGATCAATAATTTCATCAGTGAATTCAACGGTAGGAACGAAAATATCATGAATCACCTAAACGAAATTCTGAGGGTCTGGGAGGTAACACTTGTGGCAGCAATACAACGTGGCAAGTTCAACGGACACATCGATAGGCACGTGGATGCGGAAGGGGTCGCCGTTTTCTTAATGGGGGCTTATATGGGGGTAAGGACCTTGATGGTCGAAAACGCGCCATCCGCTAGAAAATATAGGTTTATGAGCCAATTGAGACATTATTTTAAATCCTTGGAGCCCAAAACTACTACGGCATAGTTCATTCACTGCTTTGATTTCAACATCGCCATAATTTTCCCGACCACCTTGGTTGGGGGTATCGATGCGATGGCCATTTGATACCCTTCGGGCATTTTGTTTCCATAGACCGAAGTAGGAATTTGAGGAAATTGTTCCCTATCGGCTAAAAGCGCATTGTTAGGGTCTTGCCCAAAGGGCGCAAATCCGGCAAATGGATGGGTCACTCCCCAGAGCGTCAGGGTTGGAATCCCGTACATGGCCGCCAAATGGCCGTTTCCACTATCCATGGATACCATAATATCAAGGTTGGATATCAGGGCCAATTCTTCTGAAAACCCTAGTTTCCCGACGATATTGATACAGTTTTCGCCGAGAAGGGCATCCAGCGCTTTGGCTTCAGCGGTTCCCCCTCCGAATAAGATGATTTTGGAGTCTACATTTTTATCGAGTATCGAAACGACCTCCTGCATCTGCCCAAAAGGATATCTTTTACCCTCAAAGGCCGCAAAAGGTGCAATTCCGATCCATTTTTTATCCCGCTTTCCAACTATGTCCAAGATGCTAATGGACAAATCTTCTCGGGCAAGCAAGAGTACGTTGGATAAATCTATGGGATAGCCCAAACGAACAAATACGTCGGCATATCTCTGGTGCGTTGACTTTAAGGGTTTAAATTTCTTGTTTTTGACGGCAGTTAGGGCCTTCTTTTCGGCCCTACCCTTGTCGATTTGTTCGAAACGGTTGCTGCCGTATCCAAATAATACTTTTAAAATGTTGCTGCGCAGTACGTTATGCAGATCGGCTACAACAGTAATTTCAAGTTTCTTGAGCTCCCTATATAATTTAAAGATCCCTAGGATGCCCTTATGCTTGCCATTTACCTCGGCTTCGAATACGGCTGTTCTCGGCAATTTCGAAAAGATAGGTTTAAAAAAACCTTTTGTGAGTACGGTTATTTTTAGGCGCGGATATTGTTGCAAAAGTGCCAAAAGGATAGGAACGGTCATGGCCACGTCTCCCAAAGCGGACAAGCGGATGACCAATATATGCTGGTCATTGTCCTTTAACTTTTCAATTATTCGGCTGTTTTCATCATTTGGTCCCACGGAGAACGGGATTTAATTCCTCATCGTTGTACATTTTCATTTGCTTGTATACTTTCATGTACTTTTTGCCCGCCGCTATGTCATCCAATAGTTGGTCAATGGCCCTTGATAGGTCGGCTTGCTGCTCCATCAAGACCGCCAGCTTATCCTTGCACTTTTTCACATGGTCCGCATTGGCATCGGAACGTTTGGTTTCTTCCTGCATGTGATATATTTTTAGGGCCAATATGGACAAGCGATCTAGGGCCCAAGCGGGACTTTCTGTATTGATCGTTGCATTATCCAATGTTTGTACCAAGTGGTATTTTGTAAGGAAATAGCTGTCCAGAAACTCTACCAAATCTGTCCGATCCTGATTACTGGCATCGATTTTACGCTTTAAAACAATGGCCTTGGCCGGTGCTATCTTTGGGTCACGGATCAAATCCTCCAAATGCCACTGAACCGTATCGATCCAATTTTTTCGATATAATAAATGGGCAACGTCCTCTTTTGGATATGGATTGTCAAAAGATTGGGAAACATCATCTTTAAGGTGATACTTCTTAATACACTCTTCGAAAATTTGGTAGGCGAAATCACTGAACATTGTACAAGAATTTAAAGCAAAGATATCCTTATTTATTTTATAATAAGTCCGATGAAGAAGCCTATGAACGGAATAATAATAGCCAGTATTAAAATAATTTCCATGATGTTGGGCCGCTTGATGGACTCCACATACTTACTTAGAAAAACCGCAGCGGGAAAAAAGCTGAGTAAGATGGGATATTCTTGGGTTGAGCCGATAAGTAGCTTTATCAGGATTCCCAATAGAAATGTGATGGCGATCAATCTCATGGTCGCTACCTTTCCCATGCCCGCTTTGCCAAATTTAATAAAAGAGACCAACCCTACTACGGAGATAAAAAGTACATACAATATGAGTTTTGAACTGTTGCCCCAATTAAAAAAGTATTCTTTGTCAAAGTAATAATTGAATTGATAATGTTCGAATAGGAATTCCGTTCTATCCGCCAAGGTCAGTCCCCCATAGACGATCATGGCGGTTGCAAATATGGCGGCAAATGGTACCAACCAATTTCTAATGTTTTTTGGCTCATATATATAAATTGCCATAAACACCAAGAGTAGGAACAAGAGGGCCCAATCGTAAAAAAGACTGGATACCGCTACCCAAAGGGTGGCATCAAAAATCTTGGATTTGATGTTTTTGTTCGTACGGACACTGATCAATCGCCTCAGTGCCAGCAGCAGAAAAAAACTGCAAAGGATGGCATTGTTGTCGAGCATGGTCTCAGGAAAAACCATAAACAATAGGGCAAAAAATAGAATTGTATATGAATTTTGCCCCGTTACCTTGTTGCGTGTTACGATAAAGTTCACAATAAAAAAGGAGAACAACAGCAGCCCTAAAACCGCTGTTTGTAATAATAACTGTTCAGGGCCGTATGATCTGTCAAAAGCGAAGAAATGGACGAACCAGTATAATACAAATACGAATGTGAGAAGTATGATATAGTTTATAGGCTTTGTTTTGCTAAAAAAGCTGGATATCATCTTAGATTTTATATTTTTGTAGCGTAAATATACTGATTAGATAAAACCTATTGTTTAATAATTCGCTGTCGTTGGTAAATTGATGTACCTGTCTTTAAGCGGTATTATGGCCATGTATATATTGCGGTTTTGTCAATTGACCCTTAATTCATAAACACATGAAAGCATTTTTTGAAGGTATCCAGGATTTATTTGTCAACCATCTTTTCGCGCCTTACGATTTTTTAAGGTTTATGCAAAACTGGTGGGCTTCAAACGGGGTGAATTGGCTGTTTTTTGTGCTGGGTTTCGTGGCTTTCACCTACTGGATGCTCGAACTGAAAAAATATAATGATCAGGGCGATGAAGACAAAAGTATCACTTCCCATTCCTACCTATAGCAAAACCTAGGTTTTCGTAAGCGCCAATTAGGCTTGGTGCTGTTGCCAGGGTGCCCGATTACAGATCGAAGCCGATATCCTTTCGATAATTTACCCCTTTGAAATGTATTTTACGAACATTTTCATAAGACTTCGCCAAGGCTTCCTTAAAGCCATTTCCCAGTGAAGTGATGGCCATCACCCGTCCTCCATTGGTAAGCACTTGGCCTTCTTTGTTCAGGGTGCCGGCATGGAACACTAAAGAGTCCTCAACAGTGTCAAAACCCGTTATCACCGCTCCTTTTGTATAGGCTCCAGGATATCCTCCTGCTACCAGCATGACCGTAGCGGCGCTCTGAGGGTCGATCTGTAAATCAATTTTATCCAAGGTCTGGTCCGCTACTGCTTGGAGTAAGACAAGCAGGTCGTTCTTGATCCTCGGGACAACCACCTCGGTCTCCGGATCTCCCAGTCTCACGTTATATTCGATAACAAAAGGGTCATTGCCGACCTTGATCAACCCAATAAAAATAAAACCCTTATATGGGAGCCCGTCCATTTTAAGCCCCTCTACGGTAGGTTTAACGATCCGATGGTGTATCTGTGCCATAAACTCCTTATCTGCGAAAGGAACAGGGGAAATGGCCCCCATGCCACCTGTATTGAGTCCGCTGTCTCCTTCCCCAATGCGCTTGTAATCTTTTGCAGTGGGCAGCACTTTATAATTCTTCCCATCGGTCAGCACAAAAACACTGAGTTCTATGCCTGCTAAAAATTCTTCGATGACCACGGTAGTGCTAGCGGCCCCAAATTTGGCCTCGATCAGCATGGCCCTTAATTCGTCTTTTGCGGTTTGAAGGTCATTCAGAATCACCACGCCCTTACCCGCTGCCAAGCCGTCTGCTTTTAGGACATAAGGGGGTTTCAAGCCTTCCAAAAATTTCATTCCCTTGTCAAGGTTGCCGGCGGTAAAGCTTTGGTACGACGCTGTGGGAATGTTATGCCGTATCATGAACTTTTTGGCAAATTCCTTGCTGCCCTCCAGCGAGGCAGCGGCTTTTTCAGGGCCAATAACAGGGATGCTCCGAAGCTTGGCATCATTGAGAAAGTAATCGTGAATCCCGTTTACCAATGGATCTTCTGGGCCAACGATTACCATTTGGATCTTTTCGGAAAGGACCAGATCTTTGATTTTATCAAACTGGTTTACACTTATTGGTATATTTTTTGCGATTTCCCCTGTCCCTGAATTGCCAGGTGCCACGAAAAGATTATTTAATAGGGGGCTCTGTTTGATTTTCCATGCCAGTGTATGTTCACGGCCGCCAGAACCTAGGATCAAAACGTTCATTGATTTGTTAATTTATCGATG